>JBBQLI010000047.1:0-22882 GCA_038327765.1 Candidatus Limnocylindrales bacterium | reverse complement strand
GTCGGTATCGAGGGTCTGGACCTTGACGCCGGCCGGAGGTGTGGCCACCGGACCGAGCGAGACGCTCGTCAGCTTGCCCTGCAGCCAGTCGGCGTAGGTGGTGGAGCTGCCGACGCAGACCGTCTTGCCGGCGAGACCGTCAAGGGTGGTGATGCCGGACGCCACGGTCGCCGTCATCTGGGCCGGGGTGTAGTAATAGGCTGGGCTGAAGTCGAGCACCTGCTGCCGCTGCGTGGTGATCGTCATCGATCCGACGCTGATATCCCAGCGACCGGCCCACGAACCCGCCGTGATCGCGTCCCAGCTCGGGGTGGTGAACTCGACCTTGACGCCGAGTCGCTTGCCGATCTCGTTCGCGACGTCGATGTCGAAGCCCTCGAACGTGCCATCGGGCTTGAGGAACGACTGTGGCTTGTAGTTCGGGTCGGTCGAGACCACGATCTTGCCGGCCTTGATGATCTTGTCCAGCAGGCCACCGGCGATGGGGGCCGCGGAGGCGCTCGGCGCCGCGCTGCTGGGGGCAAGGGTGGCGGCCGTGGACGCGCTCGGGGCCACGCTCGGCGCGACGCTCGGGGCCACGCTCGCCGTGCTTCCGGTACAGGCCGCGAATGCGAAGACCGCCGCTGCGGCCAAGGCTGACAGACGCACCAAGCGTCGTTCGGATGCTTGCATGGGGACTCCTCCTTGTGCTGCGGCGCAGTGTCGCACCAATCGTTTCAGGACGCGCATTGCGTCCCCGCCCCGCGCGACGAGGGCCAGCCCTACCCGGCGAGCTCCGGCACCCCGGCCGCCCACGCATCGAACGCGACACGGATCGGTGCCAGGTCCCCCTCGTCCGAGAACGCCACGTCGAGCGCGTGCCGGTCGATCGTCCAGAGCTCGGGGATGGTCAAACCGATCTCCTCCACGGCCGCGGTGTACTCCTCCGAGAGCGTGATGTCGGAGACCGTGGTGTCATCGGTGGAGAGCGTCACCGACACACCGGCACGATGCAGCCTGGCCAACGGATGTGCCGCCACGCTCGGCACGATGCCGGCCTGCCAATTCGAGGTGGGGCACAGGTCCAGGGTCACGCCACGCGCGATCAACTCGGCCTGCAACGCCGGGTCGTCGCCGGCTCCGGGGCCATGAGCGATCCGTTCCGGCGCCATCTCCAGGGCGCGCCGGACCTGGGCCGCGCCACCCCACTCGCCAGCGTGGAGGGTGATGCGCAACCCGCCGGCACGCGCGGCCTCGAACGCCCGCGCATGGAGCTGCGGGTCGGGGAACGCGGCCTCGCCGCCGGCGAGATCCCAGCCGGTCAGCCCCTGGTCGCGGAAACGGGCCGCGGTCTCAGCGAGGACGACGTTCGCGGCCGGGTCATGCGAGCGCAGGGCCGTGCAGATAAGCCGGACGGTGATCCCGGCGCGCCCTGCCGCGTCCCGTGCTCCCGCGCAGACCGCAGCGATCCCGTTCGCCAGCGACAGCCCGCGCGCCACGTGCAACAGCGGGCCCCAGCGGATCTCGACGTAGCGGACGCCATCGGCCGCCTTCGTCTCGACGAGTTCGGCGGCGATCCGTTCGAGGGACTCGGCGTCCTGCATGAGCGCGATCGGGAGGTCGAACGCCCGCAGGAGCTCGGCCTGATCGGCGCACGGCATCGGGGCGATCAGGACGCGCGACATGCCCTCGACATCCGTCGGCGCCGCGATGCCCCGGGTCCGCGCGAGGTCCAGCGCCGTCGCCACCCGCAGCGACCCGTCGAGGTGGAGGTGCAGCTCCGCCTTCGGCATGGAGGCGATCACGGTGTCCCGCGATGAGCCCGCGGACGGTCCTGTCATGACGCGATGCTACGATTCCGGTGTCGCCCCCATCGGTCGCCTCGCGCATCCACCTCGGCCCGGCGCCCGAACGGATGATGAAGGCCGCCGTACGTGCGAGCCGAAGACGCGAAGGACGAACGTCCATGTCTACGATCCTGGTCACCGGCGCCTCGGGCTTCGTCGGCAGCTGGACCCTCCCCGCCTTGCTCGCCGACGGCCATCGAGTCATCGCCCTCAGCCATGCGCCGGCAGCGGCCGAACTCGTCGTGGAGCGTCTGCCGGCCGGCTGGCGCGAGCGCGTCGAGAGTCGCGCTGGCGACGTCACCAAGCCGGAGACTCTCCCCGCGGCGCTGGCCGGCGTCGATGCAGTCGTCCACCTGGTCGCCCTCCCGACCGACCGAAATGGCGGGGCAGACCTGCGCCTCGTCAATACCGAAGGAACCCGCGCCGTCGTCGAGGCGATGAAGACCGCCGGCGTGCGACGGCTCATCCACATGGGTGCCATGGGGGTCACCGATGACCCGACCCTGCACTACGCGAGCTCGAAGGCGAAGGCCGAGGCGATCGTCGGGTCCTCGGGTCTCGACTGGACGATCCTCAAGCCGTCGCTCCAGTTCGGCGCGGGCGACGGGTTCTTCAACATCGTGGCCGACCTCGCCCGCCTGTCCCCGGGCGTCATCCCGGTCCCGGGCAACGGTCGCAGCCGTTTCCAGCCGATCCACGTCGGCGATGTGGCGTGCGTCGTGGTCAAGGCCATCGGGGATGCGTCGACGGTCGGCGCGTCGTTCGAGCTGGGCGGACCGCGCTACTGGACGTACCGCGAGATCACGGCCGAGGTGCTCTCGGCGATGGGCAAGCGCCGGGTGATCGTCCCGATGCCCGTGCCGCTCATCGGTCTGGTCGCGGGTGCGAGCGAATTCCTGCACCTGCCGTTCCCCGTCGCGACCGATCAGCTCCGCCAGCTGAAGCTCGACAACATCGGCGCGCTCGACGTCATCCCCACGCGATTCGCCTTCGAGCCGCGCGGCATGGAGGGCCAGCTCGGGTACCTGCGCGCCAAGCTGAACGACCAGCGGACCCGCGGCGATACCGTCCCCGGAGCGACCGCCGCCTGATGTCGATCCTGCGGCGCCTGGTCACGCGGCTGGCCTGGCTGCTGGCCGTGGTCGCGATCGCGTTCGGCGGCGCGGGTCTGGTCACGGCCGGAGACCAGGGCTCGGGTGGGTCCGTACAGGCGATGCTCACCTACGACAGCGACGCCACCGTCACGCCGGGTCTTGATGCCGCCCAGGCCGACCTCGGTGCGCTCGGCGACACCGTGGATTCGTTCGGGTCGCAGGCGCGCGGCGCGCTTGCGGCGACCGTCGCCCGCGACACCACGACCGTGGATGCGGCCATCGCGACAGGCGATGACCTGCTGGCCAAGATCGTTTCGCAGACCGCCGCCATCCAGGCCCGGCTGGGCGCGCTCCCGCATGTCGGCGACGTCGACGCCGGGTTGCATGTCTCGCCCGCGGTCCAGACCAGGTACGCCTCGATCGTGGCGGCACTCTCGACGCTGGATGGTCTGAGCGCGGCGTGGCGCCGCCTCAGCGGCGGGGCGGCGTCGGCCGGCCACCTCGCCGCGCAGCTCGCGGAACACGATCGGCTGGTCGCCATGGCCGCCACCCAGGGTCGCGCGGCGAATTACGTGGCCGCGATCAAGACCGTCACCCAGGCGGAGGCCGTCATCACCGAGACGCGCACGTTCCGGGATGCGCTCGCGAGCACCGTCGACGTGAGTGTCCTCGACGAGTGGCTGCGCCGGAACCAAGCGTACGACGCGGCGCTCTCGGACCTGTACACGGCCGTGCGGACCAAGGTCGCCAAGAAGGTCAAGGCTGCGATCGCGGCGGAGAAGGTGGCCCGTGCCCAGCTGCCACCCGACTCGCGCGGCCTGGTCCTGATCATGGCCGGGGTGGCCGAGGGTGGCCTGAATGGGGCCGTGGTCGCCATCGAACAGGCGAAGGCTGCGCTTGCGGCGGCAACCGCGCCAGCACCCTCGGCCGCACCCTGACACGGCGTCGGTGCGGCGCGATGCCGGCCGACCACCCGACGCGGGACGCTACACTTCCCGCAACATTCGACCGCCCGGTAGCCGTACGTGCCTGGGTCGGCCCAGCCCTTCCAGAGGAGCCCGCATCCGTGGATGTCCGCGTCGTCAACGACCAGCCCTGGGATGTCACCGCCGATGTCCTCGTCGTCCCGATCGTCGGGGAGCCAGCCTTCGACGGGCCGCTCGATGAGCTCGATCGCCGCACCGGCGGGGAGATCCGCGCCCAGCAGGCCTTCGGTGAGCTGCGATCAAAGCAATGGACATCCTCGGTGGTGGCCCCAGGGACCCTGTCCGCGACGCGCGTCCTGACGCTCAGCATCGGGCCGGCCGCGGGCGTCGATCGAGAGACGCTGGTGCATGCCGGCGCGGCGGTCCAGCATCGGCTCGGTGGTCGCCATGCCACGCGTGTCGCGATCTGGCTGGAGCCACTCACGGCGGCGTTCGGCGAGGATGCAGCGGTCGCGGCCGGCCTCATTGCCCGCGGGGTCGTCGAGGGCACCTATGACCCGAAGCACATCTACCTCGACCCGGTCCCGTCCGCGCCGCCGGTCCTCGACGAGCTGATCCTCGTGTCGCCGGGCTCGGATGTCGCAGCGCTGACGAAGTCGGCCCAGCGTGGCGTGATCATCGGTGAGGGCGCGAACATCGCCCGCGACCTGTCGAACCGCGCCTCCAACGACGTCAGCCCCGAGGTGCTCGCCGACGAGGCGCGCGCGATCGCGGAGCAGCACGGCCTCTGGATCGACGTGATCGAACCCGAACGTGCCGAGGAGCTCGGCATGGGCATGTTCATGGCCGTCGGTCGAGGCAGCGACAACCCGCCGCGGATGATCGTCCTGCGCTCCGGCGGTGCCCACGAGCACGACCGTCTTGGGCGGCACCTCGCGATCGTCGGCAAGGGCGTCTGCTTCGACTCGGGCGGCATCAGCATCAAGCCTTCCGACCGCATGGAAGAGATGAAGATGGACAAGACGGGGGCGTGCACCGTCATCGCCGCCATCGCCACGGTCGCCAGGCTGGCCCCCGGGACCCCGCTGCTGGCCCTGGCGCCGGCGGTCGAGAACATGCCCGGACCGCATTCGACCCGCCCCGGCGACGTGGTCCGCGCGCTCAACGGCAAGATGGTCGACATCACCAACACCGACGCCGAGGGTCGCCTCATCCTGGGCGATGCGATGACCTACGCCGAGCACCTGGGCGCCACCCACATCGTGGATGTCGCCACGCTCACGGGCGCCGTCTCGCGGGCGCTCGGTCACCTCGTCAGCGGCGGGTTCGGGGAGCCGCAGGACTTCTACGACAGTGTCATGGCCGCCGCCCGCCTCGCCGGCGAGCGCTACTGGCAGATGCCCTTGATCGACGACTACGTTCCCGAGATGGAGAGCTGGTACGGCGACCTCCAGAACTCAGGCTCCGCGGAAGGCTCGCTCATCAAGAGCGGGCTCTTCCTGCGCGAATTCGTGACCAAGCCATGGGTCCACCTCGACATCGCCGGGACCGGCTACTACCGCAAGGCGTTGCCCTTCGCGGCCCGCGGGGCGACCGGTGTCGCCCACGCAACGCTCGTGGAGCTGGCCCTGGCTGGCGCCGCGGCCGACTGAGCGGACCGGCCAGCGTGGATCCGCTCGCGCTGGGGTTCGGGGCGGCCGGAGCCGTCCTCGGGTTCGCCGCCGAACGGTTCGCGACGCGCTGGCCCGACCACGACGAAGAGAACCCGGCCGGCAGGCCGGTCGGCTGGCGGACCGTGGCCGTGGCCGTCGGCGGTGCCGTGGCGCTCGGACTGCTGCCACTCCGCTTCTGGGGTGACCCGCTGGCGATGGTGCTGTTCGGCGCCTGGTTCCTGACGCTCATCGTCGGGCTTGCCACGGACCTTGACCAGCGCCTGCTCCCCGATGTGCTGACGATCCCCGTGGTGCCGATCGCGCTGCTCTATGCGGTCAGCGGCCAGGACCCGCTGGTCGGTGGCGACTGGGTCCTCGCGGTCATCGCCGCGATCGCGATCCCGGCTGCGCTCTTCCTGCCGTCCATCCCGTTCGGGGCCGGGGCCTTCGGCGGCGGCGACGTGAAGCTGCTCGTCGGCGTCGGGCTCATGGTCGGTGGCAGCCGCGCGCTCGGCGGCCTCCTGGTGGGCCTCATCGTGGCCGGTCTGGTCCTCGCAGCGCTGCTCGTGGCCGGCCGGATCGGGCGCCGGAGCTTCGTCCCGTTCGGCCCGTTCCTCATCCTCGGGGCGTTGTGGGCTGTGCTGATCCGCGGCGCCTGACCCCTCGTCACGCCAGCCGCCGACCGGCCCATGGCCTCGCTGACCATCGTCGGGGATGACGTCGTCCGGTGGCCCCCTAGACTCCGAGGCGTAGAATGCCGCCAACGCCGGTGTCGTTCCTCGTGTGCCTCGACGGGACGGCGGTGAACCGGCGGGCGTCGCCGCAGGCGTTGCCGCGGGTCTTCCCATGACCCGGGCGCGATCCCCGG
This sequence comes from Candidatus Limnocylindrales bacterium, assembly GCA_038327765.1. GTDB lineage: Bacteria > Chloroflexota > Limnocylindria > Limnocylindrales > CSP1-4 > SPCO01. The sequence goes on along the minus strand of JBBQLI010000047.1, from coordinate 16,516 downwards.
AGGTTGCTCGCACGATGACATCGCCCTCGTGAACGGCCGCTCCGCAGGCATGGCCGACCCGGTCGGCTCAGGCTGGACGTCCGCTCGCACGCGACGAGGTCCCTCGGGTCGTCGCATCCTGTCGCTCCTGCTCCTCCTGCCGATGGCGCTGGGCATGGTGGGTGCGCCTGCCTCCACCACGATCGTCCGGGGCGACCAGCTGAGCGACGCGAAGGCCGCACAGGACCGCCTCAAGCACCAGATCGAGGCGCAGAAGGCCGCCGTCGCGGCCCTGAACGCGCTCCAGGCGAGCGTCTCGGCCGATATCGCGGCCACGCGCCATCAGCTGTCCGGCATCAACGCGAACCTCGTCACGGTCAAGGCCAAGATCACGTCCATGGGGAACCGGATCGCCGTGGTCCAGACCGCCTACAACGACCTTGTCCTCCAGCTCGGACGGCAGGATTTCGCGCTGGCCCTCCTCGAGACCCAGCAGGACGCCAAGGCGAGCCAGCTCCGGTCGCGCAAGGCGATGCTGGTGGACCGCATCCGGAGCGCCTACGACACCAGTCGGACCTCGATGCTGGAATCGTTCCTGTCAGGTGGCACGTTCAACGACCTGCTGACCGAGATGAACGATTACATCGCGGTCGGCGAACAGGACAAGGCGCTCGCGGCGCAGATCGTCGTCGACCAGCGGACGCTGGCCCAGTTGACGCAGAACGTATCCGACACGCGGGCGCGCACGGACGACCTGCGCGTCACGACGGCCGCCCAGAAGGCCAAGCTCGACGCGAGCCTCGGCGCGCTCAAGGCCAGCCGTCTCGAACTGCGACGGCTCGAGAAGGCGACCCAGCAGAACCTCGCCCAGCAGCGCGCGAGCTACGCGAGGCTGGCCGTCAACAAGAAGAACGCCGCCCATGCGCTCGCTGCGGCGGCCGCGGCCCAGAAGCGGCTGGCGCGCAAGATCGCGGACATCGTCGCGCGGCAGAGTCAGCAGGGCAACATCCCGTCGCAGTACAACGGCTCGCTTGCGTGGCCGATGGCGGGCATCGTCACCCAGGAATTCGGGTGCACCGGTTTCGCCTGGGAGCCGCCATACGGGAGCTGCTCCCACTTCCATCAGGGCATCGACGTCGTGGCACCGTACGGCACGCAGGTCCACGCCTCAGGTGATGGCGTGATCGCCTATGTCGGCTGGAACTACGCCGACGGGTCGGACCCGGCCTGGATCGTGATCATCGCCCACAGCTCGGGGCTTCAGACCTGGTACGCACACCTGCAGCCACGATATCCCGGCGGCATCCACCAGGGCAGCCAGGTCCACGCCGGGCAGGTCATCGGCTACGAGGGCAGCACCGGCCACTCGACAGGCGCACACCTGCATTGGGCCGTGATGCTCAACGGCCAGTTCGCCAACCCCCGTCTGTTCCTCTAGCCCGCCGCCCGGCGGTCCGGTGCCCCGGGGGCGAGCGTTCCGGGTTCCGGGTTCCGGGTTCCGGGTTCCGGGTTCGGCCGACGCGCGATTCCGGGTTCGCACGCGACCGGCGGTCCCTCCACGACCGCGGGCGCTCGATTTCCGTTATCCGCTCCCCAGGCGGGCACTCGTCAGGCGTTTCCCGTCATTCGCTCCTGACGCGGCCGGATGACACAAAGCCGGTCGTCGCTCGTGCACGAGGCGCGGTCCGAGCGTCCGGATTCGGTGACGAGTGCCCGCCTGATGGCCGGTTGTCAGAACCCGGGCCACCGGTGGAGGAGATCGGCCCAGCGCCGCGTGGCTGCCGACCAAGGGCTGGCCGACCAGGACCCGGGGCGGGTTTCGAGCTCGTCGTTCGTGTCGGTCTGTTCCTTCCGCTGTTCGGGAGTGTCACATGTTGACGTCGTGTCCATCCGCCGTTCACCGGGCGTGGTGCCACCCGTGCTAGCATCGACCGCGGGCGGCAGGTTCCAGAGTCGGAGGCGGGACCGGTGAAGCGGACGATGGCGGTCATCCTCGCGGGCGGCGAGGGAGAGCGACTCTCCATCCTCTCGCAGGAGCGCGCGAAGCCAGCGGTGCCGTTCGGTGGCAAGTACCGGATCATCGACTTCACGCTCTCGAACTGCGTCAACTCCGACGTCGACGACGTGGTCGTGCTGACCCAGTACAACCCGCGCTCCCTCAACGACCACATCGGGCTCGGTCGTCCATGGGACCTCGATCGCAATCGCGGCGGCGTGAAGCTACTCCAGCCGTACATCTCGCGCGGCCGCGTGGCGGAGTGGTACCGCGGCACGGCCGACGCGGTCCTGCGCAACTTCAACGTCCTCGAGCACGACCCGTCCGACACGGTCCTCGTGCTCGCCGGCGACCACATCTACAAGATGGACTACACGCCGTTCATCGCCGCGCACCGGCGCCATCGCGCGGACGTCACGATCGCGGTCCGGCGCGTCCCGCTGGCCGATGCGTCGCGGATGGGCATCCTGGCGATGGACGACGCCGATCGCGTCGTCGAATGGCAGGAGAAGCCCAAGCAGCCAAAGAGCGATCTTGCCTCGATGGGTGTCTACGTCTTCACCAAGAAGGCCCTGCGCAAGTGGCTGTCCGAGGATCGCGTGGACTTCGGCAGCAACGTGGTGCCGGCGATGATCGAGGCTGGGGCCCGCGTCTACGGCTATCGCTACAACGGTTACTGGCAGGACGTCGGGACGATCCAGTCGTACTGGGAGGCCAACATGGCCCTCCTCGAGGACGAACCCGAACTCGACCTGTACGACAAGGATTGGGTCGTCCACACTCGGTCCGAGGAACGCGCCCCGGCGAAGGTGGGATCCACCGCGCAGATCCATCGCAGCCTGATCAGCCACGGCTGCGTGATCGAAGGCATGGTCGTCAACTCCGTGCTCTCGCCGGGCGTGCGCGTGGGCGTCGGCGCCGTCGTGCGCGATTCGATCGTCATGTTCGACACGATCATCCGGCCCGGTGCCGTTGTCGACCGCTCGATCCTCGACAAGGAGGTCGTCGTGGGCCAGGGCGCGATCGTCGGTGATGGCCCGTTCCCGGACAAGCCGAACAAGAACGAACCGACGCGACTCAACACGGGTATCACCGTGGTCGGCAAGCACGCGATCATCCCGCGTGGCGCGCGCATCGGTCGCAACGTCCGTATCGCGGCGGACATCCGCACTTCTGACTTCACGGGCCGGGTCGTGCACAGCGGCGAGTCGGTGAACCCGAAGCCCGGGGCGAGCCGCGGCCGCGACGCCCGGCCGGCGGATCGGAACGAGGACCGCCCGGTGGCGAGCCGGGTCGTGACGGCCCGCGGCAAGGGACGCCCGATCGACGACTGACGCCTGCGCGAGGCCACCCGCACACCCACGGCGACCCGCGCGCGGTCTCGGCTAGACTCCGCGGGGCCATGTCATCCCACGTCCCCGATGTGTCCCCGCCGTCCTCCGACCACGTCGAACACTGGTTCGTCGAGCTCGGTCTGGTGACGCTCGAACGCGCCGATCGCGACGGGATCGCGTCCTGGGATCTCGTCCTCGACGGTCGTCGCCGATTCGACCTGCGGATCACCGTCATCCTCGATCCGAGCCTCGCGCTGATCGTCTGGGCGCACTACGCGCCGCCGATCAACGACATGTTCCGCAAGTCTTATCGGAAGCTGCTGCGCTGGAACGACGAGTTCCCGTTCGCGAAGTTCAGCGTCGGCGAGGACGAGCGGCCGCTGCTCGCGGTGGAGGTCCCGATCGCCGAAGCGGACGAAGACCAGCTCGGGCTCGCCATCGCCCGGGTCCTTGGCATCGCGGACCGCCTCTTCGACGAATCGAAGGGCTGGATCTGGATCGGCGGGCGCGCGCCCGACCAGTCCGGCCGAATATCGCGCAACGAGGCGTTTCTCGTGCGGTATGAGGGGCGGCTGCCGGAGCTCCTGACGGGATGACCGGGCCGCACCGGCGCGATCGCGCGACGGCGACCGGTCGGCGGCGGACCCATGCGCTCCCCGTCCTGGCAGCCCTCGCGCTGGCGGTCGGCCTGATCGCCGCGCCGCCGCGGGTCAGCGAGGTCCGAGCGGCGAGTCCCGACCTGACCATCGTCGGCGCGGCGCGCTACGACGTGCAGCCGGCGAACCACCGCGTCCGGGTGACGATCGACCTCACCCTGGCAAACCACCTGGTCGACACCAAGACCACGCGCTACTTCTTCGACCAGGCGTTCCTCGCGGTGATCCCGCACACGAGCGCCTATGCCGTCAGCTGGACCGGGGCCGGGACACCATCGGTCGCCGTGTCGAGCAGGTCGGCCGATGCCACGATCCTGCGGATCAGGCTCGGTGCCCGGCTCTACAGCGGCCAGACCGCCACGTACCGTCTCCGGTTCGACATCGTGGATACGGGCGGCAAGGCGACCCGCGATATCCGGGTCGGCGATTCCCTGGTCTCGTTCCCCGTGTGGGCCTTCGCCAGCGACGCAACACCCGGCAGCACGGTCATGGTGGTCTTTCCGAAGGGCTACCAGGCCCAGGTGGCCGGCGGGGCCATCCCGGCCCCCTCGACCGACACCGCCGGACGCACGATCTTCCGCTCGGGGACCCTTGCCAAACCGCTGTCGTTCTTCGCGTTCCTCGTTGCCGATCGTCCCGGCGCCTACCGCGCGCGATCTATCGCGCCGATCGTGGAGGGGAGCCCGGCACCGCTGACCATCCGCTCGTGGCCGGATGACGCTGCCTGGGACACGCGAGTGGGGACGCTGGTGGCGAAGGGTTTGCCGGTCCTCGGCACCGCCATCGGCCTGCGCTGGCCGCGCACGAGTCCGCTGACGATCCAGGAAGCGGTCAGCCGCTCTGCCAGCGGCTACGCCGGGCTGTTCGACCCGACGAACGACCTCGTCCAGATCGCCTACTACGCCGACAGCCTGGTCGTGCTCCACGAATCCGCGCACGCCTGGTTTGACGGCGCGCTCCTCGCGGACCGCTGGGAGAACGAAGCGTTCGCGTCCTACTACGCGCAGCAGGCTGCCGCGACCCTCAAGATCAAGGTGACCGGACCCGTCCTGACCGATGCGCTCAAGAAGTCACGCATCCCGCTCAATGCCTGGGAGGCGATCGGGCGCGCGTCGAGCGCGGCGGAGAGCTACGGCTATGCCGCCTCGCTTGCCCTGGCGAACGCGATCGCGGAACGGGCCGGTGCGGACACGCTGCGGCGCGTGTGGGGCGATGCGGCGGCGCGGGTCGGAGCCTACCAGCCGCCCACCGGGACCTCCACGACGGCCGCGACCGGGCCGCCCGAGACGGTCGCGGGAGCCCCGGACTGGCGCGGCCTGCTGGACCTGCTCGAAGCCGAGACGGGGCAGTCGTTCGACGACCTGTGGCGCACGTGGGTGGCCCGACCTGAGGACCTGGCGCTGCTCGATGCGCGGGCGGCAGCACGCACCCGCTATGCGGCGGTCCTGGCGGTCACCGATGGGTGGCAGCTCCCCAAGCCCATCCGTGACGCGCTCCGTGCCTGGCGGTTCGAGGACGCCGGCGCGCTCCTGGACCAGGCGACGCAGGTCCTCGACGAGCGGACGGCCGTCGCCCGGGCAGCCGCCGCGGCTGGGCTGACCCCGCCGACCTCGCTGCGTGTGGCATTCGAGGGTGACGCTGGGTTCGCGGCCGCGCTCGACGAAGGGACGGCCGAGCTGGCGGCGATCGCGCGCTACCAGGCCGCCGCCGCGGCGCGTCCCTCCGGGGATGGCCTGGTCACGACGATGGGTCTGTGGGGTGACACGCCGGGGGCGAGCCTTGTCGCCGCCAGGACCGCCTTCGCGCGAGGAGAATTGGCGGCGTCGGCGGCGGCGTCAGACGAGGCCGCGTCGATCTGGGCGTCGGCGTCGCCTCTCGGGCGCAGCCGCGTGACGAGCCTGCTGATCCTGGCCGTCGCCGGCTTCTTCGCGTGTGCCCTCGTGATCCTCTGGTCCGTCGGCCGGCGGCAGCGCCGGTGGATCGTTCGCCAGGCACACCGCCTGACGCGCTGAGCCGTCGCCTGGATCGGCGTCGTGCGTGGGCCGTACGGTACACTCGCCGGCACCCCGGACCGGTCCGGTGGTCGAAGCCACGCGAAGAAGGAGCCGTCGAACCCGTGGGTCTGAAGCGAGCCCGTCCGTCGCTCGAGATCCTGTCCGGTGACTCCGCCGACGTCTATTTCGCTCGCGCGGAAAGCATCCTCGAACGCGAGGGCCGCGACCCTATCGTCACGATGGAGGTCTTCACCCGCCAGGACGCGATCCTGTGCGGCATGGACGAGGCGAAGAATCTCCTCGGGCATGTCCTGGCCAGCGCCGACCCCGCCGAGACGTCCATCGAGGCCCTCTCCGATGGCGACGCCATCACGTCCAAGGAGATCGTGCTGCGCATCCGGGCCCGCTACCGGCGGTTCGGGATGTATGAGACGGCGTTCCTGGGGATGCTCGCGCACTCGACCGGCTGGGCGACCGCCGCGCGCGAATGCGTGGTCGCCGCGGCGCCGGATCCGGTCATCAGCTTCGGGGCGCGCCATATCCACCCGGACATCACCGACGTCCTCGACTATGCCGCGATCGTCGGCGGGTGCGTCGGCGCATCGACCCCCGCGGGCGCCCGGCTGGCTGGGCTCGCCCCCACCGGGACCATGCCCCATTCGTTGGTCCTGATCTTCGGCGACACGGTGGAGGCCGCCCTCGCGTTCGATCGGCATATCGGGCCGGAGGTGCCGCGGATCGTGCTGGTCGACACGTTCAAGGACGAGGCCGAGGAGGCGCTCCGGGTCGCGCATGCGCTCGGCGACCGGCTCTACGGGATCCGCCTCGACACCCCGTCGGAGCGCGGCCGGGTCACCGCGGATCTCGTCCACGAAGTCCGCGCCCGACTCGACCAGGCCGGGTTCCAGCACGTGAAGATCACGGTCAGCGGCGGCATCACCCCGGATCGGATCGCCTACTTCAAGGGCGCCGGCGCGCCGGTCGACTCGTACGCCGTGGGCTCATACATCAGCGGCGCCACGCCGATCGACTTCACCGGTGACATCAAGGTGATCGACGGCACGCCCATCGCCAAGCGCGGGCGCATCCCGGGTCTTACCGAGTCGCCCAGGCTGGTGTCGGTGGACCTCGCCGCGTACCGCGAGGCGTAGGCGGCGGATCGCTGGCGCACGCGGCTACCGACTCGTGCCACCATTCGGGCATGCAGGACGACCGCGAGCGACCCGACGAGCGGCGTGCGGACGATGACGATCCAGAGAGCCCGTACGACCTGCTCCAGCGCGGCCACGCACTCCTCGACCGTCGCCATCACGCTCAGGCCGCGATCGTGCTGGAACGGGCCGATCGGCTGGAGCCGGACCGCGGCTCGATCCTCGAGGCGCTCGGGCGGGCGTACTACAACTCCGGTCAGCACGAACGCGCGCGGGCGACGTTCGAGCGCCTGCTCGACATCGACCCGTCTGGGCACTACGCGCAGTTCGCGCTGGGCCAGAGCCTGAAGCGGCTTGGCCGGCGCGACGAAGCTGGCACGCATCTGCGACTCGCGGTCGCGCTCAGCCCGAACACCACGCTCTATCGCGAGGCACTGGCCCGGCTCGGGGCGGCAGCCCGCGACTCGAGCGAGGGCTGACGGTCATGGCCGACTCGGGGCTCCACTCGCGCGTCCGGCTCGCGACACTGGCTGACATCCCGGCCCTGTCCGCATCCGTGGCGCGTGCGTTCGTCGATGACCCGATGGCCACCTTCCCATTCGGCAGCGCGGATGTCGAGACGCGCCTCCGACAGTTCTTTGCCGCGTTCGAGTCCGAGGCCGTCGCCCGGGGATGGCTCTGGACGATCGATGCGGCAGGGGCCGCGCTGTGGTTCCCGCCCGGATCCGAAACGGGATTCCAGGCGATGAGCGACCTGGCCGGCCCGCTGGTCGTCCCGGACGACGCCGATGAACTGGCCATCGCCGATCTCGACGCGTTCTGGTCGTGGATCGGAACGCATCACCCGGATGGTCCGCACTGGTATCTCGACCATTTGGCGGTGGACAGCGCGCATCGCGGCACAGGCATCGGGAGCGCCCTGCTTCAGGTCGGGTTGTCGCGCGCGGCGGAGGATGGCGTGCCGGCCTTCCTCATCACCGACAAATCGAACAACGTGCCGTACTACGAGGCCCGCGGGTTTGCGGTCGCGTCGGAAGGGATCTCGCCAGTCGGTGGCCCACATTGCTGGTTCATGCGCGCCGATCCGTAGTGGCTCGGCCGAGCGGCAGCCCTGACCCGGAGCCGCCCCCGGCCGGGCGCTCACCGCCGCGACCCCGCGCGGTCAGTTGCCTGCGCGTATGACACGCACCCGCGCGACAGGTCCCGTGTGCACCGCCTATCAGGCTGCGGATTCGGTCCGAACAGTCATCGGTCCGCGCTCGGACGTGGCCGAAGTGCGTGTCACGCACGCATCCCGCCAGCGCCAGGCGTCCGCGCGTGCCCGGCCCGGTCAGCCGACCGGCATGATCCAGTGCGGCCACTCGATGGCGGGTTCGAAGCCGTGGGCGCGATAGAGCGTGGTCGCCCGTTCATTGGACGCCTCGACGCTGAGTTCGATCATGCCGGCGCCCCTGTCGCGCAAGGTGGCCAGCCCCCAGCGCAGCAGCTCGCGCCCGAGGCCCCGCCGCCGCCACTGTGGGAGGACGCCGATCAGCCCGATCTCGCCGACGCACGCCCCGGCGTCATCGCGCATGACCTCGATCCGGGTGAACGCCACGAGGCCCGTCGGGTGGTCGACGGGAGCCAGGGTCAGGACGAGCGTGGGGTCGAATTCGGGCTGGGCGTGGACGTGGGTCACCACATCTGTCCGCCACGTCATCCTGGTCGGGTGGCCCTCGAACGATGACCGCATGAAGTCGACCCACGACTCCATCGAGACGCCCGTGACGTCGTCCCACGTGCGGGCCAGCAGATCGGTCGGGAGGACAGGCGACGCCACGGGCTGCTCCGGGTGGAGCTGGAATCGCCACTGGCTGGATCGATAGCGCAGACCCATCGCCTCGGCGAACGCCACCGAACCCGGCAGGTGGCTCGGGACGTAGAACTGCAGTTCGTCGTCGCCGCTCGTGCGAGCAAGCTCGCGCCCGCCTTCGAACAGGCGCCGCCCGTGTCCGCGCCGGCGAGCATCGGGATGGACGGTCAGATCGTCGTTATGGGGCGTGCAGTAGCCGACGACGCGGCCATCCTCGAGGGCGACGACCGTGCCGTCGAGGGCGGGGATGAGGCGGCGGATGGCGCGATCGATCTCGGCCCGGTTGAAGCCAGGCAGTCGGTCGACCGTCAGCGAGGCCTCCATGACCGATCGGATCGCCGGCGCATCATCCGGTCGCGCGCTCCGGATGACCGTGGTCATGAGGGCTCGATCACGATGGCGGCGCCCCCCGGCGTCGAGCGAGCCAGAACAGTCCGACGATCGACTTGGCATCCACGATGTCGCCCGCGTCGATGGCGGCCACGGCGTCACGCCAGGGCCGTCGTTCGAGCAGCAGGTTCTCGTCGTCATCCGGCCCGAGACGGCCCACGCCCGCTGGTCGCAGATCCGTGGCGAGATACAGGTGCATCAGCTCCTCGGTGAATCCGGGCGCAGTGTAGAACGAACCAAGCTGCGTCCACGAACCGGCGCGCATGCCGGTCTCCTCCTCGAGCTCGCGGCGGGCTGCCAGATCCGGGTCCTCCGTGGCACCGTCGGCATCGCGGTCCAGCGTCCCGGCCGGGATCTCCAGCAAGACCCGCCCGGCGGGGAGACGGAACTGGCGGACGAGGAGGACCTGGTCATCGTCGTCGATCGCGACGATCGCGACCGCTCCAGGGTGTCCGGCGATATCGCGCGTGGACCGCGACCCATCGGGGAGCTCGACGGTGTCGACCCGGAACGTGAGATACCGGCCCTTGTGGATGACCCGCGAATCCACGACCCGTTCGACGAGATCGACCCCGGAGGGATCCTCCGGGGTCGATGCTGCCATGGGTCTGGTCGGTCAGTCGTTCAGGCGACCGCCGCGGCGGCCTGGCCGGCGCCCAGCGAGTCGCCGGTCTCGCCGTCGAAGAGGTGGAGCTTGTCGAGCGGCAGGACGAGGTTGACGATGTCGCCCGGTCGCACGTTGTGCGACGAGTCGACGATCGCCACGATGTCCTGTCCCGCGGCGTTGACGTGCAGGAGCTCCTCGTTGCCGAGGTACTCCACGACGTCAGCCCGGGCCCGGAAGCTGCCGACGCCGCTGCCGGCCTCGCCGATGTCCAGGTGCTCGGGCCGGAAGCCAGCGACGAGGGTGTGCCCGACGCGTGGAGCGGCGGTCTCACGGAAGCGGGCCGGGAGCGGGATCGCCCAGTCGGACGCGCCGACCAGTCGAGCTCCGTCACCGGTCCCGTCCATGTGGACCTCGATGAAGTTCATCGAGGGGCTGCCGATGAAGCCCGCGACGAACCGGTTGAGCGGCGTGTCGTAGAGCGCCTGCGGCGTACCGACCTGCATGAGGATGCCGTCGCTCATGACCGCGATCCGGGTGCCCATCGTCATGGCTTCGATCTGGTCGTGGGTGACGTAGACCATCGTGGTCCCGAGGCGCTGATGCAGGCGGGCGATCTCGGCGCGCGTCTGGACGCGCAGCTTGGCGTCGAGGTTCGAGAGCGGCTCGTCCATCAGGAAGACCGCCGGTTCGCGGACGATGGCCCGACCGAGTGCCACGCGCTGACGCTGGCCGCCGGACAGTTCCTTCGGCTTGCGGTCGAGGAGCTTCTCGAGCTGGATCGTCTCGGCCGCTTCCTTGACGCGACGCTCGATCTCCGCCTTGGGAACCTTGCGCAGCTTCAGCCCGAAGGCGAGGTTTTCGCGGACGGACATGTGGGGGTAGAGCGCGTAGCTCTGGAAGACCATCGCGATGTCGCGATCCTTGGGGGCGACGTCGTTGACGATGCGGTCGCCGATGCGCAGCGTCCCGGAGCTGATCTCCTCGAGCCCGGCGATCATGCGCAGGCTGGTCGTCTTCCCGCAGCCCGATGGTCCGACCAGGACCATGAACTCGCCGTCGCCGATCTCCAGGTTGAGATCCTTGACGGCGTGGAAATCGCCGTAGATCTTGTTGACGCCTTCGAACGTCACCGTCGCCATGCGACTACCTCCAGACCTGGCCGATCAACGCGGGCCCATGCATCCGGCACCGAAGTGAACACGGACGGGCCCCATACGCGACCGTCTCAGGGTGACTGCATCGTACGGTCCTCGTCACCCGGGTGCAACCCGGATCGGATCGATGGCCGGGCCGATGGAGAGCGCCGCGGACGGCCGCACGACGAGCACGATCCACCACGCGAAAAGCCCGACCAAGACGGCGGTCTGCCCGATCGCGACGAGCACCACCACGACCGCCTCCGATCGCCAGGCCTCCCGCAAGCCCGGCATGGAGGTCGACCGTGTTCAGCAGATCGGTCCACAGGTACGCGCCGAGCGCCGGCAGGGTCGCCGCGGCAAGGAGCGCGCCAGTAGCGAAGAACGGGAAGAGGCAGCGCTCGTGGACACGGGTGGGGGCGAGGTAGAACGCCAGCGCCAGGATGCTCGTGGCCAGCACGATCGCGCGTGGCTGGTCGCGCCGTAGGAGGCCGTGCGCCACGACCAGACCGATGGCGACAAGGATCGCGGCCCCGACGATGGGCCGCTGACCCGTCGGTCGGATGACAGCGTGGCGCGCTCGCGGTATACCTGTCATGAAACCGAAAGGAACGACCGGGACACTATCGATCATGCACGACCACACCCGCCGCTCCAGGCATCAGCGCGCACGCGCGATCGATCGTCTGCGCAACCTCACCGTGGGCACGACGCTGGCCGGGGTCGCCGCGACAGCCGGGTTCGGCGGGCTCGCCGCGTTCACCTATCACGGGTTCGACGACCAGGCGGTCGACAGCGGGTCGAGCACGGTCGACGGCACCCAGGACGACACCAGCGCACCGACGCTGCCGCCGGTCACGAAGGGCGGGACCAGCGGGCAGGGCAGCGGTGTCACCAGTGGGGCGGCGCCACGGATCGCGGCGGCTCCGACGCCGGCTCCCACCCCGCGCAAGACGCACCACGCCCATGTCTCGAGCGGTGGCTCAGGCGGATGATCGAGCGCGCGGAATGGCGCGCGATCGGGACGTCGGCGCACCTGCTGACCGACGGCGGCGACCACGCGGCTGCGCGCGCCGCGGTCGTCCAGGTCCTGGCCGATGTCGACCTGGCCTACAGCCGATTCCGTCCGGACAGTGAGCTGTCGCAGATCCGCGCGGCACGCGGCACCACCACCACCGTGAGCCCGTTGCTCGGCCACGCGATCGAGGTCGCCCTGGCGGCTGCCGCACGTACCGACGGCGCCGTGGACCCGACGGTCGGTCGCGCCATGCGTGCCATCGGCTACGACGCCGACTTCGCGATCGTCGCCGACCGTCTTGCTCCGGTCACGATCCGTTTCGAACGTGTCCCCGGCTGGCAGGCCATCCGCTACGAGTCGTGGAGCCGCGCCCTCCACATCCCGGTGGGTGTGGAACTGGACCTCGGGTCGACGGGCAAGGCGCTGGCCTCGGACATGGCCGCCGCCGCTGCCCTCGACGTCTCTGGCGCGACCGGCGTCCTGGTGAGCCTTGGCGGCGACATCGCGACCGCTGGCACCCCGCCCGAGGGCGGATGGCGGATCCTGGCCGCCGAAGACAGCGAGACCCCGCCGGACGCCGAGGGCGAGGTGGTCGCGATCGATGGCGGGGCCCTGGCCACCTCGAGCATCACCGTCCGCCACTGGCGCACGACCTCAGGCGCGACCATGCATCACCTGATCGACCCACGCACGGGCGCCCCGGTCGTCGGTCCGTGGCGGACCGTCGCGGTCGTGGCCCCGACCTGCGTCGAGGCCAATGCGCTCGCGACCGCGACCATCGTCATGGGCGAGGGCGGTCGATCCTGGCTGGACGCGACGGGCGCCGCAGCACGTCTCGTCGCGATGGATGGGACGATCGTGCGACTGGGCGGCTGGCCGGATCCGGCCTCGTCCGCGGCGGCGTAATCGGACCGACAGGAACCTTCGCTGACACTCGTCTTCGATCCGGGTCACCGGACCGGCAGATGGGCCGGTACGGATGCGGGACCCGAACCTGGAGCCCACCAACCACATGTCCGATCAGATCCTCTGGTTCATCACGCGGGGAGCCGGCGTCGTCACGCTGCTGCTGTCCACCGCGGTCGTCTGCCTCGGACTGCTGACCGTCACCCGCTTCAGTCGTCCGGGCTGGCCGCGATTCCTGACCGTCGAGGTCCACCGGATGGTGTCGCTGGTGACGCTCATCTTCCTGGCGATCCACATCCTCACCGCCGTCCTCGACCCGTTCACCAACCTCGGGCTGCTGGCCGCGGTCATCCCCCTGGCCTCGTCCTATCGCCCATTGGCAGTCGCGCTCGGCGTCCTGTCGCTGCATCTGACCCTTGCCATCATCATCACCAGCCTCCTCCGCGACCGCATCGCGCACCGCGTCTGGCGGGCGATCCACTGGGCGGCCTATGCCTCCTGGCCGCTTTCGGTCTGGCACGGCCTGACGGCCGGCACCGATGGCTTCGCGCCGTGGATGCTCGCGGTCGACGGGATCTGCATCCTCGCAGTGATCACGGCGCTCGCCTGGCGCTGGGCGGTCGGGCCGACGCTCCGGCCCTCGCTCGACTCGGTCGTCGCCGGTCGGACGGAACGCTGATGCAGCCACGACTCCTCGCTGGTCCGCTGCTCGCGGATGGGGCCGAATCCTTTGCCAGCCACCGGACCCGCCTTGGCTCCTTGCCCGGCAAGGCCGTGCGTGCCGGGTTGAGTGACACGCTGATCGCCAGCGGCCTGCTCGGCCGAGGCGGCGCCGGCTTCCCCGTTGGACGAAAGTGGGCCAGCGTCGCCGAGCGATCCGGCGGGGCGGCCGTGGTCCTGGTCAACGGAGCCGAGGGCGAGCCCCTCAGCGCCAAGGACCGGACGCTGATGGCGACCCGGCCGCACCTGATCCTCGACGGCGCTGAGCTGGCGGCCGACGTGGTCGGCGCCGACCGGATCGTGCTGTACGTGGGTCGCGAACACGGCGCCGCAGGACGTGCCCTCGAGCGTGCCGTCCGCGAGCGCCCCGTCCCCAAGAGCCTGTCCATCGACCTTGTCGCGGCACCGACCACCTACCTCGCCGGCGAGGAATCGGCGGCGGTCCATTTCGTGGACACCGGCGATGGTCGCCCGACCACCACGCCGCCGCGACCGTATGAGCGCGGCATCGGTGGCCGTCCCACCCTGGTGCAGAACGTGGAGAGCCTGGCCCATGCGGCCCTGATCGCTCGGTACGGCGACGGCTGGTATCGCGAGGTCGGCGGCGACCAGACGCGGGGCACCGCTCTTGTCACCGTAGGCGCGGTGGCTCGACCGGGCGTGACCGAGATCGCCATCGGGGCACCGCTGGCCGAGCTCGCCGAGCACACGGGCGCACCGGCCGATGCCCAAGCCGTGCTGCTCGGCGGCTACTTCGGCGGCTGGGTCGCCGCGGACGAAGCGCGCGACCTCGTCCTCGACCCGGCCACGATGCGCGCCGCCGGGAAGGCCTTCGGCTGCGGTGTCGTGGCGTTCCTGGCCGGCGACGGCTGCGGGGTCACGGCCACGTCGCGGATCATGACCTACATGGCCGGCCAGAGCGCCGCCCAGTGCGGGCCGTGCGTCTTCGGTCTGCGCGCGATCGCCGATACGACGGCCACCCTCGCCTCGGGTCGCGGCCGGGCCTCCGATCTGGAGCGCATCACGCGCTGGTCCGAGCAGCTCCGCGGTCGCGGCGCCTGCCGTCATCCGGATGGCGCCGTGGGACTCCTCGACAGCGGCCTGCGCGTCTTCGCCGATGAGTTCGCTCGACATGCCACGGGTCGCGGCTGCCGCGCGACCAGCCGCGGGCGGGCCGCCTGATGGCCGTGCTGGACCAGTTCCTCGCCATCGACCGGATCCGCTGCGACGGCTCGGGGCTCTGCGCCGAGCTGTTGCCCGAGCTGATCGAGCTCGACGACTGGGGCTACCCGATCGTCGCAGCCGGGTCGGTGCCGCCGGTCCTCATGGAGCATGCCCGGCGGGCCGTGGCCGTCTGTCCGGTGCTCGCGCTGCGACTGCGGGCCGTCCCGCGTGCGACCATGCCGAGCCAGACCGGTCCGCGCGTGCGGGCCCGGACCGCAGGAGGATGACCGATGCGCGTGCTCGTGGCCGAGGACGACCCCGGCCTGCGTGAGGTCGTCGTCCTCGGACTCACCGACGCGGGCTATCACGTCGACTCGGTCGACCGCGGCGACGACGCCATCCAGTACCTCGGCTTCTACGACTATGACGTCGCCGTCATCGACTGGCGCATGCCGGGCGCCGAAGGGATCGACGTGGTGGCCTGGGCCCGTCGCAACCAGAAGCCCACAGCGATCCTGATGCTGACCGCGCGGGACGCCCCGGCCGACCGGATCCGCGGTCTCGACACGGGCGCCGACGACTACCTGGTCAAGCCCTTCGACTTCGGGGAGCTGCTCGCCCGCGTCCGCGCGCTCCAGCGACGACCGCGCGGCGTCGACGCCCCGGTCCTCGCGCGCGGCCGACTCTCGCTCGACCCGGTCCGCCAGGTGGTCACCGCCGATGGCCACGAGGCCAATCTCACTGTCACCGAATACCGGATCCTCGAAGTGCTGATGCGCCGCTCTCCGGCCGTCGTGGATCGGAAGGCCATCGCCGAGCACGCCTGGGCCGACGAGACCGACCCGCTCGGGTCCAACGCCATCGATGTCCAGCTGAGCCGGCTGCGGGCGAAGCTGCCCGATTCGGGCGTCCGGATCGTCACGGTCCGCGGCCGCGGGTACCGGCTGGAGCCCGAGTGACCGCCGGCCGCACGCACACCGTCCGGCGCGAATCGATCCGGGTCGCCCTGACGGCGACCGCGCTCGTCGCCGTCGTGTACGTGGCTGTCGCCCTGTCCGTCGTGACCGTCGTGACCGGCAATCTCACCGCGCAGGTGGACCAGCGCCTGGATCAGGCGCTCCACCACGTCAACGGTCCGCCCGACGGCGACGACGGCGGTTATCCGCGTCCGCCTGGCGACCGGCCGTTCGGGCCGCCGACCCTGATCTGGACGGTCCTGGCGTCGGGGACGGTGGTCGCCGATTCGAGCACGCCTGTCCTGCCGGCAGGCTACGTCGCAGCGGTCGGCCCCGTGAGCGGGACGATCGATGGCACCGAGATGCGCCTGCAGGGCGCCCAGGTCGGCGATCGCTATGTGGTCGTCGCCCAATCGCTGGAACCGGTCTCTGATGCCCGCTCCACGATCGTGCTGGCCGAGGTCCTCATCGCCCCCGTCCTGCTCGCGGTCGTGTTCCTCGGGGCTGTCGCCATCGGCCGGCGCGTGGCTGCGCCGATCGAGGCGGCCCGCGAACGACAGCTCGATTTCACGGCCGACGCCTCGCATGAACTGCGCACGCCCCTCTCGGTCATCGAGGCGAATACGACGCTCGCCCTTGCCCAGGACCGCGACGCGA
>JBBQLI010000046.1:0-22904 GCA_038327765.1 Candidatus Limnocylindrales bacterium | reverse complement strand
CTGCAGGCCGGCCAACCTCGCGGTCCTGCCATATACCAACCCCCGTGGTACGTGACAGCAGGTCGGGCGTGGATCGGGCCGGATTCCCGTCACCTACCAATGGGGGTGGTATCTGGCGGGGAATCGGCGCGATTCTGGGCCGACTCCGGGCGGTCGCCCTGTCTCGTACCACCCGGGTTGGTAGGTGGCAGAAACGAGCCCGGGTTGCTCAGTCAACAGGCTACTTGCGTGGTGCACGTTTCATGTACAATCCCGAAACGATGAAGACGCTCTCCTCAGAGATCGACCTGTCGATCCTCATCGCAGACACCGAGGCGGAGATCGTGCGCCTCGTGGCGGATCGCGATCCATCCACGCACGGCCTGTACGAGATGGTCCGCTACCACCTGGCGCTCGACGGCTCCGGCGCGTCCGGCGGCAAGCGGATCCGGCCGTTGCTCGGTCTCCTCGCGTACGCATCGATCGCAGGCGATCATGCGCGCGCGCTGCCTGGCGCCGCGGCGGTCGAACTCGGGCACAACTTCAGCCTCGTCCACGACGACATCGAGGACGGCGACACCGAGCGGCGCCATCGCCCCACTCTGTGGACCATCAAGGGCATCCCCCAGGCGATCAACACCGGTGACACGCTGTTCAGCCTGTCGCGTATCGCGCTGCATCGGCTGACGGACCTCGGCTTTTCCGACTCGAAGGTCCTCCGCCTGATGCGCCTCTACGACGAGACCTGCCTGGCCCTGTGTGAAGGCCAGTACATGGATATCGCCATGAGCGCGTCGAGCGAGCTCGGGACGGTGGCCGACTACTTCGACATGATCGGGCGCAAGACTGCGTCCCTGATCGCGGCGTCGATCGAGGCCGGTGCGCTGCTCGCCACTGACGACGAAGCGATCATCACCCGCTATCGAGCCTTCGGCTGGGCGCTTGGACTGGCATTCCAGATCAACGACGACCTGCTCGGCATCTGGGGCGCGGAGCTCGCGACCGGCAAGGAAGCGTCGGATGTTGCGCACAAGAAGAAGACGCTGCCGGTGATCTACGCGCACGAGTCGGTCGGCCCCGACGACGCGGCCCGACTAGCGGCTCTCTATGCGACGCCAGACCCGTCGTCGGACGAGCTGGCCGAGATCATCGCGATCCTCGATCGGACCGGTGCCCGCGAATACACTCGCGAACAGGCCCGCCACTACCGCGATGAGGCCATCGCCCAGCTGGACGCGGCGGGAGTCCTTGACGCAGCCGCGAGGGAGCGGCTGCTCCAGATCGTCGTCTCGGCGATCAGCGCGTAGGGTCGTCGCTCCGGGACCCGATCGCCTTTCGCCTGGCGCTCCGCCGGCGACCCCGAGCGCATCGCTTCGCTCGCTCCTAGCGTCGCCGGCTGTGCGCCTGGCTACGGCGCTAGCCCTGGGGTCCACCCACGACGGTGAGTGCCTCGTAGACGATGAACGCGATCGCCACACCGGCCACGATCAGCAGGATCATGAAGATCGGCGACACGCGCCGATGCCATCCGCTCTCGTTCACGGGATCCCCCGATCGTTGTGCTGGCTCGGACCCACCCATCCTATCAACGCGGGTCAAAGGCCGGCTCGTTTCTGCCACCTACCAACCCGGGTGGTACGAGACAGGGTTCCGGTGCGGATCACGCCGAGAATCGCGCCGATTCCCCGCCAGATACCACCCCCATTGGTAGGTGACGGGAATCCGGCCCGATCCACGCCCGACCTGCTGTCACGTACCACGGGGGTTGGTATATGGCAGGACCGCGAGGTTGGCCGGCCTGCAGGTCAGCCTCCCCGGGGTTGCGGCGGCCGTGAGCCGAAGCAGAGGCGTCGCCGTGAGGAGCGAGCGAAGCGATGCGCTCGGGGGCGTCAACGCCGCTTCGGTGGAAGGCGGCCGGGTAGGCGGTGGAAGGCCGCCGGGTAGGCGGTGGAAGCCGTGTGGTTGGGCGCGGCAAGACGCCGGCGCGGGGGACGCGTCCGCACCGGCGTCTACTCGCACATACGTCGGCAATCGGGTTTCGGATGGCCCGCCTCACGCCCTCTGGTGGTACCGTCGCATCGATGCCCATCCCGCGCCGCTACACCACCGATGCGATCGTCCTTTCCCGGTTCGATCTGGGCGAAGCGGACCGTGTCCTGACGCTCATCACGCCTGGGATCGGCAAGATCAAGGCCATCGCCAAGGGTGTCCGGCGACCCACGTCGCGGCTCGGTGGCAGCCTCGAACCGTTCGCGGAACTGCAGCTCGCGATGGCCCGCGGCCGGACGTTCGACGTGGTCACGCAGGTCAGCGTGGGCCACGCCTGGCTCCGCCTCCGCGACTCGCTCGAGAGCGCTGCGACCGCGTGGTACCTGGCTGAGCTCGCCGACCGTTCGCTCGAGGAACGCCACGCCGCCGAGCCGCTCTATCTGCTCCTTCGCCGCGCCTATGAATTGCTCGACGACGGGATGGCGCCAGGCCGGGTGGCACGCTGGTACGAGATGCACCTGCTCGATGAGCTCGGGATGCGTCCCGAAGTGGATCGCTGCGTCGAATGCGACCGGATGCTGGAGTCGGCCGAGCGCTTCCGCTGGGTCCCACCCCTCGGCGGCGTCCTGTGCGAGCGCTGCCCAGGACCGCCGTATGACCGGACCGGCCTGAGTCTCGAGGGGCTCAAGCTGCTGAAGGCGTACCAGCGCCTCGATATCGAAGCGATCGCCGCGCTGCGGCTGGCCCCGATGGTCGAGCGCGAGGTCGAGGCCGACCTGCGCGATTTCGTCCGCAACGCGCTTGAGCGGGACGCCCGATCGCTGGCGTTCCTCGATGAAGTCCGCGTGCCCGCGCCGCCGAAGACCACGGCCGCCGTCACGCCACCGCTCGCGCCACCGCTCGCGCCGGCCAGTGTGGTGTAGGGGAGCGCATGACCACGATCGAACTGCACGACATCACCACTGACGCGGACCGCACCGCGGCGCGCTCCCTCCACACCACGCCCGAGCAGGAACGGTTCGTTTCGCCGGTCGCCGACTCGTTCCAGGATGCGATCACCGACTCCGCAGCGTGCCCGCGGATGTGGACGATCCATGCAGACGGAACGCTCGTCGGATTCGCGATGATCAGCGACGGGATCCCGGCCGCCACGCTCGCCGCCAACCCGGACTGGGTCGGACCGTACTACCTGTGGCGCCTTCTGATCGACGTCCGCTACCAGCGCCATGGCTATGGCACCGCCGCGCTCGATGCGATCGTCGACTACGTGCGTGATCGCCCGGAGGCAGGCGTCCTGTGGGTCAGCGCCGGCCAGGGCGATGGTTCGCCGCAGCCGTTCTACGAACGCTACGGGTTCGTGGCGACCGACCGGATCATCGATGGCGAAGTCGTCCTTCGCCTGGACCTGCCCAAGGAGCACGCATGACCACGACCCTGGATCCAGCCACGCCCGGCGGCGCCTGGGCGTTGGCCGCGCTCGAACGCGATGTCGTGGGGTGGCTGACCACCATCAACCCTGCCGGCCAGCCGCAGACCTCGCCCGTCTGGTTCGTGTGGGCCGATGGCGAGGTCCGGCTCTACTCGTGGAAACGGGCGGCGAGGAACGGCAATATCGCCGACCGACCGCTGGTCTCGTTCAACCTGAATACGGATCCCACGGGCGAGGAGTTCGCCACGATGGAGGGCGTCGCGCGGATCGACCTCGAGGCGCCACCAGCCTCGGAGGACCGCGTCTTCCTCGCGAAGTACGCGGCGCAGTTCGAGGAGCACGGCTGGTCCCGTGAACAGTACGCAACGGACTACCCGCTGCTCGTCCGGATCACGCCCACGCGCTGGCGGTTCTGAAGGGAAGCGCCTGGATGGTCCGTCGTGCGCTCCCGATCAGTGCGGCCGGTGCCGCCCTTGCCGCCGCGTCCCTGGGGGTCGCGTTCCGCGTGGTCCCGCCATTGATCGAGCGGCGCAGGAACGTCACCCTGCGCCGGCCGCCGTACGGAGCATCGAAACGTGCGCGCGACCTGCACGCATCGTCGCTCGTGGTCGACCTGCACGCGGACTCGCTCCTGTGGGGTCGTGACCTGCTCCGGCGCGCCGATTACGGACACATCGACGTCCCTCGCCTGATCGAAGGTGGGATCGCGATCCAGGGGTTCGCCGTGAGCACGAAGGTGCCGCGCCGCGCGAATATGGACCGCAACGACGACCGCACGGACGACGTGACGCTCATGGCGTTCGCCCAACGCTGGCCGCGGGCGACCTTCGGCAGTCTGCTGGAGCGGGCGCTCTACCAGGCGGCGCGGCTGCGCGAGATCGCCGACCGCTCCGAGGGTCGGTTCACGCTCCTGACCTGCCGAGCCGACCTCGAGTCGTACCTGGACCGGCGGACGAGCGATCTCCACATCACGGCCGGGTTCCTGTCGATCGAAGGGGCGCACGCGCTCGACGACGAACCGGCCAACATCGATCGCCTCGCCGACGCGGGCTTCCGGATGATGGCGTTGACCCACTTCTTCGACAACGCGTTCGGGGGCTCTGCGCACGGCATGGACAAGGGCGGGTTGACCGAAGCCGGACGCGAGGTGATCAGGCGGATGGAGGCGTGTTCGATGATCGTGGATGTGGCGCACGCCTCGCCCGCGACGATCGACGATGTGCTGGCGGTCGCGACCAGGCCAGTCGTGTCGTCGCATACCGGGGTGCGAGCGGCGTTCGATTCGGTCCGCAATCTCAGCGACGAGCATGTCCGTGGGATCGCGGCGACCGGCGGACTCATCGGTATCGGGTTCTGGCCGACGGCGACTGGTGGCGAGGATCCAGTCGCCATCGCCCGGTCGATCGGTGTGGCCGTCGAGCTGGGCGGGATCGACCACGTCGGCCTCGGCTCCGATTTCGATGGTGGCGTCCCGGTCCCGTTCGATGCCACCGGGATCGTCCAGGTGACCGACGCGCTGCTCGGCGAGGGCTTCGACGACGACGCGATCCGGGCGATCCTGGGCGGCAACGCGCGTCGCGTGCTGGCGGCCTCCCTGCCTGACTGCTAGCATCGCGGCCCTGCCGGCGCATCCTTGCCAGCGCATCCCGCGGACGGCCATCCCAGGTCCGGACCGCTCATCGGAGATCCCGCCCATGACCACCCCGACCACCGACCCGAACGATGTCGCGCCCGCCGTCAAGGAGCTTGACACCATCGTCTCGCTCTCGAAGCGACGAGGGTTCGTCTTTCCGTCCAGTGAGATCTACGGCGGGATCAACGCGGTCTGGGACTACGGTCCCCTCGGTGTCGAGTTGAAGAACAACGTCAAGCGTGCCTGGTGGCGGGCCATGGTCCAAGAGCGCGACGATATCGTGGGTCTCGACGCCGGGATCTTGATGCACCCGCAGGTGTGGGTGACCTCCGGGCATGTCGGCTCATTCAGCGACCCGCTGGTCGAATGTGCGACCGATGGCCGCCGGTTCCGCCTGGACGAGTTGCCGGGGGCGGAGCATCTCAGCGCGACAGAACTGCAGGACCCGGGGATCGTGGCGAGGCTCGGGCTGACATGCCCGGTCGATGGAGGGCCGCTCTCGGCGCCGCGCCGGTTCAACCTGATGTTCAAGACGTTCATGGGCCCGGTCGAGGAGGACGCCTCGGTCATCTACCTGCGGCCCGAAACGGCGCAGGGCTCGTACGTCAACTTCAAGAACGTCCAGCAGTCCTCGCGCAAGAAGCTGCCGTTCGGGATCGCCCAGATCGGGAAGTCGTTCCGCAACGAGATCTCGCCAGGCAACTTCGTGTTCCGGATGCGCGAGTTCGAACAGATGGAGATGCAGTACTTCGTCCGGCCGGAGCAGGCCGCGACGGACGCCTTCGACCTGTGGCTGCCGAAGCGCCTCGGCTGGTATGCGCGCTATGGCGTGACGCCGGAGCGACTGCGCCTGCGCGAGCACGCCCCGGACGAGCTGGCCCACTACGCGAAGAAGGCCGTTGACGTCGAATACAGGTTCCCATTCGGCTGGAAGGAGCTCGAAGGCGTCCACAACCGCGGCGACTTCGACCTGTCACGGCATTCGGAGGCGTCTGGCGAGAAGCTCGAATACTTCGACCAGGCCACCGACGAGCACGTGATCCCATGGGTCGTGGAGACCGCGGCCGGCGCGGACCGGGCCGCCTTCACGTTCCTGATCGACGCCTATCGGGAGGAGGAGGTACGGGGTGAGACGCGCGTCTCGCTCGCCCTGCACCCCGACCTGGCGCCGTACAAGGTGGCCGTCCTGCCGCTGCTCAAGAAGCGGCCCGAGATCGTGGAGCTGTGCCACAGGATCAAGGCCGATCTCCAGCGCCACACGATGGCCGTCTACGACGACACGGCCGCGATCGGCAAGCTCTATCGGCGGCAGGACGAGATCGGGACGCCGTGGTGCGTGACCGTCGATGTCGACTCGCTCGAGGACGGCGCCGTCACCGTGCGCGACCGCGACACGATGACCCAGGAGCGGATCCCGCTGGAGGGCGTCACTCGGCTCATCCTCGACCGGCTCGACGCAGCCCGGATCGGGTAGGGAAGCGCATGCAGTTCGGCGTACCGGTGGCGCCGCGGGCGCCCACGCGCTCACTCGTCCTGCTGGTGGTCGCCGCGACCGGGATGGCGTTCTGCGTCACCCTGGTGTTCCTCGGCATGCGTGCGGTCATGGGGGTCGGCGGGTCCTGCGCCGACGGAGGGCCGTATGTCTCGGCACAGTCGTGCCCCGATGGATCGACCCCGGCGTTGCTGCTGGGGATCTACGGGCTCCTCGGGTTCGGTGGGCTGGGCTTCTGGGCCGGAGCCGGCGTCGGCGGAGCGTGGGTCGGGCTCCCCCTGCTGGCCTGGCCGGGGTTGTTTCTGAGCCTCGGCTTCAACTTCCTCCGGTTCGGCTTCGCGCCCCCATGGGGCGGCGGGTTCGAATGGGGGTTCGTGGTGCCGGGGATCCTGTTCGTCGCCATGGGCGCGATCCCACTCCTGTTCGCCCGGAAGTCCCGGCGCGAGTTCGAGGGGGATGACGCAGGCCCGCGGGTGGCGGCGACATTCGGGTTGCCGGCGACGGGCGGCCAGAGCGTGAAGGTCTCGTACGGGTGGCACCCGGACAACCGGGTCGTGACCCCGGCGCGGTCGTCGGCCTCGGGCTCGCTGCTGTCGATGGCCGCCGCCGCCCCGGTCGCCCGTGACGATCTGCACGGCGACCTTGTGGACCGGCTTGAGCGGCTGGCCCAGCTGCGTCGGGCCGGCGACATCACGAACGAGCAGTTCGAGACGGCCAAGGCGACGCTGCTCTCGTCGCCACTCCCGCGGAGCGACACGTGACGCGGCCCGGCTGGCTGGTTGTCGCGATCGCCATCGCGATCATCATCGGGATCGTCGCGGGGAGCTGGTTCTTCGGGATCCTCACCGGGCCCACGCCGGTCGCCCCGCTCGGGTAAGGGTCTGCTGGTGGCGCAGCCTCGAGTGAGCGCCGTCGTTACCGGCCGATGAGTGGCCGGTGAGCCGCGAGTGAGCCGCGAGTCAGCCGCGAGTGAGCCGCGAGTGAGCCGAAGGTGAGCCGCAGGTACGTGCGGCTTCCTAGGATCGGTGCGTGGACGACACACGGATCGGACGACTCCTCCGTTCGCTGCGACGCCGCAAGGGCTGGCGCCAGGTCGATCTTGCCGAAGTGGCCGAACTCTCGCAGCAGGCGATCTCCCTCATCGAGCGTGGGCACCTGTCGACCCTCTCGATCCGGGTGCTGCGAACAGCGTTCGCGGCGGTCGACGCTCGGTTCGACGGGATGGTCTCGTGGCGCGGCGGCGCTATCGACCGATTGCTCGACGAACGGCATGCCGCCTTGGTCGGGCATGTGGCGGAGTCGCTGGCCCGCGACGGCTGGGAGGTGCACGTCGAGATCACCTTCGCCGAATTCGGGGAGCGCGGCTCGATCGACATCCTCGCCCTCCGGCGCGCGGATGGCATCGCGCTCGTGATCGAGATCAAGACCGAGCTGACGGCCATCGACGACACGATCCGGCGGCTCGATGTGAAGGACCGCCTTGCCGCGAAGATCGTGCGCGACCGCTTCGGATGGCAGCCGACGACGGTCGGACGACTCCTGGTCGTGCTGGACACCACGACCAACCGACGGCGGGTGGCGATGCATGCTCCGACGCTGCGGGTCGCGTTCCCGGATCGGCCAGGGGCGGTTCGCCGGTGGTTGGCGCAGCCGGCCGGGCGGCTCAGCGGCCTCCGATTTCAGGCACCTACCAACGGGGGTGGTACGCGCTAGGTTCCCGGCCCTCGATTCGGCCGGTCCAGCCCTGAAAACGGCCCAGATACTACCCGGGTTGGTATCTGACCAAGGACTGGGCCCAAACAGGCCTCAGGACCTGTCTCGTACCACCCGGGTTGGTATATGGCGAAGGTCGGGCGGACCGATGCGCGGGGGCTGCATACGCGGGCCAGCAGATGCGCGGAGGCTGCATATGCGGGACGCTAACCGACCGCTGCGCCCGCCCCAGCGCCGCTCGGGTAAGGGTCCGCCGGGTGCGGCCGCCGCTGCCTGATCGCGCTACTCGTCCGCGTTCGCCTCGGCGGCATCGATCGCGGCGGCCAGGTCCGCACCGGCGACGCCACGCGGTTCTTTGCCCTTCGGCCAGTACAGCTCCTTGAGGACCTGCTCCTCGGGATACCCGCGCCCGAGCAAGGTCGATTCCGCCGACAGGATCATGTCGGGGTTGCCGCAGATGTAGGCGATCGAGTCGGCTGCGGTCAGCCCGGAATCATCGAGCACCGATGCCAGGATGGACTCAACCCGTCCCGTCCGACCCGTCCACTCCGCGTTGCGCGGATCGTCCGGCCTGGAGACCGTGGGCACGTACGTGACGGGGAACTCGCCGCTCGACTCCCACGATGACACCAGCCCGCGATACCCGAGCTCCGACACGAACGAGACGCCGTTGAGGAAGACCACCTTGCGATGGGTCCCGTCGATCAACAGCTGGCGGATCATCGCCACGAACGGGGCGTTGCCCGTTCCGGACGAGATGAAGATGTGCGTCCGATCGTCATCCGGCTGGAGCATGAACTTGCCCTTGGGCCCGATCATGCGCATCTTCTGGCCGACCGGCATCTGCCACAGCAGTGGCGTGAACGTCCCGCCGTGCACCAGACGCACGTAGAACTCGTAGCCGTCGGTCCCGCTGCGTGCCGGTGCCGATGCCACGGAATACGGTCGCTGCACGATCCGGCCCTCGACCATGACGCCGATGGTCATGTACTGCCCGGGCTGGAACGGCGTGGGCTCACCGTCGAAGCGGACCCAGAAGTAGGCGAGGGAGTCGGATTCGTCCTCGCGCCGGACGAGGCGGGCGTTGTACTGGGGCGCCTCGGTGTCCACGACGCGCGCAGGAAGGATGTCCATCGGGTCGATCATGCACCTGATGGTACCTGTCCGAGCCTGCCGCCACCGCAGGTGTCGCGGACGCGATGGGACGACGGCGGGCGCTTCACACGCCCGTCGTCGTCCCAGTGCTGACGGCGCCAAGGACGTCGATGGTGATGGACCGATTCGCGGCGGCCTGGGCCACCGCCGGTCCCCCGGATGCCTGACAGTCCGACCACCGGGGAACGAGTTCGACCGACGATCCGGGTTCCTGCTCAGACCTCGATGGGAAGCTCGTAGACCTCGCCAGTGGGGTGGCCTGCGCGCTCGTGGATGCGCATCACGGCCTCGCGCGACGGACCCGTGGAGAGACAGAAGACCTTCCCGCTCTCGGGATCGAGCCATGCGCGCTCGAAGTGCACGCCCTCGTCCTTCTCGATCGCAAGGTCGGCCGCGTGCGCCTCTGCGAGCTGGTCCGCCGTGACGCCGACGAACCCGGAATGGACGTCCATGAACTGTGCCATCGGGTACCTCCTGTGATGGTCGACCCCCCGGTCTGCCCGGTCGGGTTCGTTTCCGCAGACTCTGCTGCGCTGACCCGGCCGTCATCGGTCGAATGACCGATGACCGATCGCGGGGTCGTCCTACACTTCGCCACGATGGTCGACGTCGGCACGTTCATCAGTCCGCTCCTGGTCGGTCGGGACGAGTTCCTGGATCTGGCCGATCGCCGTCTGCGCGAGACCGCCGAAGGTCGCGGCCAGATGCTCCTGCTTGCCGGTGAGGCCGGCATCGGCAAGACACGGTTCATCGGCGCGATCTGGGATCTGGCCCGGGCGCGGGGCTACCGCGTGACCGGCGGCTACCTCGCTCCACAGGATCGCGATGTGTCGGCGGCGTCCATCCTCGACCTCGCCCGGAACGCCGTTCGTCACCCGGAGCTCGGGCCCCTCGGCCTTCAGTTGCTGGCGCTCCGCGATGTCGTGACGGGCGTCGCGCCCGCAGGCCGCCGGAGGCTCGTGCTGGAGATCGTGTCGATCATCGATCGTCTCGTCGATCGGCCGACGGCGCTGATCTTCGAGGATCTGCAGTGGGCCGACGACGTGAGCCTCGAGATCATCGCGGAACTCGCGCGAACGACGCGCGAGCGTCCCCTGCTGATCGTGGGTGCCTACCGGCTCGATGAGGCGGCGCCCGGGACCTCGCTGCGCGACTGGCGCTCGCGCCTCCTCACCCAGCGGATCGCCGAGGAGTTGCGGCTGGCCCCGCTCGATCGGGCGCAGACGGGTCTCGTGACGACGCTCATCCTCGATACGGGTCTCCCCGCGCCCAGCGAGGTCGTCGACGCGGTCTACGAGCGCACCGACGGCGTCCCGCTCCACATCGAGGAGCTTCTTGGCGCCATGAGCGCCCAGGCGCGGGCCGACGGGCGGGCCATCCGCGAGGCAGACGTCCCCGCGACGATCGAGGATGCCGTCCTTGAGCGGCTGAGCCGCCGCTCGGCGGAGGCGCAGGCGGTGGCACGGGCCGGCGCCGTCATCGGGCGCTGCTTCGTGCCGGAGGTCCTCGCGGAGATCATGGATCTTCCGGTCGACCGCCTGGACGACCCGATCCAGGAACTCACGGACAACGGCGTGCTCGACCGACCCGACCCCCGAGGGCTCATCGACTTTCGCCATCAGCTGCTGCGGGATGCGATCTATCGAAGCATCCCACTGCGCGATCGACGGCGGTTCCACGCCCGCGCCGGTGAGTTCGGTACTCGGCTGGAAGGGCAGTCCGAGATCCACTCATCCCGGCATTTCGAGCTGGCCGGCAACCGCCGCCGAGCCTACGAGTCCGCCCTTGCCGGGGCTCGACAGGCGGCATCGATGTCCGCTCATCGCGAGGCCGCCGAGCTCTATCGCCGATCCGTCGCGAATGTCCCGCGCGATCATGCCCCCGCAGGGTTCGTACGGGTCCTCCTGGCGCTGGCCGACGAGGCCTTCGCTGTCCAGGACCACGACGTCGCGGAGCGGGCCGCGCGGGACGCGATCGTGGCCGCCCGCGCGGCCGGCGACCCGGTCGCGGCGCTCGAAGCGGAGAGCCTGCTTGTCAGCGTCGGGATCCGTGACGGGATGCCGGGGTCAGAGGTGATCGCGAGGGTGCAGCGGCTGCTCGACGAAGCAGACGAGACGGCGGACCACGACACGCGCGAGATCCGCGCCGATCTGGCCCTCACCCTCGCAGTCTCGCGATCGCAGGCCCGCGATGCGCGTTCGGCACGCGAGGGCTTTGCGCTCGTGAGGCGGCTCGGCGCCGACCTCGGCGATCCTGAATGGTCGCTGTGCGCTGATTGGAAGGAGGCCGTGACGGACTTCTTCGAGGGCGACCTCCAGGATGCCATCGAGCGGGTCGTGGCCGTTGCCCGCGAGGCGGAGCGGCACGGCTTCGAGTCGATGGGTGTCTCGGCCTTCCGGGACGCGGCACTCATGGCGGGCACGGTGATGGACTACCCGGCCGCGGCGCGTTGGATGGGCGAGGGGCTGCGCTACGCCGACGCCATCGAGCAATCGTTCTGCGCGCACGTGCTGCGGGCGAACGCTGCCTTCGTGGACTGGGCGACCGGCACGGACTGGGACGCCGCCGCCGAGAAGGGGCGACAGGCCGTCGCGGATCGCGGGTCCGGGTTGGGCGCCGCGCGCGCCCGCTGGGCCGTCGGGTACGTGGCGATGTCCCGCGGCGAGGGCGATGCCGCGCGGCACGAGCTGGAGGCGGCGCTCCGCACCGGCGAGACGAGCGAGATCATCGACATGATCCTGCCGCCGCTGTGGGGTCTCGCCGAGTCGGCCCTGCTCGACGGCGACCCGGAACGGGCCGCGGAGCTGTGCCGGGATGCCATGGATCGTGCCCGTCTGGTGGGCGAGCGGGTCGGCCTCGTCCCGTTCGTCGTGACCGGGGTCCGTGCCGACCAGGCCGCCGGACGTCCGGCGCGGGCCGCGGCATGGCTCGGGTCCTGCGCGGCGTACCTCGACGGCGTCGCGGGCATCGCGGACACGGCCATCGCCCATGGACGTGGCCTCGTGACGCTCGCCGATGGTGCGACCGGCGTCGCGCGCGACGCCCTCGAGACCGCACTCGCCGGCTGGGACGCGCTCGGCCGGATCTGGGAAGCGAGCTGGGCGCGCCTCGACCTCGCCTCCTGCCTTGCGCGCTCCAACCGGTTTGCCGAGGCGGTCGCGTGCGCGGTCGAGGTGCGCGCGACGGCGACACGGCTCGGCGCCCGGCCGCTGACAGAGCGCGCCGATGCGCTGCAGCGGATGGCCCGGGGTCGCTTCGCGGCCGACGAACCGTGGCGTCCGTTGACCGCTCGCGAATTCGAGGTCGCGCGGCTCGTCACCGAGGGTCGGACCAACGTGGAGATCGCCGGATCGCTCGGGATCGCGCCCAGGACGGCCAGCAGCCACGTCGAGCACATCCTGGCCAAGCTGGGCGCATCGCGACGCGCCGAGATCGCGGCGTGGGCGAGCTCGGTGGAGCGGAGCGGCCTCCCGCACTGAAGTGCCATCGGGTTGCCGGACCGACCTGAGTCCGACGTCCGTGGTGTCCACGGCTCGCGGGACTACAATCGACGCGTACCAGAACGTGTTGTGCGGACCATCCGGCCGACCCATGGGCCACGTCCGCCGCTGACCCCGGAGGATCCCATGACCGAGATTGCCAGCCCCGCCGGCGAACGAGCCCACCGGGCCGCCCGGCGCTACATCTACGCATGGGGCGAGGGGACCGCCGAAGGCAACGCCAGCATGCGCGACCTGCTCGGGGGCAAGGGTGCCGGTCTCGCGGAGATGACGATCGCGGGTCTCCCGACACCGCCCGGGTTCACCATCACCACCGAAGCGTGCAACGACTACTTCGCCAGCGGCGAGAAGCTCCCCGACGGACTCTGGGACGACGTCCTCGACGCGGTCAGGGAAGTCGAGCGACGGACCGGCAAGGGCTTCGGCGACGCCGCCAATCCGCTCCTCGTGAGCGTTCGCTCGGGCGCCAAGTTCAGCATGCCCGGCATGATGGACACGGTCCTGAACCTCGGTCTCAACGAGGCGACCCTGCACGGTCTCATCGCCCTCACCGGCAACGAACGCTTCGGCTGGGATGCCTATCGGCGGTTCATCCAGATGTTCGGGCGCATCGTCCTCGGCATCGACGGCGAGCGGTTCGATCACGCCCTCGACGCATCGAAGAGCGCCCACGCCGCGAAGCAGGACACGAATCTTGATGCGGCCGCGCTGCGCGACCTGGTCGGCGACTTCAAGACCATCGTGAAGACCGACACCGGACGCGACTTCCCCGAGGATCCGAACGAGCAGCTGGACCTCGCCATCAAAGCGGTCTTCGCTTCGTGGTTCGGCAAGCGCGCCCGGGACTACCGCAAGAACCAGAACATCGCTGACGATCTGGGTACGGCCGTCAACGTCGTGACGATGGTCTTCGGCAACATGGGCGACGACTCGGGGACCGGTGTGGCGTTCACGCGCGACCCGAACACGGGCGAGAAGGTCCTCTACGGCGAGTACCTCACCAACGCTCAGGGCGAGGATGTCGTGGCCGGGATCCGGACCGCGCCGAAGATCGCCCAGATGGAAACTGAGATGCCCGAGGTCTACGCTGAATTCCAGCGCATCGGCCAGCAGCTCGAGCGCCACTATCGCGACGTCCAGGACCTCGAATTCACGATCGAGCGCGGGCGTCTGTACATGCTCCAGACGCGCAGCGCCAAGCGGACCGCCGCCGCCGCGGTCCGGATCGCCGCCGACCTCGTCGAGGAAGGCGTGATCACGAAGGAAGAGGCCGTCGCCCGGGTCGAGACGGGTCACGTCGACCAGCTCCTGCGTGACCAGTTCGATCCCGCCGGGATGCAGCGCGCGACACGCATCGCCAAGGGCCTCAACGCCTCGCCGGGCGCCGCCGTGGGCCGGGCCGTGTTCAACGCCGATACCGCGGTCGAATGGGTCGCCCGCGGCGAGAAGGTCATCCTGGTCCGCGTCGAGACCTCGCCGGACGACTTCCATGGCATGGCCGTCGCCGAGGGCATCCTGACCGCCCGTGGTGGTGCCACGTCCCATGCAGCGGTCGTCGCGCGCCAGATCGGCAAGCCGTGCGTCGCCGGCTGCGCGGAGCTCGTCGTCGACTACGCGACCAAGACGGCCCACAGCACCGATACCGGTGCCAGCTTCGCCGAGGGCGACCCGATCAGCGTCGATGGCGCCACGGGCCAGGTCTTCTCCGGAGCGCTGCCGACCATCTCGGCCCGGTTCGAGGACCAGCCCGAGCTCCAGAAGATCCTCGGCTGGGCCGACGGGATCCGCCGGATGGGTGTCTGGACCAACGCGGACAAGCCCGAGGAGGCCGCCCAGGCGCGGCGCTACGGCGCCCAGGGCATCGGACTGTGCCGGACCGAGCACATGTTCCGCGAGGGTGACCGGTTGGAGATCGTGCGTGACGCGATCCTCGTGGCAAACGTCGCCACGCGGGCGAAGGCGAAGGCCGCCGCCGGCACGCCGCTGGACGAGGAGGAGACGTCGGTCGTCACCCGGTTCGATACCGCGATGGCCAAGCTCGAGGTCCTCCAGCAGGGCGACTTCGAGGGCATCTTCACCGCCATGGACGGCCTGCCGGTCGTGATCAGGCTGATCGACCCGCCGCTCCATGAGTTCCTGCCGAATCTCGAGGACCAGCTGGTCAAGGTCACCAAGGCCGGCGACCTCGCCACCGAGGAGGACAAGGAGCTCCTGGCCACGATCAAGAGCATGCACGAGCAGAACCCGATGCTCGGTCTGCGCGGCTGCCGTCTCGGCCTGATGATCCCGGACTTCGTCAAGATCCAGACCCGGGCGATCCTCAACGCGCAGATCAAGGTCAAGGCGGGCGGTGGCCACCCGATCGCCAAGATCATGATCCCGCTCGTCGGTCACGTGAACGAGCTGAAGGTGACCCGCGAGATCCTCGAGGCGGAGGCGCGCGCCGTCGAAGCCACGGCGGGGCTCCACGTCGACTACAAGTTCGGCACGATGATCGAGGTGCCACGCGGCGCCCTGACCGCCGACGAGATCGCGGTCTACGCCGACTTCTTCAGCTTCGGCACCAACGACCTGACCCAGATGACCTTCGGCTACAGCCGCGACGACGCCGAGGGCGGGTTCCTGCTCAAGTACGTCGAAGAGGGGATCCTGCCGGTCAACCCGTTCCAGACCCTCGACGATGCGGTCGCCGGACTGATGAAGATCGCAGTCACGAAAGGCCGCGCCACCAAGCCGAACCTGGAGCTCGGGATCTGCGGCGAGCACGGCGGCGATCCCGCCTCGATCGCCAAATGTGAGGTCATCGGCCTCGACTACGTCTCGTGCTCTCCGTTCCGCATCCCGGTCGCCCGGCTCGCGGCCGCGCAGGCGACGCTCGCCGGCATGGCCGAACGCGACAAGTAGCCCCTGCCGCGGTCCCAGCCCGCACCACATCGCGCGGCACCGCATTGCACCGTGCCGCACAACGCGCCAAGATGGCGCCACCATGCAGATCGACGTCACTCCGGTCGCCGACGGTTTCCGCTCCGCGATCGGTTCTGCCCCGCTGGCCGTCATCACGATCGGCCTGCTCGTGGGACCGACCGTGCTGTACATCCTGTTCCGGCTGCTGTTCCCGTCGTCCCGTCGTCGCCCACAGTCGTCGACGCGGGTCCTCTGGGCGTGTCCGAACTGCCGGTCGGTGAACGAGAGCGTCCACGACCGCTGCTACATGTGCCAATACCGGCCGCGACCCACCGACGACCTGACCGTGATCGATCCGGTCACGGCCCGGCCGTTGACGGCCATCGCCAGCGCACCGTCGCCGGCCCACGCGGCGGAGCTTGCCGGACCAGTCTACCGGGGCGTGTCCGTAGGCCCCGGCCGACCGGAGGGGAACCCGGCCGGTGTGGGCGTCCCCGTGATGAGCCGCGAGCCGTCCGGGATCGGTGTGATGGCCGGGACCATGGCCATCTCGCTGCCTGGACCCGGCGCCTCCGGCCCGATCCCGGTCGCCGCCGCAGGACCCGTCGCTGCGCAGCCCATGAACGTGCCACAGGTCGCGGTCGCGGCCACGCCCGGGGTCGCACCGGCGGCCCTCCCGCCGATCGGTCGTCCGGTCATCGTCACCCAGACCCCGGGTCGGCTCGGGATCGCCCAGGCGGTCGGTGCTCGTCGGCCGTTCGATCCGCCGTTGGGACCCATTCGACCGCGTGGGGCGATCGTGTCGGCGTCCGAGCCGCGGATCACCGTCGTCGACCAGCACGCAACGGGACCCGGCTCCGAGGGCGCGACCTAGCCCTTCGTCAGGCGCTGGCCGGCAGCTCGATCACGAAGGTCGTACCGTCCGGGCCGGTGCGCTCCACATCGATCCGACCGTTGTTCGCTGCGAGCAGTTCGCGCGCGATGGTCAGGCCGATGCCGCTGCTCGCCCGCTGGCCCGTGGCCGGATCAGACGTTCGTGCGGTGTCAGCGCGATAGAAGCGCTCGAAGACGTGGGGCAGGTCCGCGGCCGCGATCCCCGGCCCCTCGTCGATCACCCGGATCGTGACGGTCGCGTCGCTGGGGGTGGCGGTCACGACGACGCGGCGTCCGGCCGGAGTGTGCGTGATCGCGTTCGAGACGACATTTCGCAGGACCCGTGACAGCTGGCCTGGATCCGCGACCACCATTGTCCCGGCCGGGATGGCGGTCTCCAGGCGGACGTCGCGGTCGCGCCGCAGCCCGTCGAGCGCGAGTTCGGTCTCGTGGACCATCTCGCCGACGTCGATCATGGCGGGCCGGATCTGCAGCGGTGCCGCTTCGGCGCTGATGAGCTCATTGAGTTCGCCGACGACACTGCCGAGGGCCGAGGCCGACGAGCGCGCCGCCTCCAGTCCGTCGTGATCGGCCGGCACCACCCCGTCGACCATCGCCTGCAACTGCATCACCAGGATGGTGGCGGGGGTTGCCAGATCGTGAGCGATATCGCTGGCGGCGCGCCGCCGCAGCATCTCCGAGCGTTCGAGACGGTCGGCCATGGTGTTGAACGATTCAGCCAGCTCGGCCGATTCGCGGTCATCGCCACCGGTCGCCCGGGCGGTCGTCTCGCCGGCGCCGAGGCGATGCGCGGCATCGGCCACGTCACGCAGGGGACGCGTGAGCCGGTTGGCGACATAGACCGATGCGAGGGCGATGACGATGACGCTGCCGACGCCGGCCACGATCAGGGCCAGGTTGAACAGCGGCAGGAAGCCACGGTCGCCGACCGAGGCCGGCAGATCGGCCTCGATCGTGCCGAGCAGCCGTCCGTCGCTGGTCACGATGTTCGAGGTGTAGTGAGTGACCGTCCCATCCGGGATCTTGCCGAACGCCGCGAGCACGGTCCCGTCCGTCGATCTCACCTCGACCTGACCGCCGAGGTTGGTGCCAAGCCGCCGGACCACGGCCTGGGCGCGGACCTGGCCGGCCGGACGCCCGAGCCGATCGGAGAGGTTGTCCGCAGCATCGTCGAGCCGGTTCTGCTGCTGGCCGGCGAGGACCGTCTCGAACCCGCGGCTCACCGTCCGGTTGACGAGGATCCCGGCGATCAGCAGGACGCCGAGGACGATCCCCCCGAAGATGAGACCGAGCCGCCACGCGAGCGACGGCCGGCGGGTGGCGGTCGTCACCCGTCGTCGCGGCTGGCGACGAGCCGGTAGCCGACCTGCGGGATCGTCTCGATCAGCCATGGAGCGCTCGAATCGTCACCAAGCTTGCGGCGCAGGTTCGCGACGTGGACATCGACCACCCGGTCATAGACGTCGTCGGGGCGCCGCGTGACGGCATCGAGCAGTTGCTCGCGCGTGAACACCGTCCCGGGTCGCCGGGCAAGGGCCAGCAGGAGCCGGGCCTCACCGGGAGTAAGGCGGCCGGTGGGTGCCGCCTCGCCGTCGGCGTGGGCGACGGCCGGATCGCCGGGCGTGGTCAGGGTGAACCGTCGGCTCACCGGGTCCAATCGCAGCCGGCCGCCATCGAGCGAGAGCGGTGCATCATCGACGGGTGCGCCCAGCCCATTGCCGCGCACCCCGCTGCGCCGCAGGATCGCCGCCACCCGGGCGGTCAGCTCGTGCGGGTTGAACGGCTTGGCGAGATAGTCGTCGGCGCCCATCCGGAGACCGGCGATGCGTTCAGCATCGCTTCGTTTCGCCGAGGCGATGAGGACCGGGATCTCGCCGCGTGCCCGGATCTCGTCCAGGACGGCCTCACCGCTGAGGCCGGGGAGCATGAGGTCCAGGACCACCAGATCGGCGCCCTCCTCGTCGACCGCACGCAGGGCAGCGTGGCCATCGCGCACGACCGTGACGACATGCCCGTCGCGCTCGAGGTAGAGGCGCAGCAACTCACCGAGTCGCGGTTCGTCCTCGACCACGAGGATACGGGCAGCGGTTGACATGCGGGCATGCTAGCGGGCGCCATGTTCAGGAGTCGTGAAGACCGCCCCCGGACCCACACACGTTCTTGACCGCCCAGGTCGAAGGTGCACCCCACAAGGCGATCACATCGGTCGCCGCCTGACAGGGAACCTTCTGATGTCGACTCGCATCCGGTTCGGGCTCGTGGGAGCCCTTGTCGTGAGCGCGGTCGTGGGTGGGGTGCTCATGGATGCGGTCGTCTCGGCCGCGATCCCGGCTCCGACCACGGCGCCTCGCTCCGCCATCACCTCGGTCGCCAGCGGCGATGCCATCATCGCCGCCGCCTCGGCGGCTCCGGCCGCTGCCGCCGCCGTCACCGGCAAATACTGCGACGCCTACCGTGCCGCCTTCGCCGCGAACCTCGGGGTCAGCGAGGCCAAGGTCCACGACGCGGCCATCGCCGCCGCCGACGCCACGATCGACAAGGCCGTCTCGGACGGGACCATCACCGCCGCCCGTGGCGCTCGCCTCAAGGCGCGCGTCGCGGCCGCTCCGGCCGACCTGTGCGCGGGCATCGCCAAGCGCGTGGCCGCCGGGAACGGAGGCGCCGCCAAGGCTGGGCTGGGGGTCATCCGCGACGGGTTGCAGGCCGCTGCCACGGCCCTGGGCTCCACGCCGGCCGCTGTCCGGACGTCCCTCCTGGCCGGGAAGAGCCTCAAGGACCTTGCGACGACGGCGGGCGTCCCGTATGCGACCGTCTCCGGCGCCATCACGACGGCCGTGACGCGGGACCTCGATGCGGCCGTGACGGCCGGCACGATCAAGCAGGCCCGTGAGGACGCGATCCTCGCTCGCCTCGCGACCCGGCTGGCCGACGGCCACCTGCGTGGCAAGCTGTAGCGCCGACCGCCACTCATCGCCCGGTCGTACGGGAGTGCCACCACTCGTGACCGACCATATCCGACCCGCACCATCCCGGACCATACCGGGGCCGGTGCGGTTCGGTTCCCTCGGGCACCGGTTCCATGGGGTCACGCTTGCGGGAATCGGTCAGGTGGGGGATGGTACGGAAGTCCTGATCCACGCCTTCATCCTGTGTTTGGTCTTCCCCCCATGATCGTCGTCCGACGGTACGCGAGCCTCTTCGCCGCGCTCGCCATCATCGCCCTCATGCTCCCGTTCACTGCCGCGCCAGTCGCGGCCGATTCGGGCGCGTCCGTCCCGACGAACTTCCGGGACGAGCTGGTCTGGGGTGGCCTGGTCCAGCCCACCGGCGCGGTCTTCGCTGCCAACGGACGCGGGTTCGTGATCCAGAAGAGCGGGAAGATCGTGGCGTTCAGCAGCATCAACGCGACCACCGGCACGCAGATCGCGGACCTCTCGAGCGAGGTCGACAATTATTGGGACCGCGGGATGCTGGGCCTGGCGATCGACCCGGGCTTCCTCACCGGTCGCCCCTATCTGTACGTCCTCTACACGTATGATCGGAAGATCACCGGCGGGACGACCCCGCTCTGGAACGACACGTGTCCGACGCCGCCCGGTCCCACGACCGACGGGTGCCCCGTCTCGGCGCGACTGTCGAGGCTCACCGTCAGCAGCAACGGAGCGGGCAACTCCGTGACCGAGACTCCCCTGATCTGGGATTGGTGTCAGCAGTTCCCCAGCCACTCGATCGGGACGGTCCGGTTCGGACCGGAGGGAGCGCTCTACGTCTCAGGTGGCGACGGCGCGAATTTCAATCAGGCCGACGACGGTCAGTTCGGCGGGACGCTCCCCGCCGGGGGCCCATTCGTCACCCCGGTCAACCCGTGCGGCGACCCGCCCAATGAAGGCGGCGCGCTGCGCGCCCAGGACATGCGTTCGAGTGGCGATCCGCAGACCCTTGATGGCTCGCTGATCCGTGTCGACCCGGACACCGGCGACGCCTGGCCTACCAATGCCAACGCCGGCAGCAGTGACCCCAACAAGGCACGCATCATCGCGTATGGGCTGCGCAATCCGTTCCGCTTCACGTTCCGCTCGAACGGGGACATCTGGATCGGAGATGTCGGCTACAGCACATGGGAGGAGATCAACGAGGTCACCGACCCGAATGCCGCGCCACGCAACTTCGGCTGGCCGTGCTTCGAAGGCAACAGCACCCTCACGGCCTATCAGAACCTGAACCTGGCCCTCTGCAACAGCTTGGGCTCAGACCAGGCGCCGGTCTACGTGTATAAGCACAGCGACAACGTCGTCTCGGGCGACAACTGCACCCCGGGCAGCTCCGCGATCTCCGGCATCACGTTCCTCAGCAGCACCTCGCCGTACCCGAATAGCTACGACAGCGGCCTGTTCTTCACCGACTACGCCCGCAAATGCATCTGGTTCGCGCCCTCGGACGGGTCAGGCAGGCCGGACTTCAGCCAGGTCTCGCTCTTCGCGAACCTCCGTCGCAACGATGGCAACGTCGCCCACGACGGCGGCGCGGTCTTCCTGGGGCTCACCCCGGCCGGCGAGGTCCTCTACACCGACTACGACCTGGGCCAGGTCCGTGCCGTGCGCTACTACGCCCCCGGCGTCCCGCCGACGGCCAACTTCAGCGCGACTCCCACCAGCGGCGTCGCGCCGCTCGCGGTCCATTTCGATGCCAGCAGCTCCACCGACAACAGCGGGATCGCCAGCTACTCATGGGACCTGAACGGAGATGGCACCTATGGGGACGCCACCGGCGTGACACTCAACCACACCTTCTCGGCAGGGACCTACAACGTGGGCCTGAAGGTGACCGATATCGACGGCAACACCGATACCGCCCACACGACCATCTCGTCGGGCAACTCTGCCCCATCGGTCACGATGAGTGCGCCGGCCACGAGCCTGACCTGGGTCGTGGGCCAGACCATCGACTTCGCCGCGACCGCCACCGACCTCGAGGACGGGACGCTCCCTGCCTCGGCATTCACCTGGACGCTGGCTGTCGAGCACTGTCCGTCGAACTGCCACCAGCACACCGTCCAGACCTTCGATGGCGTTTCGTCCGGTTCGTTCGCCGCGCCCGATCACGACTATCCGTCGTGGGTCCGGCTCTACCTCACCGTCACCGACAGCGGGGGACTCAGCACCACCGTCCAGCGCGACATCCATCCCAAGACCGGCACGATCGATGTGAAGTCCTCACCAGCCGGCATCTCCCTGGGGCTTGGCGATGGCAAGGGCGCCCCGCCGCCGAAGGTCACCAACATCATCGGCCACTCCGTGCAGATCAGCGCACCATCGTGCGGAACGTCGGGCAGCACCGCATATTCGTTCAGCCACTGGTCCGATGGCGGCGCGGCGATCCACGGGGTCGTCACGACGGCCACCGCCCAGCACCTGACTGCCACGTACACGTCGTCGGGCAGCTCCGGGTTCACGGATATCGGTGGATCCAAGTTCGTCTGCGACATCATCTGGCTGAAGGCCAGCGGGATCACGGCCGGGTGTTCAGCGACGAAGTTCTGTCCGAACGCGGCGGTGACCCGTGCCCAGATGGCGTCCTTCCTGGCGCGCGCCCTGCATCTACCCGTCTCGAGCCGTGACTACTTCACCGATGACAGCCGCAACTCGCATCAGTCGGACATCAACAAGCTTGCGAAGGCCGGTATCACGGTGGGTTGCTCGGCCACGAAGTTCTGTCCGGACCAGGCAGTCACGCGTGCCCAGATGGCGACCTTCCTGATGAAGGCGTTCCACCTGCCGGCAGCCACGCGCGACTACTTCAGCGACGACAACTCGAATTCGCACGAAGCCGCGATCAACAGCCTGGCCCGATCCGGGATCACGGGCGGCTGCGCACCGGGCAAGTACTGCCCGAACGAGGTCGTGTCGCGTGGCCAGATGGCGGCCTTCCTGCATCGGGCGATGACCTAGCCCGACCTGTGAAGCGGGGGCTCAGGCGGGGACGATCACCTGGCGCAGGCCATCGCCGGCCCGCAGTCGGTCGAAGGCGCCCTCAAGGTCGTCCAGACCGATCCGCCGGTCGATGAGTCGATCGATCGGGAGTCGCCCGTCGAGATGCCACTGGGCATAGCGCGGGAAGTCGACCGCAGGATCGGCGAACCCGTAATTCGACCCGAGGATGCGGCGGCTACCGTCCACGAACGGGTAGACATCGAACGCGGCGCGCGCCCCCAGCGGT
>JBBQLI010000045.1:0-23183 GCA_038327765.1 Candidatus Limnocylindrales bacterium | reverse complement strand
GCGGTGCGCGGCGTTCATGTACAGCCGGTAGTCGACTCCAAGCTGGTCGCGCGTGCCAGAGGCCTGGTCGGGAAACGCCAGCACGAACAGCGCCGGCATCGTGAGGAGGGCGACGGACAGCGCGGCCAGCAGGATCGTCCGCCTCGAAAGCCCTCGTCGCATCGAGGTCAGTCGTTCCGGTGGGTTCGCACCGGTCCGTAGCGACCGAGAGTTCCCGGTGTCACGTCCGCGACCACGGTCTGACCCGCGTCACCGAGATGGGCGTCGTCGGCGGTCCACAGCGGCTCGTCGGTCTCGCGGCGCTCGTGCCGCGGCGGCAGCGTCGGTCCTGGCGCGGGTCCGCTGAGGAAGGCGAGCAGACATCAAGGACTCCCACCGCGCGAGTCTAGGCGACGCGAGCGCGGTCGTGCGGCGAGCGAGACGGGATGCCTTGACGTGCCGATGGCATGGTCCTATGTTGCCGTGCATGGACCGATGCTGAGGTTCGCGCGGGCGGCGACAGTCGTGGGTCTGACCGCCTCGGTCGTCGGTCTCGCGGTGCTCGTTGCGCAGGCTGCGAGTGAAGTGGCTGCAGACCCGACGCTCTCGCTGGAGGACGGCTACTGGATCGGGCGCCTGCCGTGGTCCGCCGCGGGGGTCGGCGCTGTCGTCCTCGGAGCCACCCTCGCCGTCGTCTTCGGCACGCTGTCTGCGTGGCTCGGCGGTGGCATGCTCCGGCGTCTCGCGAGCTCGCCCGCGTTCACGGTCGCGGCGTTCTGGTGGCTCTACGCCATGCTTCCCTCGCCCGGCGGGGCGCCCTGCGGCTCGTGCGTTCCACCAGGACCGGAGCCGCTGACCTTCGCATATTCCCTGCCAGGGGCCGCGCTGCTGCTCTTGCTCGTGCCCGCTGCGCTGGCTGGCCTGCTCGGGCTGACGACGTCGTATCGGGAGCGCATCGCGAACGTGACCGCATCGCCGTCCGGGACTCCCTCTGCGGCGGGGAGGTGACCCGTTGGCTGTCGTCCTGGCCGTGATCCTGATCCTCGTCGCGGTCCTCATCGGCGTCTACGACACCTACTTCGCGCAGCGGTCCTATGCCGACCTGTGCGCGGCCCGGCATGGGCACATCCCGCCGCTGGTCGAGTGGTTCACCACCCCGGACACCGATCCGGAGGTAGAGGCGTTGCGCCGGCTCCATCGCCGGCTGACGATCGTCAGCGCGGCGCTGGTCGCAGCCGCCGTGATCTGCGCGATCTACGCTCGGGCCGCTATCGCGGGCTGACCGCCAGCCACGCCGGGCGGCTACGTCACGCGGGCGCGGTCCGGATCTCAGGTCCCGCAAGGTCGAGGATGCGACCCTGGATGTGTCCGGTGTCCGGATAGTCCTCGCTGTGCTCCAGTCCCACCTCCGACAAGCCGAGTGCCGTGGCCGCGGCGTCGGTCACGAACAGGTACGGTCGGGACCCGACCCGTTCCCGGATGGTGTTCTTCAGCAATCGGTGCGCGACGGTGACGGCAGGCCCAAGCAGGTCGCTGCCGGACCGCATCGTCTGGCGGACCGTGTGGCCACGGTGGAGCACGACCTTCAGGTCAAGGTGG
Source organism: Candidatus Limnocylindrales bacterium (assembly GCA_038327765.1). Classification (GTDB taxonomy): domain Bacteria; phylum Chloroflexota; class Limnocylindria; order Limnocylindrales; family CSP1-4; genus SPCO01. The sequence goes on along the minus strand of JBBQLI010000045.1, from coordinate 21,605 downwards.
GCGACGGCCGGGCAGGCGATGCAGACGTGGTCATTGGCCGGGATCGCGCGCGTCCGGCTATCGATGAACGCGCGATACATCGACTCGAGCTTCTCGACGACCCGGCCCCCCTCGCCGTCGAGCGTCCCGGCGGGGGCGGCGGCAAACACCGCATCACCCTCCAGCTTGACCAGCGCGAAATCGGGTTCGAGGCCATCGATCACGGCGTCGAGCAGCCCGCCCAGCACGCCATACGCCGCGGGGATGCCGGCGCTGAAGTCGACTCCGTGCTCACCCTCCACGCCCGCCATGAAGCGGGTGTAGCCCGTCAGGTCGGCAAGGAGCAGGTATCGCTCACCGCCCGGCGGATCGATGTCCATCGGCGATCCTGCTCGTTCCGTGTGATCCACGTGGTCCATGCCCCTCGTTGATCGGTTCGAGATGACGCGCTAGTGTCGTGATTCGGAAGTCGCTGACGGCTTCCGTACGGCCTTGGCCAGGATCTCGTCGGCGGTCTTGACCCAGGCGAAGGGCGTTGAGCCCTCGTTCCATTGGGCCGTGAAGGCGACGATCATCGAGACAAGCTCCTTGACCGAGCGGAAGCTGCCCCGGCGGATGGCCTGCCGGGAGAGGATGCCGAACCAGGTCTCGATCTGGTTCATCCAGGACGCCGACGTCGGGGTGAAGTGGAAGCTGATCCGTGGGTGATCTTCGAGCCATTGGCGGATGGCCGGCGTCTTGTGGGAAGACACGTTGTCGAGCACGAGGTGAAGTTCGCCTTCGGGATAGGCGCTCTCGATCTGGCGCAGGAAGGCGAGAAAGTCGGCGGCGGTGTGGCGGGCTCGAGTCTGGGCGGTGACCTTGCCGGTGGCGACTTCGAGCGCGGCGAAGAGATGGGTGGTGCCGTTCCGCTTGTAGTCGTGGGTATGGCGCTCGACCTGACCCGGCTTCATCGGCAACATCGGTGCTGTCCGATCGAGCGCCTGGATCTGGGTCTTCTCGTCGAGCGAGAGAACGATCGCTCGCTCGGGCGGCGAAAGGTAGAGCCCCACGACATCGCGGATCTTGGCTTCTAGATCGGGATCGCTGCTCCATTTGAACGTCTCGACCCGATGGGGCTTCAATCGGGCGCTACGCCAGGTCCGCCACACGGTCGTTTCGCTCATCCGGACTCGGCCGGCCAGACGGCGGACGCTCCAGTGGGTGACACCGTCGGGAGGTTCCGACAGAGTCAGAGCGATGACCTGGTCGCGATCCTGGCGCGAATACGTCGGAGGACGTCCGGGGCGAGCGTCGTCCACGAGCCCGGCGAGGCCCAGGGCCGCGTACCGGCGTCGCCACAGCTTGACGGTCGTGACGGTCACGCCGAGCTCGGCTGCGATGCGCTCGAGGGAGATCCCGTCCGCCGACCGAAGAACGATGCGTGCCCGAGTAACCGACCGCTGTTCGCTCGTGGAAGCCCGAACGACTCCCTGCAGAATCGCCCGATCGGCCTCGCCCAAGACCAATGCAGGAGCAGGAGGATGTGCCATGGCGAGCATCGTAGCTGCCATGCCAGCATACCGTTAGCTACTTCCGCAACTGAACACTAGGTGGCGCTCGGGACCGGCCCCTGGCGCAGCCCGATGACATTGCCGGCCGGGTCCTTGAACCAAGCCCCGCGCGCTGGCCCGATCTGGGCGATGAAGTCAACGGTCTTGGGCGCTTCGTACTCCTCGAAGACCACCCCTCGGGAGATGAGATCGGCGACGACGGCCTCAACGTCATCGACCTCGAAGTGCACGACCGTCTGGCCGCCGGCGCCCGGCTGTCCACGCCGGATCGTCAACTGCGAACCCTTGCCCGCCCCGAATCGGATGCTTGCCGGGGTCTCGTCCAGGAGCGTCAGGCCAAGTTGCGTTTCGTAGAATGGCTTCGCCTGCTCGACATCGGTGACGACGAGCGTCGTGACTGCCAGGAAGTCGGAGAGCATCGTCATCACCTCGATCTGAGCACGGCCTGCAAGGGATCGAGCCGAGTATGGCGCCACGACTTTGACGGTGCCGGTAGTCGCACCAACTGTCGGACGCAGGCCGACGTGGATGGAGGAGACCGATGCTAAAACAGGTCGCGGAGGGTGTGCTGATCCACCAAGATGAGTTCCTCGTCGCCGGCGACATGCTTTCCGATGTCCTGATCCCCGGTCACGGGTCCGATTGCGGACCCGACCAGGTCCGCCTCCGGATCGAACAGGGTCGCGCGAACGTCCACGCCGTGCGTGACGGCCAGGATGCAGACGACCCGCGGGTCGGCCCATCGGCCAAGCCCGGTTGGGAATGGGTGGCATCCGTGCACGAATGGCAACGAAAGCAGATCGAGGCGACGCATGCCGGGTGAGGCCCTCCTGATCGGGATCGCAACGATCGCCGTCGTCGTGGCCGGTTTCGCGGCGATCGCGCCCGGGCTCGCGTCGGACGGTGCCGGCTGGACGGTCGGCCAGCGCTACCGGCTTCGTGGGATCGTATCGACGAGTTTCAACGTGACGTTCGAGAGCCTGCTGCCGGCGGTGATCTTTCCCGCTCTCAACGATGCGCGGGCGACGCTCGTCGTCTCGAGCGCCATCGTCTTTCCCTATGCGCTCTTCGTCATCAGCTTCCGCGGTCGACAGTTGATTCGATCGGGCCTGCCGTGGGTCCGCTGGACGCAGTTCGTCGTCGCCTCAGGGATCACCGCGACGGCCCTGTTCGGGCTGAACGCCCTGGTATTCGCGTCCATCACGGCGTACGCGCTCGCCTTGTGCGTCCAGCTGTCCGTCGCCGCGATCAGCTTCTACTCGCTGGCCGCCAGCGCCGAGTGAGGCCGAGCGCCCCGGATTCGCTCGCTACTCCACGTATTGGAGCGGCGTGACCGTCACGTTCGGGAACTTCACGCCCGTCGCGTGGTTGGGGCAGTAGCCGTTCGGCACCTTCCGCAGGTACTGCTGGTGATAGTCCTCGGCGAAGTAGAACTCGGGCGCCGGCGGGCCGGCGATCTCGGTGGTGATCGCGCCATAGCCGGCCGCCGTCAGGATCTCCTGGTAGGTCGCCTTCGAGGCTTCGGCCGCCGCTCGCTGCGCCTCGTCGTGCACGAAGATCGCCGAGCGGTACTCGGAGCCGCGGTCGTTGCCCTGGCCCATGCCCTGGGTGGGATCGTGGTTCTCCCAGAAGACCTTCAGCAGCGCTTCGTAGCTCGTCGTCGACGGATCGAACACGACCCGAACGGCCTCGGCATGCCCGGTCCGCCCGGTGCACGACTCCTCGTAGGTTGGATTGGGTGTCGTGCCGCCCTGGTAGCCCACGGCGGTCGTCCACACGCCCGGCTGCTTCCAGAACGTCTTCTCCTCGCCCCAGAAGCAGCCGAGGGCGAACTCAGCGACCTGGAAACCGTCGGGGTACGGCCCGGCGATCGGGGTCCCAAGGACGAGGTTCATACCCGGCGTCATGATCGGGGTGGATCGTCCGGGAAGGGCGTTGGCGGGGGAGGGGACGGAGTCGGGCTTGCTGGTGAAGAACCTCATGCCCGAAATCCTAATCCAGGTCGATGACGCCCCGGTGACGATGACGCCCCGGGGCTGTGGCCGCGGAGATCTGTGCCGCTGGGTGATCTGTGCCGCTGGTGGCGGCGGGATCGGGACACGTTCCTCGTGGGTCGATGCCGAGAGTGCGTCCTGGGGGAGCGGCCACGCACGATCGATCTGATTCGTGCCGCTGGTGGCGGCCGTGCCTCGTGGCGGCCGTGCCTCGTGGCGGCCGCCGCCCCTCAGGCCCCGCGCGTCACCCGGATGTCGTCGAGCTCGGCTTCGACGAGGTTGGCTGCCCCGCCATCCGTGGCCACGAAGCGGAGATGCACCGTCTGGCCGGCGAATGCGTCCATCGGGACCGATGCGGTGCGCCACGCACCGTCGACGTCTGTCGCGCGCCCATGCACCGCGAACACGACCGTCTGCGACCCGCCGGCGACCTCGACGATGGCTTGCAGCGAATCGGCGGCCGATGACCGTCCGTCATGCGCGAAGACGTAGCGAAACGTCAGGCGCTGACCCGCGGTCGCCGGCAGCGTGATCGCCCGCGAGCGGATCGTGGTGCGACCGTCGAGATCGTCCTTCGATGGCGACGAACCCGCCGCGGCCCCGGTCACGAATGCGATCGAGCCGGAAGTCGTGGTCCCGAGTTGCTTCGGGCCGTTCTTGAAGGTCGATGCGGGGTTGGCGCGCGCGAACCGCGCGGCCGGAGGCGCGCTGTCGGTCCCATCGGGGTTGACCGTCCAGCCGCGCCCGACCTCCAGATCGTCGTCGAAGGCACCGCATCGCGCCGTGGTCGTCGCCGCGCCGAGGACCGACGGGGGGCACCACGCTTTCTCCATCAGGTAGAGGACCGCTTCCTTGTTCCGCCCGGTCTCGGACGCGATCCTCGAGTCGTCGGAATAGATCCTGGCGGACATCTCGAACGTGTACGAGAAGATCCGATAGACGCCGTAGGCATAGTCGCGACTGGTCCCGGAACTGACATACAGATCGCTGGCTTGCTCAGGCTTGTAGCCGTTCGTGGCCGCCATGTGCCGGCCCATCGCCACGAAGGCGGCGTGATCGGCGGTCGTCATGTCGCCGGGGACGTTCGTCGTCGTGTAGCCGTACGGCCACATGACCAGCCGGCCGTTCTCGTGGAAGCTGATCGCGGCCTGGATCTGCTGCACGCCACCGATGACCCGGCTGGCGAGGAAGTCGCGCATCGCGCGTGCCTCGGGTGTCGAGAACGCCCGTGGGCCACGGTAGGTGATGGCCTTCGGGTTCGAGCTGGTCCGACCGCCGCCACCCCAGCGGTAGCCGAAGTTCCGGTTGATGTCCGTGCCGATCGCGGTCGTGCCGGGCGTGGGCTGACGGTTCTTCCGCCAGTAATGGAACCTTCCCCCCGCGATGTCGTACGTCGCGCCATCGGGGTTGACCATGAAGACGATCCAGATCTCGCGGGTATCCACGATGTGGGTGATGCGGGGATCGACGCCGTAGCCGTCGGCCAGCCAATTGAGGATGTGGAGCGCCATCTCGGTGGCCATGTGCTCGTCGGCATGGATCCCGCCGTCGAAGAGGACTTCGGGCTCGTTCTCGTCGACCGTGACGTTGTCGGAGATCTTGGCTGCCCAGAGTTGCCGGCCCTGGTAGCTCTGGCCGATCGAGAACCGCTCCACGATGTCCGGGTGGGCCGCGGCAACGGCTGCGACGTCGGCCGCCACTTCACTGTAGGTGCGATAGCCCTCGAACCCGGTCGGGAAGTCGCTGGACCCGGATACCGATGCCGGTGCCAGCAGCGACGCGACCAGCAGCCCGATCACCAGTGACGGCGGCGCGATCTTCGGAAGACAGCCGGATGCCATGGCGACATGGTGACCGCTGGATGCCCCGGGCGCCAGCATCCGGAGGTGGGTCTCTCGCCCCGGCCGATGGTTGACTCAGCGTCGACAGACTCGTCCGGTGGGGATGACCCCGACACGAATCGGACCTGGTCGGGACGGACCGGTGACTCAGAGTCACCAGGTTCGAGCCGTGGGGACCTCGCCGTCACGCAACCAGCCCGTTCAGGGCCGGCTCGACGACTCATGGTCGACAGATCACGTCATGGGCAGCGGTTCGAGATGCACTGGACTTCTCCGGGCCGGATCCGACGACCGTGAGGCACCACGTCGGATCCGGAGGTGGGTCTCTCGCCCGGACCGATGGACGCTACTCTCGGAGGCATGACCGATCGACTCGCACCCGTGCTCGCCGCGGTCGACGCGTGGGATGCAGCCCATGTCTCGGCGACCGTCGTCGGGCCCGCCGGGATCGAGGCGCTCCACGGCGATCCAGGCGTGGTGACGGCGTGGGCGTCAGTGACCAAGCCCGTGACGGCGTGGGCCGTGCTCATCGCCGTGGAGCGCGGGCTCGTGCGCCTGGATGAACCGGCCGGCCCTCCTGGGGCCACGGTCCGCCACCTGCTTGCCCACACATCGGGCCTGCCCTTTGACGGGCGAACGGCCATCTCGCCCCCCGGTCGCCGGCGGATCTACTCGAACACCGGGTTCGACCTGCTCGGGACACTGGTCGAGGAGCGGGCCGGCGTCCCCTTCGCCGAACTCCTGGGGGAGTGGGTACTCGGCGCACTCGGGATGGCCGCCACGGAGCTCCGCGCACGGCCGTCCGACGGGCTTGCCGGCCCCCTGGCGGACCTGGCGGTGTTCGCCGCTGAGCTGCTGCGGCCGACCCTGATCGGCCCGGCGCTCGCGCACGCAGCGCGGACCGTCGCGTTCCCCGGTCTCGCCGGGGTCGTGCCGGGCGTCGGGAACTTCGACCCGTGCGACTGGGGGCTGGGGCTGGAATTGCGTGCCGCCAAGACGCCGCACTGGATGGGCGCTGCCGTGAGCGCCGGAACGTTCGGCCACTTCGGGCGGGATGGTTCCTTCCTGTGGGCGGACCCGTCCGCGGATCTCGCCCTGTGCGTGGTGAGCGACCGGGCATTCGGGCCGTGGGCGATGACCGCCTGGCCGTCCCTGTCGACCGAGGTCATCGCAGCGACAGCTGGCTGAGGGCCCCCTCGACGCGGGTTCATCGGACCGACGGGTGACGTAACCGGATCGACAGATGCCGCGTCCAACACTGCCCGCAGGCGTCAGGTTCGATGGAGTACGGCACATATGCGATGACGAACGAGACCACCGATCGAACCAGGCGCAGCACGGAAGGAGACCCCATGCAGGACATGGACCTCAGCGCGGCAGAGCCCGCCCCCGTACCCTCGACTCGCATCCGCCAGACCCCGACACCTCGCCGGCTGGCGGCCTCGCTCCTCCTCGCCGTTGGTCTCCTGACCATCGGCGGCGTCGCGATCGTCAACGCGGCGAGCCCGGATCCGTCAGGTGCCCCGACCGCATCCGGTGCACCACACAGTGGCTCCGGCGCCGCCCCGTCAGGCGTTCCGACCGGCGGGAACTGCCCGAACATGTGATCCGGTCTCCGGATCGCCCCTGAACGGGTCGTGACCGGACGCGGCGGTGCCGAAAGGCGCCGCCGCGTCACCGTGTCCGGGTCAACCGGCGTCACAGGCCACCCCACGGGGCGTCCCTCGTGTGACCTTCGGGACGTTGCGCCGATGCCGTCAGGCGCGTATCGTCGCGGCCCGGAGAGGGAACGAGGGGAGATCCACACCGTGAATCGTCGTCGCATCGCGGCCTGCTTCTTCGCAGTCGCGCTGCTCCTTGGCTTGATGCCGGTGGCGGCCGCCGGCGTGCCGTCGCTCCGCGCTGCCGATGCGGCGGCTCCCTCCGGTCGCCTCATCGTCCTGTGGCGGACCGCGCCGCCGACGCGGATCGGTGTGGCCGGCATCAGCAGGGTCGAGCGTGCCGGGAGCACCCAGCGCAGCGTGGTGGTCGCCCGCTCGGGTCAGACCGCCCAGGTGGCCGCCGCGCTCCGCAAGGATCCACGAGTCCTTGGGGTCGTCCCCGACGCGCGAGTCAAGGCCACCGACTGGCCCGCCAACGGCACCCCGTCCGATCCGCTCTATGGCGACCAGAACGACCTGACCCAGATCCATGTCCCGGAGGTCTGGTCCACGACCACGGGCGCCCCCGGTGTCGTGATCGCGGTCATCGACACGGGAGTCGACACCACGCATCCCGACCTCGCCGGTGTGACTGTGGTCGACGCGCACAACGAGATCGCCGATTCGAGCGATACCGCCGACGATAACGGCCACGGGACCCATGTGGCGGGCACGATCTTCGCGCGGGATGACAACGGCGTCGGCATCTCCGGCATCGCTCCGGCCAGCACCCTGATGCCGATCAAGGTCCTTGACAGCAACGGTTCAGGCTTCGAGTCCGACGTTCTCGACGCAGTCGATTGGGCGCGCACCCACGGCGCCACGATCGTGAACCTGTCGCTGGGCGGGGCCCTCACCCATGACCAGATCGCGCTGGCCCAACCCACGTTCACCGCGGCGCGCGCCGCGGGCATCCTGGTCGTGGCGGCCGCGGGCAACGACGGCTCGCAGTACATGAGCTATCCGGCCGGCTTCCAGGGCGTCGTGTCCGTGGCCGCGGTCGACGGCAGCGATACGGTCGCCAGCTTCTCGACCCACAATCGCGGTGTCGACATCGCCGCGCCGGGCGTCGACCTGCTGTCCACGATCAACGGCGCGTACGACCGGCTCAGTGGCACGAGCATGGCCTCGCCTCACGTCGCGGGCGTGGCGGCGCTGATCTGGGCCGCCCGCCCGTCCTTGACGGTCGCAGAACTGGAGGCTGTGCTGCGCACGAGCTCAGTGGACCTGGGCGCTCCCGGCCGAGACGACTACTACGGCTCGGGTCGCATCGACGCGGCGGCAGCCCTGGCCGCTCCCGTCCCGGATCCGCTGCCTGATCTCGAGCCGGCCCCGGGTCCCGTCGGTGCATTCGAAGCCACGTTCACCTCGCCCACCGTGCCGATCATCCAGACCGCAGGGGCATACACCGTCACCTGGACCGCCACGCACCCGGTGGTGGACGGCTACATGGTCCGCCTGACCTGGCACCTGGCCGGCGGAAGCTGCCCGGACCCGACCGCGGTCACCTACGACGACTTCCAGATCCTGGGGATCGCCAGTCCGATGGTCGACACCGGTCTCCAGGCCGGCACGTGCTATCGCTACGAGTTGGTGGCGGTGGATGCCGACGGCGACGTCGTCGACACCACCAGCCAGTCGGTGACCGTCGTCGACCACACGAAGCCGGTCGTCGTCGCGGCCAGCCCGAAGTCCGGTGCGACGAATATCTCCCGGACCAGTTCGATCCGGATCGTCTTTTCCGAGTCGGTCAAGGGCGTGTCGGGCACGACCCTCCGCCTCAAGAACCTCTCGAGCGGCCTGTGGGTCCGGGCCAGGGTGACCTATGACGCGGCCACCCGGACCGCGGTCATCGATCCGACCCTCTGGATGTTCCGCAACCGCCGCTACGCGGTCTACATCCAGCCCGGCATCGCGGACCCCTCGGGAAACACGCTGGTCGCCAGGCACTGGACGTTCCGGACCAGGCACTGACCCATCTCGCACGGTCCGGTTGGCAACGCACCGGTGCCGGAGGGTCCCACGCCGGACTGGTACGTTCGCATCATGACGGGATCCCCCGGGAGCCCGCATGATGGACGGAGAGCGGGGGAGACCGGCCTCGCAGTCCTGAAGGAGTCGAAGTGAATCTGTATCTTCGAGTCACGGACTGGTTCGCCCGGTTCACGCCGCAGTCTCAGCGGGGACAAGGTCTGGCAGAGTACGCACTCATCTTGGCGCTCATCGCCATCATCGCGATCGTCGCACTCATCTTCCTCGGTGGTCAGGTCTCCAAGATCCTGAGCACCGTCGGCAAGTCGATCTAGTCCCACCTGATCCTGCGCGCGCGGGCGCACCGGCCACTCAGACAGCCCTCGGGGAACCGGGGGCTGTCGCATGTCCGGGGCTCGGGGCATCGGGCTTCGGGCATCGGGCATGGGGCCTCGGCAGCGAACAGGCGGCGGGCGCGCAACGGCCCCGCCGAGGGGGGGCACGGCGGGGCCGGTCCCCATGATGCGCCGCAGGCCCGGCTCGCAGAGGTAAGGGCTGTACAAGAAACCCGCCCCGAGCTAGGCCGACGTCCTAGCGGCTGATGGCGAGGCCAGGCTGCGCCGTCATCAGCGGTCTGGAACGCCCATCCGCGCGGACCGCCAGCATCGCGGCGTCCGCTCGCTCGGTCAGTTCGTCGGCGGTCTCGTCCTTCACGAGGGCAGCGAACCCGACGCTGACGGTCGCACCGGAATCCAGCTCGATCGCGCCGCGGATCGAGTCGAACCTTCGTCGTGCATCGTCGATATCCGCGCCACCCAGACCACACACGAACTCGTCGCCGCCGTAGCGCATGATCGGATCGAACGAGCGCAACCGGGAACGGATCTCGCGGACGACGATCTGCAGGACCCGGTCACCGGCCGCATGTCCCTCGAGGTCGTTGATGTACTTGAGCCCATCGACATCGAGGAACACCAGCACGAAGCGGCCGTCGCCACGACGAGCGCGGTCGATCTCGTGGGAGATCGCCAGCCGCCCCATCTGGCGGCGATAGGCTCCGGTCAGGTCGTCGAGGTGGGCCTGACTCAGCTCGAGTTCAAGGCGCGCTCGCTCGCGCGCCGCAGTCGCTCTGTCCGATGCCGCGCGCGCCCGGTCCTCGGCGGCCTGCTTTCGATCGGCCGCGGCCCGCGCGGTGAGTTCCTCGAAGCGTCGCACGAGGGACGCATCGGGGTCGGGCGAAGCTCGGGCCACGTCACTCGCGCGGGCATCGCGGTCGCGGCTGGTCAGGTCGCGCTTCTCGGCGGTCCGATCGCGCTCGGTGGCGGTCTGATCGCGATCACGGGCGGTGCTCGCCCTGCGCAGTCGTGTGCTGAATCGCTTGGCCGAGGTGGTCGCGCGCTCGTGCCGGGCGACGTCGTACGCCATGTCGTCGGCGAGGGTTCGGGCGTCGTCCGCGGAATGCACGCGATCGGATTCCACTTGGTCGCGGTCCGAGGCGTCCTGGTCGCGCGCGGAATTCGCCTGGTCGTCAAGCGCCGCCGCCTGATCGGCATCCGCTGCGCTCTGGTCCGCATCCGCTGCCAGCTGATCGGCCAGAGCCGCCTCGCGGTCGGCGGCGTGGGCACGCCGCGCGCTGGCATTCGACCGCTTCGTGGCTGATCCGCTCGCGGTGTCGATCTCGATCCTCGGTGGGTGGTTCGTCCCCATCCAGCTGCCCCTCCAGGCCGACGCTGCGCTGTGCCGGCCATGCACGGATGGCCCGTGCCCAGCCCACGATATCCCCGTACCACACCGCACCACATCGATGAAAACCCTGCATCGCGGGTCCGCGCCCGATGCCCGCCGCGTATGCTGTGCCGACGTCCCTGGAGGACGGACCCGCTCCGGCCAGCGGTCAGCGCGAAGGGGACACGATGACGAACCAGCGTCCGGTGGCGGCCCTCCTCGCCCTTGCGGTGGTGTTGACGGCCTGTTCGGCACCATCGACCCCGGCGACCACGGCACCGGCGGCCTCGCTCAGTCCGTCCGTCGTGGCGCCGTCGCCATCGCCGTCGCCATCGCCCAGCCCGAGCACGTCAGCGTCCGCGAGCACCAGCGCGTCGCCGACGCCGACCCCGACGGCGAGCCCGACCGCCACGCCGACGCCTGTCCCGACGCCGACGCCGATCCCGACGCCCGCGGCACTGGCCCTCACCGCGAACGTCTGGTGGGGCGGCTACTCCATCGATGTCAGCGGTGCTACGTACGACCCGATCAGGCGGAAGCTCGTGATCGTGGCCACCTTCCTGAATACCAGCACGAGCGCCAACGACGTCAGCTACCTCGGTCCCGAACTCAACGTGGTCTGGAACAGCACCTATCTGCCTGGCTACATCGCGACGGGGGCGGTCCCCGCAGGCGGCACCGTCCGGACCGAGATCACTCTCCAGGCGCCGGCCGGGTTCACCCCGGAGAGCGCGGTCCTGACCTTCGGGCAACCGACTGAGCACCAGGCCACGATCCCACTCAACGGTGATCCGGCCGTCTCCGAGCGCCCGACTGCGCTCACGGTCAGCGGAACGCTGAAGATGGGCAAGTACGTGACCTTCACCGTGACATCGGGTTCGCTGATGCCGGCCTCCTGCACCGGCTACTCGAGCCGGATCAAGTTCGGAGCGATCAGGAAGGACGAGGTCTCGCTGGTCCTGTTCGGGAACGGGGCGAACACCCAGCCGTTGAATGACGGCTTCATCGACCAGGGCTTCGTGACCGTGCCGGACGGCACCACCCAGGCGTCCAACCCGTCGGTCAGCATCTATCTCGCCCCGAAGGCGACGCTCCGCGGCAACGGCATGTGCTTCGACGTCCCCGCGCCCGGCAGCGGTGCCTACACCCTGACGATGCATGAGTCGCGCTCGAAGGCGAAGGGGTCGCTCGCGATCCACGTCCCTTGACGGGAAGTGGCGTCGCCTGACGGGCGGTCGCGCCACCGCCGTGATCCCATCGCGGGCGCGCGACGGGAGTACTACCAACCGATAGCGACGCGTGGACTGCCTCCATACCATCGGGGGGCATGGGATTCCCCCTACCCTCCAGTGGGCTCAGTCAGTACCTGCCCCGGCTTGTCGCCGTATCGCTGGCGGCTGCCGCTTCCGAGGCCGTGGCCGGGATCGCGCTCGGCGAGCCAGCCCTGGTGGGTTCCGCGGGGATGATCCTCGGGTTCGGCCTCGCGATGGTCGGCGTCGGTCGGCTGCGCGGCGCGGGACGGCAGCGTTGGGAGTCGCCACTCCTGGCTGCGAGTGTCTTCGGCCTTGGTGTGGCCGGAGCGATCCTGATCCCCGGGATCTCGTTCTCGGCCGCGATGCTGCCCATCCTTGCGACCGTCGTCCTGCTCCCGGGGCGCGGACGAGCCGGCATCGCCGGAGTCCTGCTCCTGGCGATCGTTGGCAGCGGGCTGACCCTACTGATGGCGGACATCCCGCATCCCTTGCCCGCCATGCGCGAACCGCTCGGATCGATCTTCATCGCCGCGACATTCCTCGGCACCGCGGCACTGCTGCTCGGAGCGGTGACCATCTTCGCCCTGCAGGCACAAGCCTCGCTCCAGAGTCTGCGCGAGGCACTCCGCTCACATGAGGCCGCATTCGCGGAGCGCGCGGTCATCGTGGCCTCGATCGGCCGCCTCGAGCGACGCGACACGATCAAGGCGACCGCCGAGCTGATCGTCGATGCGCTCATGAAGCTGCCTGACATCGACCTCGCGGGCGTGTTGGCCTGCGAGGGCGCCGAACTGGAGGTCCTCGCCGTCACCGGGCCGGTGGGCTTCCCGTTGCGCGCCGGCGAACTCCTGCCCACCGTGCGGTCCCGGCACCTGCTCAGCCGCATGGCCGGGGGGCCGTGGGCGGAGCGCTGGACCGATGAGCCGGAGTACCCGGACTATGCCGCGGCCTTCCTGGCGTCCGGGATCGTGGGGCAGGCGTACGCGCCGTTCCTGGAGAACGGCGTGGTCATGGGCGTCGTCGCCATCGGTACGACCTCCGAGGAGAGCGCCGACCACCTCATCAGCGAGCTTCCGGCGGTGGCCGAGTTCGCCGCCACGGCGTCACTTCTGTTGACACCCCTGCTCACGGCGCGGCGCCAACGTGAGGATGGCCGGCGCGCGATCCAGACGATCATGGATGACGGGTCCTTCCGACCCGTCTTCCAGCCCGTCGTGGACCTGGCGAGCGGACGCACGGTCGGGTTCGAGGCGCTCACGCGGTTCGTTGATGGTCGTCGCCCGGATCTGGTCTTCAGTGCCGCCGCGCTCGCGGGACTGGGGCTGGAGCTCGAAGTCCGCACCCTCGAGGCGGCGCTCCTGGCGAGTCGCGAGCTGCCCGCCGGCCTCTGGCTGAGTCTCAACGTCTCTCCGGCACTCGTGGTCGAGGGGATCGAGCTTCCACGCGTCCTCGCGCTGCGCGACCGGCCATTCGTCCTCGAGATCACCGAACACGTGGCGATCGACGACTATCGGTCGGTCCGCTCGGCGATCGATCGGCTGGGCGGCGGGATCCGTGTTGCCGTGGACGACGCGGGGGCCGGCATCGCGAACTTCAGCCACCTTGTCGAGCTGCGCCCAAAGATCGTCAAGGTGGACGCCGGGCTGATCCGCGATCTCGACACCGACCTGGCCCGCCAGGCCGTGGTCGTCGGCCTCGTCCATTTCGCTGCGAAAGCAGGCTGCGAGGTGATCGCCGAAGGGATCGAGACCGAGGCCGAACGCTCGACCGCGCTGGGGCTCGGGGTCACGCTGGGCCAGGGGTTCCTGATGGCACGGCCCGGTCGGGCCGGATCGTTCAGTGGCAGGGTGCCGCTCTCCTCGCCGATCAGGAGCGCGAGGCCCCTTCGGACCCGTCCATCGGTGCCTGGGGTGCGACCGTCGATTTGACGGAATCGGTCCGCGGGTCGATGGTGGGGTGACGTCGCAGGCGCCGGGCTCGCATTCCGTCGGTCCGCAGCGCGCGATGGATCGGATCAGCCCATGACTCGCACACGCTTCTCGTCGCCCGACTCGCACATCGTGGTGTGCAGCGACGGCTTCTTCGATGTCTACCCGACAGCCGCCCGGACCGATGGGGACAAGCCATCGTATCGCGGCGGGCTGGCCGAGCTTGGCGCGGGGATCCGTGGCCTGGACGACCGCCTGGCGGTCCGCCCCAGCTCGCCGCTGCTGGCCGACGCGGTGACCGCCTGGTCGGCCGTCCACGGCGCCGCTGCGATCCGTGGCGAACTCGGTCGCGGCCGGGACGGTAACGAAGCAGGGGCCTGACCCATGGATGATCGACGGGCGCGTGAACTCGTCTCGGCCGAGCGCACGCGGATCGAGCGCCTCCTGGGCGTGAGCGATGCCGAGATCGTCGACGACGAGGGTCTGGGCGGCCAGCAGACCGGCGAGACCGACTCCGGCAGCGCGCTGGCGACCACGATGGTCGACGTCGCGCTCGAGGCCGACCTCCGGGAGATGCTCGAAGCCGTCGAGCGGGCCGAGGCCCGCCTCGCGGCCGGCGCGTACGGCCGGTCGATCGAGAGCGGCGCACGGATCCCGGACGCCCGTCTCGAGGCCGAGCCACTCGCGGAGCGCACGGTCGAGGAGCAGCGGCGCGCCGAGGGCTGAGGCGCTGGTCGCCTGATGACGTGAGGTGCCGGTGGCCTGATCGAGGCAGGGCGGGGACTGGCGGGACCGGGGGACGGGCGGGACCGCCCGTCAGATGGAGCGCCGGAGTTCCGCCCCGCTCGCCCATGCATCCTGCGCGTCGCTTCGGAGTCGTCGCTCCTCGCCCTGCATCAGCAGCCACAGGTCGGGATGACCAGAACGCAACGCGGGGTTGCCACGATAGCGGCTGACCACGTCATCGACGAACGCCGCATACCGGACGATCGGTTCGGCAGCCGCGAGCTGCGCCTCGAACCCGGGGTGGTAGTCCACGGCAAGCAGCAGCTTTCCGAAGAACGCGCCAAGGATCTCCGCGCCATGGTCCCAGCTCTGGGAGTGGCCCCCGCGGCGCAGGAGCGGGGCAGGTGATCGGAAGACCGCGATCGAGTCCGCATCGACCACTGCAGCGGTCAGCGAGCCGCCGAACGTGAGGTACTCGTTGGTCACCGCGAGGCGATCCGTGATCCGGATCAGGCCCCAGGAGAAGGTCCGCTCGAGCGGCTGCGGCGTATCGCGGGTCAGGGTGGCCGCCTTGCCGCGCCCGCCTTCGCTGACCCAGTAGTCGACCCGCTCCGGGTCGTAGTGGCGGAGCGTCGGTATGGGCCGTAGCGCGACGAGCAGATAGGCGGGCCCCGGGCGGTCGGGAAGGTCGGACGTGGCGAGGAAACCGAGATCCGCCAGACGACGGGCAGCCGCAGCCGGATCCAGGTCTGGCGGATGGATGCTCACGGTCGTCATGATGGCCCGCGTGGCAAGCGTCAGTTCGCCAGGATCGGCATCAGGAAGCGCTCCTCGCGCTCGATGTGCGCGCGCAGCAGGACCTCCAGCGTGAACAGGTGCCAGCGCAGGTCGGACAGATGCTCGCGCACCGGCGCGGCGTGCAGGGTCAGCTGATCCGTCCGAAGACGCTCGATCGCATCGCGTACCTGGCCGTGGTCGTAGCGCGCCAGGCGGGTCGCCCACGGCGTCCCGGTGCGAGCATCGACCTCCGGGTAGAGCCAGGCTTCCTCCCAGGCCACGTGCGGCGTGAGGGTGTCATCGAACCATTCAAGGACCGTGGTCAATCCACCTGGCAACTCGGGGCTGACCCACGTGCCGATCTCGCATGCGAAGGCGTGGATCCGGTCGACGCCACGGAGCAGTTCACGGTGTTCATGTTCGGCGTATGCCCAGACGGCGCCAGGGGAGCCATGCTGTCCAGCCATCGATCTGTCCTCGTGCGGGTGATGCGGAGCGGTCGCCTCCCTGAAGGGTGAACCACGCCGCCGGTGGCGGGCAGTCGCCGAGGTCACGTTCGAGTGGGCCATCCGGCCCCTTCGGTCCGCGGCACGTGCGACGGGGTCGGTCTTGGATGTGGGCCGTGGTGGGTCACCAGCGCCGGACGCGACTGCGGCAGCCCTACCTCACGAACCGATCTGGTCAGGCTCGAGGACGGGGCGCACCTGTCGTATCGCGTCGAGGATCGCCTCGGAGAAGGCCGCCAGTCCCGCGGCGACCGGCCGGCTGACGCCCCGTCCCAGGCGGAACCGTCCGCCGCCGATCGCGACGATCCGCCCGCGCAGCGGGCGGCCACGGATCATCTCGGCGAGGCCCACCACTTCGGGGAGGGCCAACGCGCGCGACGAGCGCGAGCGCACCGCGTCGCCCTTGCCGATGAGCCCCGTCAACGGCCACGAGACCACCGACCCGACCGGGATGCCGACCACGGCGTCGACGATGACGACACCGGCTCCCGCCGCGATGGACAGGAGGTCATCGACATCGAGCTGGACGATCGTGCGCACGATCACATCGAACGGGAGCTCCGTGCGGACGCGACGTATCGCGGCCGCTGGCGCTCCGTCGTCGCCACGGTCGGGTGAGCCGCAGACCATGATCTCGACCGCGACCGTTCCGGGGCCGGGCGCAGTGGGACGACGTGGCAGATCGACGGACGGCTCCATCTGGCGATCGTGCCCCTCGGCAGGAGCTGGAGCGAGAGCCATTCGGCCCGGTTCGTCGTGACTGCCGGCCGTCGCCCGGTCGCCGTTCGCCGGCGCATGCTCGGCATGGTCGGGCGGTCCGTGTTTGGACCGGCTCAGGCCGGATAGGAGCTGTCTGATGAAGATCCTGCTTGCCTACGATGGTGGCGACCCTGCGCGACGCGCCCTCGATACCACCGCATCGTTCGCCCAGAAGTTCGACGCGTCCGTGGCCGTCGTGAGCGTGATCCCGGTCCATTCGGGGCGCGTGCGCGTGGATCCGTGGGACGACGCACCGGTCCACGCGGCGCAACTGCTGGACGCCAAGCACCGGCTCAATGCCCTCGGGATCAACCCGGAGCTCCTCGAGCAGGCCGGCGACCCGGCAGTGACGATCGAGCGGATCGTGGATGACGGTGCGTACGACATGGTGGTGCTTGGGTCGCGTGACCTCGGGACGGTGTCGCGTGCGCTGCTTGGCAGCGTTTCCGCCCATGTGGCCACGCATGCCACGGCGACGGTGGTCATCGCCCGCTGATCAGACGGGGTTCACGCCCGTGCGTCGCTCGACCGCCCGGGCGACCACGACATCCTCGTGCGCGGCGATCCGGATGACCCTGGGTCGCCGCTCGCGTCCGCTCACGATGGCGTCCCGTCCGATGTGACGGGCCGGGACCGGCGGCACGCCGACCACTCCGAGTCGTCGGCAGATCCGGGCCCGGATGCTCGCCGAGTTCTCGCCGATGCCGCCCGTGAAGACGACCGCATCAAGACTCTCGAGGCGGGTCATCGCCGACCCGATGGCGGCAGCGGTGCGATCCACGAACATCGCCACGGCGAGGGTGGCTCGTTCGTCCCCGGCCGCCTCGCGTTCAAGCAGGATCTGCATGTCGGCCGTGCCCCCGACCCCCAGGAGCCCGGACCGGCGTTCCAGCGCCTCGTCGAGTGCATCGAGGCTCAGTCGCCCTTCGCGCAGCAGACGCACGAGGATCCCGGGATCGAGTGAGCCGGCACGGGTGGCCATCATCGTGCCCTCGAGCGGTGTCAGCCCCATCGAGGTCCAGACGGAACGACCGCCGTCGACGGCCGTGACCGAGCAGCCGCTTCCCAGGTGCGCCACCACCAGGCGTGTTCGGGCCGCGGGACGATCGAGCAGGATCGCCGCACGGCCAGCCGCCCATTCGATGGACAGGCCATGAAAGCCGTAGCGACGGATCCCCCACGCCGCCCAAGCGTCCGGGACCGGATAGCGGCGCGCGATCTCCGGAAGCGTGGCGTGGAACGCCGTATCGAAACAGCCGATATGCGGGACGCTGCCGATGCGGACGCGCGCGGCGCGGATCGTGGCCACCGCGATCGGCTCGTGGAGTGGCGCCAACGGACTGAGCCGGGAGATCGCCTCGATCGACGCCTCGTCGAGGACGATCGGGACCGAGAAGACATCGCCGCCGTGGACGATCCGGTGACCGACCCCGTGGATCGTCGCCTGATCGACCGCGAGGGCATCGAGCAGTCGCTGGACCGTGGCCTCCACGTCCGGGCGCTCGGTACCTCGCCATGACCAGGTCTCGGTGGCGGATCGTCGAGGCGTGATCGCCCCCTGATCGATGAGACTGGCCTTGAGCGTGCTTGATCCGGCATTGAACACGAGGACACTCGATGGCCGGGCCGCGGTCGCTGGACGCACCGGGGCGGCTCTAGGCCGACGGAGCGACGGGATCGTCACCGACGGCCCGTCCCGTCCCACGATCGTGGGTCAGCGGCCACGTCCAGCCGGTGATGCCTGCCGGATCCTCGCCGTACGTCTGGGCGTAGGCGCGCGCCTCGATGCGAGCGTCGACCATGTGCTGTCGGAGCGTGGCCGCGGTGGATCCAAGACCCGGGACACGGTCGATCACGTCCATCACCAGGTGAAAGCGGTCGATGTCGTTGCGGACCGCCATGTCGAACGGAGTGGTGACCGTCCCTTCCTCCTTGTAGCCGCGCACATGCAGGTTGGCGTGGCCCGTTCGTCGATAGGTCAGGCGATGGACCAATGATGGGTAGCCGTGGAACGCGAAGACGATCGGTCGGTCCACGGTGAACAGTGAATCGAACTCGCCGTCGGACAGCCCATGCGGGTGCTCGCTCTCCGGCTGGAGCCGCAACAGGTCAACCACATTGACGACCCGGATGCGCAGGTCGGGCAGCTCGCGCCGCAGGATGTCGACCGCGGCAAGGGACTCCAGCGTCGGCACGTCGCCGCACGACGCCATCACCACCTCGGGCTCGCCTTCGTCGTTGCTCGCCCAGTCCCAGATCCCGATGCCGCGGGTGCAGTGGAGGATCGCTTCGTCCATCGTGAGGTAGTCGAGTGCGGGCTGCTTGCCGGCGACGATGACGTTCACGTAGTGGCGGCTGCGCAGGCAATGGTCCGTGACCGACAGCAGGCAGTTGGCATCGGGCGGCAGGTAGACCCGGATGACCTCGGCTTTCTTGTTGATGACATGGTCGAGGAAGCCCGGGTCCTGGTGCGAGAAGCCGTTCTGGTCCTGCCGCCAGACGTGGCTGGTCAGCAGGTAGTTGAGCGAGGCGATGGGACGCCGCCACGGGATCTCCGTGGTCGCCTTGAGCCACTTCGCGTGCTGGTTGAACATCGAATCGACGACGTGGACGAAGGCCTCGTAGCAGTTGAACAGCCCGTGCCGGCCGGTCAGGAGATAGCCCTCCAGCCAGCCTTCGCACAGGTGCTCGGAGAGCACCTCCATGACCCGCCCGTCGAGAGCAAGATGATCGTCACCGGGGATCGTCTCGGCGTTCCAGGCACGATCGGTCACCTCGAACACGGCGGTGAGCCGGTTCGACATCGTCTCGTCCGGACCGAACAGCCGGAACGTCTCGGGGTTTCGGACGATGACGTCGCGCAGAAACCCGCCCAACACGCGGGTCGCCTCGGACATGGTGGCGCCTGGAGCCGGGACCGCGACGGCATAGCTCCGGAAATCGGGCATCGACAGGTCGCGCAGGAGCAGGCCACCGTTCGCGTGCGGGTTCGCGCTGATGCGACGCGGGCCTACTGGCGGAAACGCCAGGATCTCGGCATTCGGTGCCCCGTCCGCATCGAACAGCTCCTCGGGCCGATAGCTCTGCATCCACGTTTCAAGCTGGGCGAGGTGGTCGGGCCGGTGGCGCACATCGGAGAGCGGGACCTGATGGGCGCGGAAGGTGCCCTCCATCGGGAGGCCGTCCACGATCTTTGGTCCCGTCCAGCCCTTCGGGCTGCGCAGCACGATCATCGGCCAGGAAGGTCGCTCGGATGGCGTTCCGGTCCGGGCGGCGCGCTGGATGCGCGCCACGTCATCGAGGACATCGTCGAGCGCGGCCGCCATCTGCTGGTGCATCAGGGTGGGCTCTTCACCGGACACGATGATCGGCCGGTAGCCGTACCCCTCTAGCAGTTTCACCAGCTCCGGGACGGGGATCCGGTCCAGGATCGTCGGGTTGGCGATCTTGTAGCCGTTCAGATGCAGGATCGGCACGACCGCTCCGTCGTGGGCTGGGTCAAGGAACTTGTTCGAGTGCCAACTCGCCGCAAGCGGGCCGGTCTCGGCCTCGCCGTCGCCAACGATGCAGAAGACGACCAGGTTCGGGTCGTCGAAGGCGGCGCCATAGGCATGGACGAGGGCATACCCGAGTTCGCCTCCCTCGTGGATGGAGCCAGGCGTCTCGGGTGTCACATGGCTGCCGACACCGCCCGGGAACGAGAACTGCGTGAACAGGCGCTGCATCCCTGCAGCGTCACGAGTGAGGTTCGGATAGACCTCTGTGGAGGTCCCCTCGAGCCACGCATTGGCGACCGCCGCGGGTCCGCCATGGCCCGGCCCCACGATCCAGATGGCGTCGAGGTTGCGTGCCTTTACGACGCGACTCAGGTGGGCGTAGGCGAAGTTCAGCCCGGGCGTCGTGCCCCAGTGCCCAAGCAGCCGGGGCTTGACGTGCTCCGGCGCGAGAGGCTCCCGCAGGAGCGGATTGTCAAGAAGGAAGATCTGGCCGACCGACAGGTAGTTCGCGGCGCGCCAATAGGCATCGATCTGGCGCAGCTCCTCGGCGTCGAGCGGCCCGCCTTCATCCCGTGTCGGGGCGGGGGATCCGTGTGGCATCTGCAGCTCCTGTCGTCGTGCCCCGGTCATCGTGCGCCGAATCCGGTGGTGGCGCGAGGGCATCGAGCCTGATGCCCCCTTCCGGAGCGCACGGCCCGCCGTGGGCCATCCGGCCCGCGACGATATGCCCGTCGGCCGGCGCCCGGCGCCGGCCGGTCGCCTACGATGGCGACGGGCCATCCGTCGCGCTGCGACCGTCGGGCCCGCACCGATGATCGGAGTCGAAGATGCGCGTCCTGCTGGCGGTCGATGGATCGCGCCCCTCCTACACGGCCTGCACGCTCGTTTCGTCGTTGACCTGGCCGACCGATACCGAGATCCACGTGGTGGGGGTGGTGGATCCCTCGTCGCGCTCGACCGAGGCGCTGCTCGCCACGCAGCTCGACGGCGTGGAGACCACGCTCGCCCGACCGGGGCTGATGGTCCATCGGACGCTCCGGCACGGCCGCGCGGCCACGGTCATCGTGGATGCCGCCGTGGATCTGGAGGTCGACCTGGTCGTCGTCGGCAGCCGCGGGCACGGGGCACTGCGCTCCATGGTCCTGGGCTCCGTTTCCGCGGAGGTCGTGGACCATGCGCCGTGCCCGATCCTGGTCGTCCGAACGGCCGACGTCGGCGACGTCCTCGTGGCGACCGACGGGTCGAGCTCTGCCTTTGCTGCGGTCCGCTTCGTGACCGCAGCACCGATCCTCGCCGGGCATCACGTCGAGGTGATCAGCGTGACCCCGGCGACCGATGCGGGCACGTCCCTGCTCATCCCCGGGATCGCCGGTCATGCCCTGATCGCCTCGAATGA
>JBBQLI010000044.1:0-23206 GCA_038327765.1 Candidatus Limnocylindrales bacterium | reverse complement strand
CGAGCCGCGATCACGGCACTCAACATGGTGTCGATCGCGGCCAGGTCGGCGGTGCGTTCGCGGTCGGCGACCGGGTTCGCGATCAGGACCGCCTCGGACGCAAGGACATCGCCGATCTGGCGCAGCCCGTTCATCACGAGGGTGGAACCGGTGGACACCAGATCGACGATGCCCTCGGCCAGACCGAGCCGCGGGGCGACCTCGACCGCGCCGGAGATCGGGATCACGTCGATCGCGATGCTCCGTTCGGCAAAGAAGCGCCGCGTGGTGTTCGGGTGGGCGGTCGCCACACGGAGGCCGGCCAGATCCTCGACCGACTGCGCGGGCGAATCGTTGGGAACCGCGGCGGTGAGCCTGCAGCGGCCATAGCCGAGCGTCCGGACCCGCGGAAGTTCGGCGCCGGTCTCGCTCAGCAGGTCGATGCCGGTGATGCCAAGGTCGGCCACGCCGTCGCCGACGAATTCGATGATGTCGTTGGTCCGCACGAACAGGATGTCGAGGTCGAAGTTCTGCACACGCGAGACCAGGCTCCGATCGTGTTCCTCGAACACCAGGCCGGCGTCATGCAGCAGGCGCAGCGTGGGTTCGACCATCCGGCCCTTGTTGGGGACCGCCAGGCGCAGGCGCTCTCTCATCGGGCGCGAACCTTGTCCAGCATCCCGCGATAGCCGCCTTCACCGTGGTTCAGCCACGATGCGATCCGGGTGATGGTCGCGGTGCTGGCACCGGTCTCGCGCGAGATCTCCGCGTAGTGCTTGCCGCCGTCGAGCAGTCGGACGACGGCCCAGCGCTGGGCCATGTCGCGCAGCTCATTGAGCGTGCACAGATCGCGGAAGAAGCGCTCCGTCTCCTCGATGGTCTCGAGCGCGAGCATTGCGTCGAAGAGCGCGATCGCGTCGGGGGTCCGCCAGTCGTCGGCCATGGTCGTCCGTGCCTCGTGTTTCACTGTGCTACTGTGGTAGCGTGATACAACGCTAACATGGGGTCAGGCGAGTTGGCAAGTACCTTCGAGATCCTTCCGGCGATCGACCTGCGCGGTGGCCGTGTGGTCCGGCTGGAGCAGGGCGACTTCGCGCGCGAGACGGCGTTCTCCGACGATCCGGTGGCCGTGGCCCGTGGATTCGTCGATGCCGGGGCTCGCTGGCTTCACGTCGTGGACCTGGATGGGGCACGGAACGGGGAGCCGGCACACACTGCGACGGTCCGTGCGATCGTGGAAGCGGTGGGCGAGCGTGCGAATGTGGAAGTCGCTGGTGGCCTGCGTACGACCGAGGCGGTGGCGGCGGTCCTGAAGGCTGGGGCCGCCCGAGCTGTCGTGGGGACGGCGGCACTGCGTGATCCGTGGTTCGCGGGAGGGCTGATCCGTGCCTACGGCGCGGGTGCGATCGCAGTTGCGATCGACGTTCGGGGCGGACTCGCGGTCGGCCAGGGCTGGGCGCAGGATGCGGCCGGGGTGGACGCGGCCACGGCGATCCGAGCGCTCGTGGATCAGGGTGTGACGGCGTTCGAGGTGACCGCGATCGACCGGGATGGACTCCTGGGCGGCCCCGATCTCGTGCTCTACGGCCGCCTCCTCGGCGCACTCGGGCGGACCGCGTCGCTCATCGCATCGGCCGGCATCGCGTCGATCCGCGACCTGGACGCCGTGCGGGCGATCGGATGTTCGGGTGCGATCGTCGGCCGCGCCCTGTATGACGGCACCCTGGATCTCGCCGAGGCGATCCGCGCGACGAGCTAGGTGCATGTCATCGGCGGCGAGCCAGCTGCGTGTCGCCAGGCAATGTGGTCACACGTGCACCACGTGCACCTACGGCACCCGTTCAGGCCCCCTGGCCGTCATCCAGTCGCCAACTCGCGTAGATCCATGCGTGAGCCGGGCACCATCACGCCAGATCCGGCGATCCGAGGGTCATCGAAGCCGATGTTCTTCGCCTAAGGTGCGCCTGGTGCACATTCGATGAAGTTGGACGGCTTTGTCGGCTTGGACGCTTGAGATCCGTTCGGAAGGGGCCGACGGCCTCCGTCGTGCGCCGCGAACCGGGGTGGTGCGCCACGAACCGGGGTGGTGCGCCGCGAACCGGGGTGGTGCGCCGCGAACCGGGGTCGTGCGCCGCGTTAGTGGCCCGTGCCGTGCTCGTGGCCCGCGCCGTGTCCTCCGGCCGCATCGAGCTCCTTGCGATGCGCGGCGATCACCTTGTCCGCGATGTGCGTCGGCACGTCCTCGTAGTGGTCGAGCGTGGCCGAGAACGTCCCGCGACCGTGGGTCAGTGAGCGCAGCTCCGTGGCATAGGTGAACAACTCGGCCTCCGGGCAATGCGCGCTGATGATCTGGGTCACGCCATCGGAATCCATCCCGAGCACCCGGCCGCGGCGTCCATTGAGGTCGCGGTTCACCTCGCCCATGTAGACCTCGGGCACGCGGATCTCGATCTTCATGATCGGTTCCATGAGCGCGGGCTTCGCCTGGTGGACGCCGTCCTTCAACGCCATCGAGGCCGCGATCTTGAACGCCATCTCGTTCGAGTCGACCGGGTGGAACGAGCCGTCATACAGCGTCGCCCGGAAGTCCGACAGGGGATAGCCTGCCAGCACGCCCTCGGCCGCGGACTCGCGAATCCCCTTCTCGACGCCTGCGAAGAACCCCTTCGGCACGGACCCGCCGACGACTCGTTCCGCGAACTCCACCCCGTTGTCCGGGTTGGGCTCCAGCTCCAGCCAGACGTCGCCGAACATCCCGTGACCGCCGGTCTGCTTCTTGTAGCGGCCATGGACCTGGGTCTTGCCGCGGATGGTCTCCTTGTACGGCACCCTTGGCGGGTGGGTCATGATCGCGGCCCCGAACTTGCGCTTGAGCCGCTCGGTGATCACGGCGATGTGCGCCTCGCCCATCGTCCGCAGGATCTGCTCGCCGAGCGCCGTCCGCTCCAGCCTGACCGTGGGCTCCTCCTCGAGCATCCGGGCAAGGGCCGGACCCATCTTGTCGAGGTCGCCCTTCGAGACCGGCTCGATCGCCACGATCAGGGACGGTGCCGGGAAGTCGAGCGGCTGGAGCTGCAGAGGACGCTCCTTCGAACTGAGCGTGTCGCCGGTCTCGGTGACGGTCAGCTTGGCCACGGCGCCGATCTCGCCCGCCTTCAGTTCGCCGATCGGCTCCTGTTCCTTGCCATGGAGGAGCAGGAGCTGCCCGATCCGTTCGTCCTCGTCACGGGTGGCGTTCAGGACGTGCCCCTGCGAATGGAGCGTGCCCGACAGGACCCGCAGATAGGTGAGGCGGCCCACGAACGGGTCGGCCGTGGTCTTGAAGACCCGGACGAGCAGCGGCCCGTTCTCGTCGGCGGGGATCGCGGCCGCCCTGCCCTTGTCCTCGACTGGCGTCGGGGCCTCGTCGGCGGGGGAGGGCAGATACCGGACGATCGCATCGAGCAGGCCACGCAGCCCGATCCCGCGGGTCGCGCTGCCGACCAGGACGGGTGCGAGGATGCTCTCCTTGACGCCCTTGCGAAGGCAGGCCTCCAGCTCGGGGTCGGAGATCTCCTGGCCCTCGAGGTATTTGGTCAGGACGTCGTCGTCGGCCTCAGCGGCCGCTTCGAGCAGCTGGTCGCGACGCGTGGCGACTTCATCCACGAGGTGCTCCGGGATCGCGATCTCCACCTCGGTCGAACCGTCCCACTGCCACGCCCGGCGATGGACGAGATCCACGTAGCCGCTGAACGAGTCGGCAGCCCCGATCGCGATCTGGAGCGGCGCGATCTTGTCGCCGAAGGCGGCGCGCAATCTGTCGAGCGCGGCGGTGGGATCGGCGTTCTCGCGGTCGCTCTTGTTGATGAAGAAGCACGCGGCCGTGCCGGTCGATCGGCCCAGGCGCACGGCCTGCTCGAGGCCGGCTTCCACATTGCCCGATGCGTCGACCACGAAGATGGCCCCATCGGCTGCCGCGAAGCCCTCGACCACCTCGGCGACGAAGTCCGGGTAGCCGGGAGTGTCTACGAGCGAGATCCGCGTCCCGTCGCTCTCGAAGGTGCCGACCGCCAGGCTCAGCGACTCCTTGCGTTTCTGCTCCTCGGGCTCGAAATCGAGGTGGGCGGTCCCGTCGTCCACCTTGCCCAGCCGCGGGATCGCACCGGCCCGAAAGAGCAACTGCTCCGCGAGGGTCGTCTTGCCGGAGCTCACATGGCCCGCGAGAACGACGCTGCGAAGGTGAGGCAGGTCGACGCTCTTCATGGTCATCGGCTTGGACGATCCTCCTACTGAAGGTTGCGACCGGGTGCCGGGATGAGCGCGGGGTGCGGCCATCATAGTCGGCTATACTCCGGCCCGCGATGTCAGGTCACTCCAAATGGTCCACGATCAAGCGCGCCAAGGGCATCACCGATGCCAAGCGAGGGGCGCTGTTCACCAAGGTCGCGCGTGAGATCTCGGTCGCGGCGCGCCAGGGTGGCGGCGATCCTGACGCCAACTACCGGTTGCGGCTCGCGGTCGAGAAGGCCCGCTCGGTGAACATGCCGGCGGACAACATCAACCGGACCATCGACAAGGCGACCGGGGCGGGTGAGGTCGACCAGTTCGAGGAGATCGTCTACGAGGGCTACGGCCCCGGCGGGATCGCGGTCCTGGTCGAGGCGCAGACCGACAACCGCAACCGCACCGCGGCCGAAGTCCGCTCGATGTTCTCCAAGAGTGGTGGGCAGCTCGCCGGGAGCGGCGCGGTCGCCTGGCAGTTCGAGCCGCGCGGCCTGATCTCCGTCCCGCGGCCCGGTCAGGACGCCGACGAAGTCACCCTGGCCGCCATCGACGCCGGTGCCGAGGATGTCGACACGGACGACGAAGACACCATCGAGATCTATACATCGCCAGGGGACCTGGAGGCCGTCCGCAAGGCGCTCGAAGCCGCGGGCGTCCCGGTCGATTCCGCCGAGAACACCATGGTCGCGAAGCAGACCGTCGAGCTCGACTCCTCCAAGGCCCGCCAGGCACTGCGCCTTGTCGAGCTGCTCGAGGACCTCGATGACGTCTCGCGCGTGACCGCCAACTTCGACATCCCCGAAGACGTCTACGCCGAGGTCGCCGGGTGATCGTCCTCGGGATCGACCCGGGGACTGCCGCACTTGGGTACGGGATCGTGGAGCGTGCCGGCGGCCGGCTGCGCGAGATCGATCATGGCTGCCTGGTGACCAGTCCGGACACGTCGCTCCCCGACCGGTTGCTCCGGATCCACGGGCTCGTCGACGAACTGATCGCCATCCATCAGCCGGTGCTCGTCGCCGTGGAGCGCCTCTTCTTCTCGAAGAACGTGCAGACGGCCTTCGCCGTCGGGCAGGCGCGCGGCGTGGTGCTGCTGGCCGCGGCCCAGCACGGCGTCCCCGTCCGTGAGGCCACCCCGAACGAGGTCAAGAGCGCCATCACGGGCTATGGCGCCGCGGACAAGCAGCAGGTCGGCCGGATGGTCCAGCTGGTCCTGGGGATGCGCGTCCTGCCGCGACCGGATGATGCCGCCGACGCCCTGGCCATCGCGACGTGGGCCGTCAACACCGAGCGCGAAGGGATCCGGGAGCTGTCCGCGGTGATGGACCGGGCAGCCGTCGCGCCGATCGTCCGCGGCGAGTCCAGCTACGACCGGGCGGTCCGTGACGCGCTGGCCTCGGAACGGGCGACGGCGCGGGGCAGCGCGCGGGCCGGTGTGCGCGCGACCAAGCGCAGCGTCTCCTAGGCCAGCGCTGACCCGTGCTAGCGTCGGTGGAAGGGACGGTCGGCGCGGTCGCGTCCGATTCGCTCGTCATCGAGGTGGGCGGACTCGGCTATCGCGTCTTCGCGGCGCCCGCGATCCTCGCGACAGCCATGCCGGGTGGGCGGCTCAAGCTGCATACCTACCATCTCGTCCGCGAGGACCAGCAGGCGCTGTTCGGTTTCCGCTCCTCGGATGAGCTCGGCTTCTTCACGCTGTTGCTCACGGTGACCGGCGTCGGCCCGAAAGTGGCGCTCGCCATCGTCGGGAGTCGGCCGACCGCGGATCTCCAGCTGGCGATCATGGCCCAGGACCAGGCGGTCCTGGTGAGCATCCCGGGGATCGGCAAGAAGCTCGCGGAACGGATCATCTTCGAGCTCAAGGAGAAGGTCACGGCCGCAGGCGTTGCTGTCGCGGGTGCGGCGGTCGCCGGTGTCGGCGCCAGCGAAGGGGAGATCGTGGCTGCGCTCCAGGCGCTGGGCTATTCGCTGGGCGAAGCGCGCGAGGCGTCTCGTGCGGCACTGACCGCGGTCGGGGTCGAAAGCACGCTGGAGGAACGGGTCAAGGCCGCGCTGCGGAGTCTCGCTCGGGACTGAACGGTTTCCGGCCGCGAGCGCGGGCTGCCTCGCGTGGGCCGGACGCCTTGCAGAACACGCAATCCTTGACGGTCGGGCGCCGGGTCAGGCCGTCGAATGAGTCGATCCCGTGCATCGGACGCCATGTGGGGCGCCTTGCAGGCAACGATCCGTGCATGGGATGCAATCATCCGCCGCTCTTCCGACAGAGAGACGCGCCTGTCCGACAGAGATTGCAGTTTCTGCAAGCAGCCTCTCTCGGGGCCACGCAGCCTCTCGGGGCCAGGCAGCCATGCCGTGTCGCCAGGCCGTGTCGCCAGGGGCCCCCACATCAAGGGCCACATGGCCAGGCCCTCTCTCAGGGCCGGAACCCGGCGAGTGCGTCTCCGTGGATCCCGGCCGGGTCGATCGAGGCGCGCCCGGGTCGTGCGGCGAGCTCCGCCAGGGTCTGGCGATCGAGGACTCCCAGGATGGCGTCGCGGACATCGAGCATCGTGTCGCGCAACGGACAGGTCGCCTCGTCGGGGCAGGAGCACGGCTCGTAGTATCGAAGTGAGACGCAGCCGACCGGTGCGAGTGCCCCATCCAGCAGCCGGATGATCCGGCCGATCGTCACGGTCGATGGGTCCGCGGCCATCGCATACCCGCCGTGCGCGCCGAGCGTGGTCCGGACGATCCCGGCGTGCTTCAGCGACGACATGATCTGCTCGAGGAACTTGCCGGGCAGTCGATCGCGTTCAGCGATGGTGGCAAGCGGCACCGGACCCGCATCGCCGTGGCGGATGAGGTCGACGAGGGCACGCAGCCCGTACTCGGATCGGCGGGAGAGCCGCATCGGGGAATGCTAGCGCCGAACCCCTAGCGCCGTAGTCGACATTCGCACCCCGTCTCGCCGTAGAACAGGTGTTCACATTGGTCGCACCCTGTGATAGCATCCGGGGGTATGGCGGACGACCTTTCGCGCATCCTGTCGGCGGACCCAGGGGACGAAGCGGACCTCGTCGTCGAGGGCTCCCTTCGCCCCAAGACGCTCGACGAATACATCGGTCAGCGTGAGGTCAAGGCGAACCTGTCCGTGCTCCTCACCGCCGCGAAGGGCAGGGGAGAAGCCGCCGATCACGTGCTCCTGTACGGCCCCCCGGGACTGGGCAAGACCACCCTGGCCACGATCATCGCCCGCGAGCTCGGGGTGAACGTCCGCTACACATCCGGCCCGGCGATCGAACGCGCCGGCGACCTCGCCTCGGTGCTCACGTCCCTTGATGAGCGCGATGTCCTGTTCATCGACGAGATCCATCGGCTCAACCGGGCGGTGGAGGAGATCCTCTATCCGGCGATGGAGGACTACGCCCTCGACGTCATGATCGGCAAGGGCCCCAGCGCCCGGTCCCTCCGACTCAGTCTGAAGCCGTTCACCGTCGTCGGGGCCACCACCAGGGCGGGCCGCATCAGCTCTCCGTTGCGAGACCGATTCGGGGCCACCTACCGGCTCGACTTCTACACGGACGATGAGCTGATCGCGATCGTCGACCGGTCGGCCTCGATCCTCGGCGTCTCCATCGAACCGGCGGCGACCGCCGCGATCGCCCGTCGAGGGCGTGGGACGCCGCGCATCGTCAACCGGCTGCTCAAGCGCGTCCGCGACCACGCCGAGGTCCATGGCGACGGCCGGATCAACGAGAAGACCGCGTTCGAAGCGATGCGGGCGATGGAGATCGACGACGAGGGTCTCGATTCCACGGATCGCAAGCTCCTGGCCGCGATCATCCAGAAGTTCGCATCGGGGCCGGTGGGTGTGGCGGCGCTCGCTGCGGTCCTCTCCGAGGAGATCGAGACGATCGAGGACGTCTACGAGCCATTCCTGCTTCGACTCGGGTTCATCGATCGCACCCCGCAGGGTCGGATCGCCACGGAGCTCGCGCGAGCGCACCTGTCGGGCCTCGGGTACGAGATCCCGCCGCCGCGCCGCGCCGAGGCCGGGATGCCCAGCCTCTGGGACGAGCCGACCGGGACCGGGTCGGACGCGTGACCAGCCCGTATGTCGGTCGTTCGTCGCGCTACGAGGTGACGACACCGCCACCCGCGGATGGATCCACACGAGCCCGCGCCGGTCGACTGACCCTCACCCATGGCGTCGTCGAGACACCGCAGTTCATGCCGGTCGGCACGAATGCGACGGTCAAGGCCTTGTCGCCCGATGAGATCAAGCAGGCCGGCGCCACGATCATCCTTTCGAACACCTACCACCTGTATCTGCGTCCCGGGCATGAACGGATCGCGCGTCTTGGTGGCCTGCACCGGTTCATGGACTGGGACCGACCCATTCTGACGGACTCCGGCGGCTTCCAGGTGGTCTCACTCGGAGACCTGCGCGTGGTCGACGAGGATGGCGTGACCTTTCGCAGCCACCTCGACGGCTCCACGCACCGGTTCACGCCGGAGGTCGCGATCGGCGCCCAGGAGGCGCTCGGATCCGATATCGCGGTGGCATTCGATCAGCCGGTCTTCCCATCGTCACCACGCGCCGTGGTCGCCGACGCGACGGAGCGGACGCATCGCTGGGCGGAGCGCTCGATCTCGGCCCACACGCGCGAGGACCAGGCGCTGTTCGGGATCGTGCAGGGTGGTCTGGACCCGGAACTGCGGACGGCCTCCACCCGCTTCATCGCGGCGCTCCCGTTCGACGGCATCTGCATCGGCGGGCTGGCTGGCGACGAGACCCCCGCCGAGCGCGACGAGACACTCGACATCGCCATCCCGCTCCTCAACGACGACCCGCGGCCGCGGTACCTGATGGGCCTGGGTTCGCCAGCGGACCTGCTGGAGGCCGTCCACCGCGGCGTCGACCTGTTCGACTCGGTGCTTCCGGCGCGCGTCGCCCGGAACGGCCAGCTGTGGGTGCCCGGCGGGCGCCTGAACATCCGGAACAGTGCCTTCCAGGATGACCCGGGTCCGGTCCAGGCGGACTGTCCGTGCCTCCTTTGCACGCGCTTCTCGCGGGCCTATCTGGCTCATCTATTCCGGGCCAGGGAGCTGCTCGCCTACCGGCTCGCGACTTGTCACAACCTGACCTTCACCCTAGACTTCATGGACAGGATCCGAGCCGCGATCCGGGCCGGTTCCTTCTCCACCTCGATGCCTGGACTGCGCCTTCGCGCGGGCCGGATAACGGGTGGTGAAGGCGCTGTGCAGTCGGCGTGAAGGGTCGATCCGTATGGTGTTGAGGACGCGGAGGCACAGCGATGGGCTCGCGAGACCGGCCGAGCAAAGAGGCCAAGAAGAAGCCGAAGGCCAAGAACGATGGCCTGCAGAAACTTTCACCGCTCTCGGATCCGCCACAGAACGTGGAGCTGATCCGGAAGCCACGGAAGGAACGACGGGTCGTCGAGACCGACGACACAGACGAGGCCTGACCCGACCAGCGGACGCCATCGCGACCGCCCCGGCGACCGGTCGAACGGATCGATGAGGAGCGTGACGGACCGATGGCGATGACCGAAGAGCGAAGCACCGAGCGGGCCACGGAGAAGGCGCAAGCCGAACGGGGCAAGGCGGTCGACGCGGCGCTCCTGGCGATCGAGAAGCAGTTCGGTCGCGGGGCGATCATGAAGCTGGGCTCGCGCGAACGTCAGGAAGTCGACACGATCCCGACCGGATCGATCGCGCTGGACCTGGCCCTCGGTGTGGGCGGCATCCCGCGCGGCCGCATCACCGAGATCTTCGGCCCGGAATCGTCGGGCAAGACCACGGTCTGCCAGCACGTCATCGCGGAGGCTCAGGCGCGCGGCGGCGTCGCCGCCTTCATCGACGTCGAGCACGCGCTCGACCCCGGTTACGCTCGCGCCTGCGGCGTCAACGTCGATGAGCTTCTCGTCAGCCAGCCCGACACCGGTGAGCAGGCACTCGAGATCACCGAGACGTTGATCCGGTCCGGCGGCATCGATATCGTCGTCGTCGACTCCGTGGCGGCCCTCGTGCCACGCGCCGAGATCGAAGGCGAGATGGGCGATTCGTTCGTGGGCATCCAGGCCAGGCTGATGAGCCAGGCGTTGCGCAAGCTGACCGGGGCGGTATCGCGCTCGAATACGTCGCTCGTGTTCACGAACCAGTTGCGCGAAAAGATCGGCGTCATGTTCGGGAACCCGGAGACCACACCGGGCGGCCGCGCCCTGAAGTTCTACGCCTCCGTCCGCCTCGACATCAGGCGAATCGAGACCATCAAGACCGGTACCGAATCGGTGGGCAACCGGGTCCGCGTCAAGGTCGTGAAGAACAAGGTCGCGCCGCCGTTCCGCGTTGCGGAGTTCGACGTCATGTACGGCGAGGGCATCTCCAAGGAAGGCGGCCTGCTCGACGTCGGTGTCGCGATGGACGTCGTCAGCAAAACCGGCGCCTGGTTCAACTTCGGCGAGACGCGTCTGGGTCAGGGTCGCGAGGCGTCGAAGGACTTCCTGCGGGCCAACAAGCCCGTCGCCCTCGACATCGAGGGGCGCATCCGCGGGAAGCTCACCGAGGTCATCATCCCGGTCGAAGGGATCGGAGAGGCTGAGTAGGTCGCGGTGGCACGTCGCCGCGTCTCGTTCGCCGAGCGTCGCGAAGAACGTGCGGCGATCGACGAGCCGGCGGTCGTCCTCGAGGCCGCTGGACGGTTCCTCGAGGCGCGGTCGCGGTCGGTCGCAGAGGTGCGGCGGCGCCTGACGTCGGCGGGCTACCGCCCCGACCTGATCGAAGGGGCGATCGCCAAGCTGCTCGAATTCTCGATGCTCGACGACGAGGTCTTCGCGCGGGCCTGGGTGGAGTCGCGTGACCGGTCGAGGCCACGGGGCGAACGTGCCATGCGTGACGAACTGCGCCTGAAGGGGATCGAGCGATCCACGATGGATGTGGTCCTTCGTGAGCGCCGGGAGGCCGCCGCCGCCCACATGGACGACGACGAACCCGGTGGCGGCCCGACGCCCGACCGCGCCGCCGCGGAACGGTTGATGGCTAAGCACGCTCGCGCCTTCGCCCGTGTCGCCGATCCGCGGCACCGTCGCCAACGCGCCTACGCACTGCTCGCTCGCAACGGGTTCGATCCGGAGACCTGTCGCGAGGTGGCCGCGCTCGTCGATGCGTCCGAAGTCGACGCCGACGACGGAGGGGCATGAGCTTCCGGAACGCCACACTGGCCAGCCTGCTCGCCGCGACCGTTCTGGGCTGCGGCGTGCCAGTGGCGCAACCTGCCGGACCCGGTCAGTCGCCGCTGCGGACCCTGGATGCCGGCGAGTTCGTCATCACGACGATGGAGCCGCCTGGTTCGGCGACGCCACCCGGCTGCCCGGCGGCGCTGATCAGCGGCACCCTGACCGACGATCGTGCCACCGGACTCGGGATCCAGATGTCAGATGGGACTTCGAGCGGCGTGATCTGGCCGTTCGGGTGGATCGGGCGACATGGGCCACCATCGCAGCTCGTGGATCCGAGTGGAGCCGTCCGCGCCCGCGTCGGCAACGGGATCCGCTTGGGTGGTGGCTTCATCGGGGCTGGACACACGTGGCTGGCGTGTGGCGGCATCGACCAGGGCTGAGTCCCCGTCGACGATGCTTCAGGACTCCCATCGGGAGACCAGATACTCGGCGTCGTTCGCCACGCCGCTGAGATTGGCTGACGCCTGGGTGTGCTGCCACAAGAGCCCGAGGAAGCTGAGCCCCGGTACCTCGCTGATGCCACGGAGATGGCGCGGGAGACCGCCGTCTCCGAGGACCGGCAGATCCAGCCAGCCGTAATCCGGAGCGTAGCCCGTCGTCCACAGGACCGTCGAGATCCCTGCGGCAGCCAGATCCAGGTCGGTCAGCTCGGCGACCTCGAAATGGAACGGTTCCCGGTCGTCCGGTGGCGCCTGGACGCCGGCGCGTTCGGCGAACGTGTCGAACATCGTTCGGAACCGCTGGTCGAAGAATTCGTCGGCGAAGGTCAGGTTCGCCGCGAGATCCCCCACGAAGCGGACGTGCTCGCCGTCCACGCCATCGAATCGTCCGGCCAGCCGGATCCCGTTCGTCGCGAACCGTCGGAGGTTCGTCTCATGACCCCCGCCGTGCCCCGAAAGATGCGGATTGCAGGCGAACCGCGCCCGCGGATCGGGCAGCGTCGACACGCTGGGAAGCGGCGTGCCCACCTCGTCACCACGCTCGACGAGCTGGCGCATCCACCAGAAGATGTCGTGGCCGCGGTACCGGCGTGGGAACCGCCCACAGTGACCGACGGCGAGGATCACCTCCCGGCCCGCTTCGTGGAGCTCCTCGGCAAGTTGGACGCCCGTCTGTCCCGACCCGACGATGAGAACGCCACCCGGCGGGAGAGCGTCGGGGTTCCGGTAGGCGTCCGCATGCAACTGATACAGACGCGGCGAGATCCCGGAGCCGGCTGCGGGGACCTTTGGGACATGGAATGCACCCGTGGCCACGATGACGTCCCGCGCCAGGATCGTGCCGCGATCGGTCTCAAGGCGGAAGCGCTGCGCGCCGCCGTCGGCGGCTGCCAGCCGCTGGACCGTCGTCCCGAGCCGGACCGGCGCCTCGATGATCCGGGCGTATCGGTCGATCAGCCCCGCGATCCCGTCCCGGGTCATGAATCCGTCGGGATCCGTCCCGTCGTACGGCATCCCGGGCAATCCGGTGAGGAAGTTCGGCGTGACGAGCTGGAAGCTGTCCCAGCGATCCTGCCACCCTCCGCCGAGGGTCTCGCGACGGTCCAGGACGACGTGCGCGCGACCCGCCGCGCGAAGGTGCTCGCTCATGATCAGGCCCGCCTGGCCTGCCCCCACAACGACCGTCTCGATCGACTCCGGCAGGCCGCCGTCCACGTGTCCTCGCTGCTCCGCCTTCACGGAGCCGAGTATGCCTCTCCGGTCACGGACATGCCGCAACGGACCCACGCGATGCGGGAGCCGAGCGAAGGGGTTGCGACGGGGTGCCGCCTCGGTTGACCCTCCGCGCTGCGGCCCGTAGGCTACGCGACAGATATCAACACGCCGTCATCGCGGCGTTTTCGCTCACCTCACGGTCTCGATCGCGGCCCTCCGGAGAGGATCCCGTCGCCTACGGGGCGTCGACCCAGCTCTGCCGCTTCGATTCCGACGAACGAACTTGACATGACCTCCGCTCGGCGCGGGTCGGGCGGACGGGAGGATCGCGATATGGATGGACCGGTCGTCGTGGTGGTGGCCCTTGTGGCCGCCGCCGGCGGAGCCCTACTCGGTGTGATCGTCCGAAGCATCTGGGCGTCCCAGACGATGAAGGCCGCGCAATCGGAAGCGCGCCGCATCGAGGCCGAAGCGAGAGCCCGCCAGAAGGAGCTGATCCTCGAGGCAAAGGACGAGAAGCTCCGCCTCCAGGCCGAGGCCGAGGACGAAGCCCGGGCCAAGCGCGCCGAACTCGCCGGGCTCGAGCGCCGACTCCTGTCGCGCGACGAGCAGCTCGATCAGCGCACGGACATGCTCGAACAGCGCGATCGCAAACTCCTTGAGCGTGAACGCGAACTCGACAAGACGCGTGAGGAACTCGCCCGCGCCACCCAGGAGCAGGTCGTGGCGCTGGAGCGTGCGTCGGGGATGTCCGCCGACGACGCCAAGAACGTGCTGATCGAGGCGGTCCGCGACGAGGCCGAGCACGACGCCGTCAAGATCGCGCGGGCCATCGAGCGCAGCGCTCGGGAGGGCGCCCAGGAGAAGGCTCGCGATATCGTCATCACCGCGATGCAGCGCGTGGCCGCGGATCACACCGCGGAGCACACCGTCTCCGTCGTGCATCTCCCATCCGACGAGATGAAGGGTCGCATCATCGGCCGCGAGGGACGCAACATCCGTGCCCTTGAGCAGGCCACCGGCGTGGACCTGATCATCGACGACACCCCCGAGACCGTGATCCTCTCCGGCTTCGATCCGGTGAGGCGCGAAGTCGCGCGGATCGCCGTCACCAAGCTCATCGCCGACGGCCGCATCCACCCTGGCCGCATCGAGGAAGTGGTCGCCAAGGCCCGCGCCGAAGTCGACCTCGTGATGAAGCAGGCCGGCGAGCGGGCCGCCTACGAGGCCGGTGTGCCGGGCCTCCCCGCGGAGATCATCCAGCTGCTGGGCCGCCTCAAGTTCCGGACGAGTTACGGCCAGAACGTCCTGAACCACGTCGTCGAGACCAGCCACCTGGCGGCGGTCATCGCCGCGGAGATGGGCGCGGATGTCCAGATCGCCAAGATGGGCGGTCTGCTCCACGACATCGGCAAGGCGGTCGACCACGAGGTCGAAGGCCCGCACGCGGCGATCGGTGCCGCCATCGCCCAGCGCCACAACCTGCCGGCCAGGGTCATCAACGGGATCGCCGCGCATCACCAGGAAGTCGAGTACACCTGCCTCGAGGCGCCCATCGTCCAGGTAGCTGATGCGATCAGCGCCTCGCGACCGGGTGCCCGCGGCGAATCGATGGACACCTACGTCAAGCGTCTCGAGGATCTTCAGGCGATCGCCGAGAGCTTCAGCGGCGTGGAGCGGTCCTTCGCGGTCCAGGCAGGGCGCGAGGTCCGCATCCTCGTTCGACCCGAGGAGATCGACGACCTCACCGCGTCACGGCTCGCCCGCGACATCGTCCGCAAGATCGAGGAACAGCTGACCTACCCGGGCCAGATCAAGGTGACGGTCATCCGCGAGACGCGGGCCGTGGAGTTCGCGAAGTAGCGGCGCCTGACGCCCCCATCGGGCGGACGAGACTCGGGAATCCGCCCAACGGCAACGCGCCGCGCCCCTCCGGCGCATGCCGGATCCTGATGATCGGCGACATGATCGGCAAGCCCGGCCGTGAAGCCGTCGAAGGGATCCTGCCCGGCCTCCGCGACGAGCGAGGCATCGATTTCGTCACCGCCAACGGCGAGAACGTGGCCGGTGGCATGGGCCTCACGCCATCGACGGCGTCCTCACTCCTGGCTGCCGGCGTGGATGTGATCACCTCGGGCAACCACATCTGGGACAAGCGCGAGATCTATCCCTTCCTCGATGCCAATGACCGGGTCCTGCGCCCGCTGAATTACGGCACGCACGAGGTCCCCGGGCGCGGCTGGGGCGTTTACAGCGCGCTGGACGGTTCCGACGTCGCCGTGGTGAACCTCCAGGGCCGAACCTATATGCAGCAGATCGAGAATCCATTCACCGATGCCGATCGGCTGCTCGACGAGTCATCCGAGCCGCTGCCACCGATCCGCCTCGTGGATTTCCATTGCGAGCTGACCTCCGAAAAGAACGCCCTGGGGCTCCACCTCGACGGGCGGGTCAGCGTGGTGGTCGGGACCCACACGCACGTGGTCACGGGTGATGAGCGGATCCTCCCCAACGGCACCGCCTACCAGACCGACCTGGGGATGACGGGGCCGATCTGGAGCGTGATCGGGTTCGCGCCGCGGACCGTCCTGCCGCGCTTCATCAACGCCCTGCCGACCCGCTTCGAAGTGGGGGAGGGAGCGGTGATCTTCAACGCCTGCCAGATCGACATCGACCCCGCCACGGGCCGGGCGCTCGCGATCGAGCGGATCCAGCGACTGCTGGAAGCCTGAGTCGTGGCGTCGACGCGCCGACGACGTCACGATCCGCTGGCGGCGGTCGGTGAAGGACGGGTGATCCCGCCCGAGCCGTCCACCATCGACCTGCATACCCATACGACGCGTTCCGATGGGGTAGTCGCACCAGCGACGCTCATCGCCGACGCAGCGGCGGTCGGCGTCACGTTCATGGCCATCACGGACCATGACACGCTCGCCGGCTATCGCGAGGTGGTGGCTGCCGGTGCGGTACCGCCCGGGATGACCCTCCTGCCCGGCGTCGAGATCAACGCGATCGTGACTCGCGATCTTGGCCTGATGGAGGGGGAGCTCCACATCCTTGGGTTCGGGATGGACCCGGACGATCAGGCGTTCGAAGCTGCACTCGTGGCGCAGCGGGCGCAGCGCCGCCGCCGATTCGACCGGACCGTGACGCTCCTCCGCGATCTCGGCTTGTCGATCGATGTGCAGGTGGACGCGTTGGTCGCCGATGACGACGATGCCCTGGGCAGACCGACCGTCGCACGTGCGCTCATCGCAGCCGGGCATGCCGCGACCGTCGAGGATGCCTTCAAGCGATACCTGGCCTGGGGCCAGCCGGCCTATGTGCCCCGGACCGGGATGGGGCCCACCGAGGCCATCGCCGCCGTCCGTGCAGCAGGCGGTGTCCCGGCCCTCGCCCATTTCGGCGAGGCGTCCCACCGCATCGATATCGTGCGCGAATTGCAGGGCGACGGATTGCTGGGTCTCGAGGTCTACTACCGAACCTTCGATGCAGCGACCGTGGCGTCGGTGGGCGGAGTCGCCGAGACACTGGGCCTTATCAAGACCGGCGGGAGCGACTACCACGGCGACCTAGGCACGTACGCCGAGGCACACGCGGGCCTGTGGGTGCCGCCCCAGGTCCGCCCGCCACTCACACGTGCGCTCGCTGAGGCCCACGCCGAACGCGGTACCGTAGGCACGTGACCCAGACCCGTCTGCCCGGCCGCGAACTCCCGATGCTCGAGATCGCGCCGCCACCGCCGTCGTCCTCGCCTCGCCGCGCGCTGGGTCCGGCCGATGCGCGTCTAGGCGAGTACCTCCCCGAGGCACGGGCACTGCCGCGGTTCCACGTCTGGACCCTGGGCTGCCAGATGAACCGGAGCGATTCCGAGGAGATGGCCGGGCGTCTCCTGCAGGCCGGCTGCGAAGAGACGGCCTCGCTCGACACGGCCGATCTCATCGTCATCAATACCTGTGCCATCCGCGAGGGCGCCGAACAGAAGGTGATCGGACGGCAGGGGCAGCTGGCGACCCTCAAGGCGTCGAACCCGTCGTTGCGCGTCGTCATGACCGGCTGTTCCGTGCGCGAACCCGATCGGGCCGGCCTGCGCCGCCGGTATCCGGCCGTGGATCTCTTCCTGCGACCCGACGAAGAGCCGGAGCTGGTCGATCGGCTGGGGCTCGCCTCCGCGCAGGCGCCGATCGGGGCGATCGGCGCGACGACGGTCGTCGGACGGACCGTGGTGGGTGTCGCCGATGCGATGCCGGCGACACGGGCTCGTGCCGTGGGGGAGGGGACCGTGGCGCGCGGTTCCGCGATCAGCGCCTGGCTTCCGATCATCTACGGCTGCGACAAGACCTGCACGTACTGCATCGTGCCGATCAGTCGCGGGCCGGAACGCAGCCGCCCGTTCGACGAGATCGTGGACGAGGCGCGCGACCTGGTGGCGGCAGGCTATCGCGAAATCACGCTGCTCGGCCAGAACGTCAACTCGTACGGCCACGACCTTGCGCCGGAGGCACGCTTCGCCCACGTCGGCACGGATCGCTGGGCGGGTCGCCAGCTCGATCTCCATGGTCGCCCGGACCTTGCCGAATTGATCCGCACCGTGGACGCCCTGCGCACCGCCGACGGGCGACCGGCGATCGGGCGCCTCCGGTTCGTGACGTCGCACCCATGGGATCTCTCGGATCGACTGATCGCGGCGCTGGCGGACTGCGACAGCATCTGCGAGCACCTGCATCTGCCGGTCCAGTCGGGCGCTGACGCGGTCTTGCGACGCATGGGCCGCCAATACACGATCGAGCATTACCAGGAACGCCTGTCGCGGATCCGCGACGCCGTGCCGGCGATCAGCCTTTCGACGGACATCATCGTGGGGTTCTGCGGCGAGAGTGAGCAGCAGTTCCAGTCCACCCTGGACCTGCTGCGGACCGTCCGCTATGACCAGGTCTTCGCGGCAGCCTATTCACCACGACCCGGGACGCCCGCCACCAAACTCCCCGATGACGTGCCGGCCGATGTCAAGCGACGCCGCCTGAACGAACTCCTCGCGCTCCAGGAGACGATCGGTCTCGAACGGAATCAGGCGTGGCTGGGACGCGACGTGGAGGTGCTGGTCGACACCGTGACGCCCCCGCGCTCGCACGAGCACGAGGCACACGATGCGGAGGCCGCCGACTCGGCCACGGCCGATGCGCCCCGCCTCGCTGGTCGGTCGCGTGGCAACAAGCTGGTCCATCTGCGCGGACCGCTGGAGCTGGTCGGCCGCGAGGTGACGGTCCGCATCGAGCACGCGGGGCCATATGCACTCCGGGGCACGCTCGCCTGAGCAGGCTGTCCGCGCCGTCGCTCATCGTCCTCGCCGGAGCGACCGCGACCGGCAAGACGCCCCTTGCGATCGAGCTGGCCGAGGCCCTCATCGCTGACGGTCACCCGACCGAGGTCATCTCCGCCGATTCGCGGCAGGTGTTCCGCGGTCTGGACATCGGGACGGCCAAGGTCAGTGCCGCGGACCGTGCCCGCGTTCGACATCACGGCCTGGATCTGGTGGAGGCCGATCAGTCGTTCAGCGTCGCCGCCTTCGTAGCGCACGCGGCCGCGGTCCTCGCGGATCTGCGACCGCGGAGTGGCGTGGCCATCCTTGCCGGCGGGACTGGGCTCTACCTCCGGGCCGTCGCGCGCGGCATCGATACGGTGGCCCTCCCTGCGGACCCGATCCTGCGCGAGCATCTCGAGAACCAGGCGCTGGCCGATGGGCTGGGGCCGCTCCTCACCCGTCTCGAGCGCCTGGCTCCGAACCTGGCGGCCCGGGTCGACCGCGCGAACCCGCGCCGCGTGGTCCGGGCGCTCGAGATCGCCGAACTCCAGGGCGACACGCCGCTGCCCACGCCGCGAGGCTACGACGGGCCGCTCCTCTGGCTCGGCCTGAAGGTGGACCCTGACGTGCACCG
The DNA here is from genome assembly GCA_038327765.1 of Candidatus Limnocylindrales bacterium. Lineage (GTDB taxonomy): Bacteria > Chloroflexota > Limnocylindria > Limnocylindrales > CSP1-4 > SPCO01. Next base: position 4,132 of record JBBQLI010000044.1, on the reverse strand, counting down.
ACAGCGGATCGACGCCCGTGCCCAGGCCCAGTTCGATGCCGGTCTGGTCGACGAGGCTCGGGCGCTCCGCGAACGGTTCGACCCGGCGCTCCCCGCGTTCAGTGCCATCGGCTACCGGGAGGCGTGGGCCGTGCTCGATGGCACGCTGACGCTACCGGCCGCGGTCGCGCTCGATGCCCAGCGGAACGCGGCATTCTCGAAGCGCCAGGGAACATGGTTCCGTGCCGAAGCCGGCATCGACTGGCTCGACGCCACCGACCGTCTGCCCCTCGCCTCGGCGCTCGATCGTGCCCGTCGGCTCGTCGACGCCTGACTTCAGCCCCACCAGCCCACCAGCCTACCGACCATCGAGGAGACCACGATGCGCACCCTCTATCCGGAGATCGAGCCAGACGAGCAGGGGATGCTGGATGTCGGCGACGGCCAGTCGATCCATTGGGAGCTCGTGGGGAACCCGGGCGGCAAACCAGCGGTCTTCCTCCATGGCGGACCGGGTGGCGGGATCGTGCCGGCCCACCGTCGTGCGTTCGACCCGGCCAGGTACCGCGTCCTCCTATTCGACCAGCGTGGTTGTGGCAAGAGCACCCCGAACGCGGGCGTGCACGGCGCGGACCTCTCGAGCAACACCACATGGGACCTGGTCGCGGACATCGAACGACTCCGCGCGATGCTCGGCGTCGAGCGCTGGCTGGTCTTCGGCGGGTCGTGGGGGAGCACCCTCGGCCTGGCGTATGCCGAGACGCATCCGCAGCGCGTAAGCGAGCTCATCCTGCGCGGCATCTACACCCTGCGAGCCTCGGAACTCGCCTGGGCGTTCGAAGGCGGCTCGGCGAACCTGTTCCCGGACCGCTGGGCCGACTTCATCGCGCCCATCCCGCAGGACGAGCGGCATGACCTGATCGGGGCCTATCACCGGCGCCTGACCGATCCCGATCCCGAGGTCCGCGGCGTGGCAGCCGTGGCCTGGTGCGTCTGGGAGGCTGCGACGATCCACCTGCTTCCGCACCCCGAGACGATCGCCGAGTTCAGCGAGCCCGCTTTCGCGCTGGCCTTCGCCCGCATCGAGAACCACTACTTCCGGCATGCCGGGTTCATGGACGAGGGTCAGCTCATCCGCGATGCCGGCCGCCTGCGCGACATTCCGGGTGTCATCGTCCAGGGCCGGTACGACATCTGCACGCCAGCCATCACGGCGTGGGATCTGCACAGGGCCTGGCCGGAGGCGGAGTTCCTCCTGATCGACGACGCGGGGCACGCCTTCAGCGAACCCGGCATCACCGATGCGCTGATCACCGCGACGGACCGGTTCGCCGGCAGCGGCCGCTGACGGAACGGGGCTATCCTTCCCCGGCCATGCCGCACGACCTCATCGACCTCGCCCCACCCGCCGAGAAGGCGTTCCTCATCGCCGTCGACACCGGGAGCGACGACGGCTGGACCGCCGAGGACTCACTGGCCGAACTCGCAAACCTTGCGACCACGGCCGGTGCGACCGTGGTCGGCGCCGAGTGGCAGAACCGCCGGCACGTCGACCCGAACTCGTACATCGGCAAGGGCAAGGCGGAGGACCTGGCGGCGGCCAAGCGCGAGACCGGCTTCGACGTGCTGATCGCCGATGACGAGCTCTCCCCGGCCCAGCAGCGCTCCCTCGAGGAGCTGCTCAACGTCAAGGTCATCGACCGCAGTCGCCTGATCCTGGACATCTTCGCGCTCCATGCGCAGACCCACGAGGGTCGACTCCAGGTGGAGCTGGCCCAGCTCGAATACCAGCTGCCGCGGCTGACGAAGCTGTGGACCCACCTGTCGCGGACGGGTGGCGGGATCGGCACCCGGGGTCCCGGTGAGAGCCAGCTGGAGACCGACCGCCGGATCATCCGGACGCGCATCGCCAAGATGAAGGAGCGCGTGGAGCAGGTCCGCCAGCAGCGTGAGACCGCGGCACGTGGCCGCGATCGCCGGCTGTGGCCCACGGTCGGCATCGTCGGGTATACGAATGCCGGCAAGTCCACGTTGCTCAATGCCCTGGTCGGGTCCGAGGTGGCACTGGCCGCCGACAAGCTGTTCGCGACGCTCGATCCCACCAGTCGGCAGGTGAAGCTGGGTGACGGGCAGACTGCCATCGTGACCGACACGGTCGGGTTCATCCACAAGCTGCCGCACCAGCTGGTCGACGCGTTCCGCGCCACGCTCGAGGAGGTCAACCGCGCCGACATCCTCATCGAGGTCGTCGACGCTTCCGACGGTCACCTCGACGAACACGGGGCCACCGTCCAGACCGTGCTCGATGAGCTGGGTGCCGGCGACAAGCCACGGCTCGTGGCCTACAACAAGGCCGACCTGCTCGAACCCACCGCCCTCGATGCCGACAACCCGGCGCCGGCGGTCGCGGGTTCCGTGTTCGTGTCGGCGAGGACCGGCTTCGGCATGGACACGTTGCGGGCCGAGATCGCGGCGCTGCTCGCCTCACTCTGGGTGGACATCGACGTGACACTCCCGTACGCGGCGGGCGAACTGCTGGCACGAGTCCGCGAGCGCGGGACCGTCGATGTCGACTACCGCTCCCACGATGTGCGGATCACCGGGCGCGTGGCGCCGTCGCTGGCCGGCGAGCTGACGGCCGTTGCCGAGACGTGGCGCGTGACCCAGGCCGGCGAGGTAGGCGCAGCGTCGTGAGCCAGTGGCTCCGCCGTGCCGGTCGCGCGTCCCTGGACGACGACAGCAGATTGGTCTGGACCGCGGCCGACGGGACCCGCGGGCGCCGCTGGCGGGCATCGCTGGCGGACGCATCCGGTGTCGGGCTGGCGCTGCTCCTGGAGGTCGGCCTCGATCGCCGGCCCACGCGGCTCGAGGTGGTCACGGCGGCCGGCCTGCTGACCCTTCACCCCGATCACGACGGTTCCCGGCTGCACGGCAACGTCGTCACTCCCGACGGCGTCCGCCACGTGGAGCTGCCGTGGGGCCCGCGTCAGCACCTCGACGTAGCCGGGTGTCCCGTCACGGTCGCGGTGATCGCGCATGCGTTCGGCGCGGAGGTATCGGTCGGCGCATCGATCGACATCCGGGTCGTGACCGTCGGGCGTTCGCTCGAACCGACGACGGCCCGTGCCCGCCTCGATCGCACGTCGCCGCGGTCCTGGCTGCTGGAGGTCGACGGCCGATCCGTTTCGATCGATGTCGACGAGGACGGCCTGCCGCGCCTGGATGGCGAGATGACCTGGCCCCTCGAACGCTAGGATTCCGCCATGAAGATCACGGACGGCATCCATCGCCTCGGCCGGGGCACGATCAATGCCTACCTGCTGGAAGACGCGGGCGAGGTCACGATCATCGACGCAGGGGTACCCGGACTGTGGGATGACCTGCCGGCCGAACTGGCCGCGATGGGCCGCTCGCTCGACGACGTTCGTGCCATCGTGCTGACCCACGGCCACTCGGATCACATCGGCTTCGCCGAGCGGGGGAGGGTCGAGCGCCACTGGCCGGTCAGGGTCCACGAACTCGATGCGGCGCTGGCTCGCGGTGAGGTCCCGAACCCGGCCAAGATGGACGGCAAGAAGCGCATCGGCGCGATCGCGAGCTTCGCGGCCTACTCCTTGACCCACGGCGCGTTGCGGACGAGGCACCTGGGCGAGGTCGCGACCTTCGGTGACGGTGCGACGCTCGATGTGCCCGGCGCGCCGCAGGTCATCCTGGTCCCGGGCCACACACCGGGCAGTGCGGTCCTGCATGTCGCGTCGAAGAGCACGCTGTTCATGGGCGACGCGATCGCCACCTACTCCGTGATGAGCGGGGACACCGGCCCGATGATCGCGCCCTTCACCGCCGACGCCGTGCTGGCCGTGGCCTCGCTGGAGCGGCTCGACGGCATCGATGCGGCCTTCGTGCTACCCGGCCACGGCGAGCCATGGACCGATGGCATCGACGTCGCGATCGAGCGGATCCGCGCGACGCGCGCCTGACATCACGCACGGTCCGTCACCCTTCGTGGACAGCGTGTGGATAACATCCCGCCAGACGACCACGATCTTCGAAACTCGTGGATAACCCATCTAGCCAGCCAGGGTTGCCGCCGGGTATCGTAGGTCTTGCCCGAAGGGGCCCTGAACCATGAGAGATCTCGACGGTGCTTGCA
>JBBQLI010000043.1:0-23209 GCA_038327765.1 Candidatus Limnocylindrales bacterium | reverse complement strand
ACCTGTACGCACGGCTCGCGGCGCTCCCGGCGTTCATCGACTTCGTGCATGCGCGGGCCGAAGGCTTCGGCATCCGGCTGTCGTTCGCGGAGCCGCCGTCCGTCGACCTGCCGGCCTTCGCCGGCACGGTCTCCCTGCGCTTCTCGCGCCCCGCGCCGTCCCCGAGCGCGACGAGCGCCCCGACGAGTGCGCCGTCGCGCATCCCGGGGAGCTGATCGGATGGATCGTCGTCGAAATCAGCTCACGATCACGCTGGTCGCGTTCATCCTGGGCCTCCTGGTCGTCGTCCAGCTGCGCGCCCAGGCGGCCGATGCCGGGCTGGCCGCCCTGTCGGCGCAGGATCTGACTGTCCTGGTCGCGAACCTGAATGCGCGGAACGACCAGCTGCGCACGGAGGTGGCCACGCTCCAGGTCGAATACGGTTCGCTGACATCGGCCCAGTCGCGTGGCGACGCTTCCATCGACCAGATCCGGAACGACCTTCGACGGGTCCGCGCGTATGCCGGCCTCGACGGCGTCGAGGGGCCTGGCGTGACCATCACGATCAACGGCCCGATCGACGGCTCCGGCATCGAGGGTCTCGTCAACGAGCTGCGCAACGTCGGAGCCGAGGCGATCGCGGTCGACGGGATCCGGCTGGTCCCGGGTGTGGTCATCGTCGGCGATGCCGGTGCGGCCGCCATCGACGGGGTGCCGCTCGGGGATGCGTTCGACATCGAGGCGATCGGATCGAGCGACCAGTTGACGGGCTCGCTCACGCGCTCGGGCGGCATCATCGCCCAGCTGGCGGCCACCCAGCCGGACGTCGCGGTGACGGTCACGCCCCTGGACGCGATCGAGCTGCCAGGCACCCGGCGGGACCTCGCCCCGAGCGACGGGCATCCGCGGCTTTGATACCCTGACCCGCCGGATGACCGACTCCACCGTGCTCCAGTTCCTCGTGGGCGATGTCCTGCGGCTCCGCCGCGCGCACCCCTGCGGCACCGATACGTGGCTCGTGGACCGCGTCGGTGCGGATATCGGGCTGCGCTGCCAGGGCTGTGCCCGGCACGTCCTCCTGGAGCGGCGGACCCTCGAACGACGGATCGGCGCATTCGTGGAGCGCGGGGATCCGATCCTTACCGATGCGCTGACGCCGAAGCGGCCGGGCCCTTCCACGTGACGGTCGAGGCCGCGTCCGATCCGCTGGAGCCCGGCGCCCTCGACGTCTTCCGAAATCGGGCGTTCCTCCGCCTCTGGCTCTCGCAGGCCGCGACCCAGATCGGCGGCAACATGGTCTTGTACGGGCTGACGGTCATCGTCCTGCAGTCGACCGGGCTGAAGACCGTGGTCAGCGTGCTGATCCTGACCTTCCTGCTGCCGGCAGTCCTCTTCTCCGCGGTGGCCGGGGTCTATGTCGACCGACTCGACCGGCGCAAGATCCTCATCGCCACGAACGTGCTGCGCGGCGTCGGCTTCCTGCTGCTCTGGCTGTTCGGGACGAACCTGGCCGCCATCCTGATCCTCAACGCCCTCATCTCGACCGTGACCGTCTTCTTCTCGCCGGCGGAGGCTGCGATGATCCCGCTGGTCGTGGATCGTCGCCTCCTGCTCGCCGCGAACGGGATCTTCACGCTCACGCTGAATGCGGCGTTCGCGCTGGGGTTCGCACTGCTGGGACCGCTGATCGTGAACATCGCGTCGCCAAGCGCGGTGATCATCATCGTGGCCGCGCTCTACGGCCTTGCGGCGGTGTTCTGCTTCCTGCTGCCGTCATCCCCACCACCCGAGCGCGATCTCCATGCCGAAGGACGGTTCGGCGTGCGTGGAGCGGAGCAGGCGTTCAGTTCGACCATCGGTCAACTCCGCGAGGGGATCGACTTCGTGCGCGCGAACCGCTCGATCAGCTGGTCGCTGATCTATCTCGGCATCGCCGCGTCGCTCGTCGGCGTGCTCGGCGTGCTCGGTGGCGACTTCGCGAAGCAGACGCTCGGGCTCGACCCCAAGAGCTTTGCGGTGATCGTCCTGCCGCTCGGGTTCGGTATCGTGACGGGGATCCTGCTGCTCAACGCGTACGGCCGATACCTGCCACGTCGGCGGGTGATCGAGGGCGGCCTCGTGGCGCTGGGCGTCCTGCTGGGGCTCCTGGCGGTCTCTGGTCCGATCAGCCGGCTACTCCAGCGTGCAGATGCACCAGGCGGCCTGGACCTGTCTGGCGTGACCTCGCTTCTGGCTGTCGTCATCGTCATCGCCCTGCTCGCAGGGATCGCCTACGCATTCGTGGCGATCCCGGCCCAGACCCAGCTCCAGGAAGACCTGCCCGAGGATGTGCGCGGCCGCGTCTTCGGGATCCTGGGCATGCTCCTGTCGGTGGCCAGTTTCATCCCGATCATCATCGTCGGTCCGATCTCGGACCTCGTCGGCACCACGGCCGTGCTGCTGACCGTGGCGATCGTCATCGCGGCGGCCGGCCTGGCGTCGATCGTGCTGCGCGGCCCCCTGCCCTCAGCGGGCGACCGTCGGGCGGCGGACCCGGACACGGTCGACCCGATCGCCGCGGCCCTTGGCGCCGATCGTCCGACCTGGCGGGAGCGCGACCGGCAGCCGCCGGTGGTCGCGCCGGTCCCGATCGTGTTCGCGAACCCGGTGCCGGACGTGCCGCCGACCGACGACGTGCCGCCGACCGACGACGTGCCGCCGCCTCACGCTGGACCGTCCGACCCGCCCGACCGAGACTGAGCCGTGCCGCTCGATCTGCTGATCACCGGTCGCATCGCGACGCTCGCCGGATCGGCGGGGTTCGGCTGGGTCGAGGCGATCGGGATCCGCGACGGACGCGTGGCCTTCGCCGGGTCCGAGGTGGATCTGGAGACTCGTGCCGATCCGTTCACGCAGCGGATCATGCTGGAGCCGGGTACTGTGGCCGTTCCCGGACTCACCGACGCGCACCTCCACCTCGCGAGTGCCGCGGCGGCCTTGCACCAGGTGGATCTCAGCGGCGCGCTCACGTTCGAGGAGGCGATGACTCGGGTGGCCGCGGCCCACAACGCCACGGCTGACCCGGACATCTGGCTCGACGGGCACGGCTGGGATCCCGACCGCTGGGGACGCTGGCCGAGCGCGGACGACCTCGAGCGCGTGGCACCGGGCCGCCGAATGACGCTGTGGGCGCACGATCACCATTCGCTCGTCGCAAGCCATGCGGCGTTGCGGACCGGCGGGCTGGGCGGCGAGACGCCGGACCCTGCCGGTGGCGTGATCGACCGGGACGCCGATGGGGCTCCCACAGGGATCCTGCGCGAGACGGCGACCCGCCTCGTGAAGCTGCATCAGCCCGCCCTCGATCAGGCCGCCCTGGAAGCCGGAGTGGCCATCGTCGGACGCGCCCTCGTGGCGCTGGGCGTGGTGGCGGTGCATGACCCAGGCTGGTTGTCGCCCGATCCGCACATGGAGCTGACCTTCCCGGCCTATGCCCACCTATCGGATGCCGGCGAGCTCCCGGTCCGCCTCCACGCCAGCCTCCGCGACGATGCCCTGGCGACGGCGATCGCCGGTGGTCTGCGCAGCGGCCTGGTCCTTGGCAGCGACCCGGCCGGATGGGCTCGGATCGGTTGGCAGAAGTGCTTCGCCGATGGGTCGATGGGGTCGCGCACGGCAGCGCTTCTCGACGACATCGAACCCGACCCCGACCGCCCGCTCCCGGAACACCTGCGCCGGGGAGTCTGGCAGACGACGCCCAACGAGCTGGCCGAGCGCGTTGCGCGGGCGTCCGCCGCCGGCATCGCGACCCAGATCCACGCCATCGGGGATGCGGCGGTGCGGGCGGCCCTGGACGTGCTCAGCACGGTCCCACGTGACCTGCCGTTGCTGCCCCGCATCGAGCACGCCCAGATGGTCCACGCTGCCGACCGTCCGCGGTTCGCGGCCAACGGCATCGCCGCGAGCATCCAGCCGGTGCATATCGGGAGCGATGCCGCGCAGGCCCGGCGGGTGTGGGGCGATCGCGCCGAGAGCCGGGGCTACCCGCTGGCATCGCTCGTCCGGACCGGCGCGATCGTGGCGTTCGGGACTGACGCGCCGGTCGAGTCATTCGACCCGTGGCCGGGCGTGGCGATGGCGGTCGTGCGCGAGGATCCGCGCTGGCCAGCCGGGACGGCCGTATTCGGACCAGATGAGGCGATCAGCCTGGAGCGAGCGCTGCGCGCCGCGTGCATCGATCCGGCCGGTGCCGCTCGGGAGCTCGATCGCGGTCGGTTGATCCCCGGTCAACGGGCCGACCTCGCGGTCATCCCGGCGGCGGCGATCGACGAGCCCGTGGAGCCTGGTGGGGCCCTCGCCACGGCGCGTCCGTCACTCGTCCTGATCGATGGCGAGGTGGTCTTCGGGCGCTAGGCCGTCGTCGAGCGCGTCACGTCGTGACGATGCTGCCAGGTCGCTCGAGTTCGCGGCGCGCGTCGGCGAACAAGCCGTTGAGGACGCGCGACGTCGACGGGAAGGCGTGGATCGTCTCCGCGAGGATCTCGACCGGGACCCGCGCCTTGATCGCGAGGACGCATTCGTGGATGGCGGCCGATGCGTCGGGGCAGGCCATTGCGGCGCCGACCAGCTCGTGGCTGCGTCGGTCCACGACGATCGTCAGGTGGCCGCTCGTCGCCTCGAGACCGTAGCCCCGTGCGGTCCTCGAAAAGTCGGCCACGAGTTCGAAGGCATCCACCCCGTTCGCGATCGCCTCATCGAGCGTGACGCCGACCGAGGCCGCCTCGGGTTCCGTGTAGGTCGCTCGGGGAAGGGCGCGATAGTCCGGCGTGATCGCCTCGCCACGTGCCATCCGGACCGCCAGTTCGCCCTGGTAATGGGCCTGATGCGTATGCAGCTCCGGGCCGGCCGAGTCGCCGACGATCCAGAGCCCGTCCGCGATCCGCAACCGGCCGTCCCGCGGGTAGGGCGTCCGGCCCGTCGTGTCCACCCCGTAGTGCTCCAGCCCAAGGTCGTCGATCGGGAAGGTCCGGCCGACCGCGAGCAGGATGGCGTGGCCTTCGGCCGTGGACCCGTCATCGAGGTCGATGACGTGCGCGCCATCTGATCCGGCGGCGGCATGCGCACGCAGCGCCCGCACGCCCAACCGGACGGTGACGCCGTCGGCTTCGAGGGTGGTCTTCGTCGCCGCTGAATTGCGCGGATGATCCGTGGGGGCCAGCCGCGGTCCGGACTGGACGATGGTCGTCGGCACGCCGAACCGCGCGTAGACCTGGGCAAGTTCGCAGCCGGTGGGACCGCCGCCGAGGATCAGCAGGCTCTGTGGCAGGTCGCGAGCAAGCGTGGCGTCGCGATTCGTCCAGAACGGGATCGCGTCGAGGCCATCGAGGGGCGGGACCTTCGAGGTCGACCCGACGGCGATGACGACGTTCGTCGTCCCGAGTTCGTGGCTGGTCCCATCGTGCGTGACCCTGACGGTGCCGATGCCCGAGATGCAGCCCTCGCCGCGATAGGCGACTGCACCGGCCTTCTCGAGGGCGGCGACGTGGCTCGAGTCGTCGGGCTCGGCGGCGTCGGCGGCCCGGTTCACCATGTAATCCCGTCTGGTGGAGGCGCGCGACCAGCTGTAGGACGCCGGGTTGGCAGCATGGTGCGCGGCGCTGTTGAGCAGCGCCTTCGAAGGGACGCAGCCGATATGCGGACAGCTGCCACCGAACCACTCGCGATCGACGACGGCGACCGTGGCCCCGAGTTCGCGGGCCTTGTAGGCGGCCGCCTCGCCGGCGGGACCGGCTCCGATGATGACGAAGTCGAAGGTGTCCATCCGGTCAGTCTGCGCCCCCCGTATGACGGTCGCGTTGCCGGCGAGCCTCGTAGAGAAGGACCGCGGCACTGACCGAGACATTGAGACTGTCGGCGAGGCCGCGCATCGGGATCCCGACCGCGTCGATGTCCGCACCGGTCCAGACCGCGGACAACCCGTCCGCCTCGGTGCCGAGCACGATGGCCAACGGTCCTCGCAGATCCGCGCCGGTATACATGGTCGGGGCGCCGATACGCGTCGCGATGGTGCGCACCCCGTTGGCGCGGAGCCAGGCGAGCGCAGCTTCGGACGTCGCGACCGCCAGCGGGACCGAGAAGATCGTGCCCGCGCTCGCGCGGATGGCGTTCGGGTTGAACGGGTCCGTTCGCGGCGATGCGACGATCAGGGCGTCGACGCCCGCTCCATCGGCCGAGCGCAGGATCGCGCCGACGTTGCCCGGCTTCTCGACGCCTTCGATGACGGCGATCAGCGGGTCGACGGGGAGGACGAGCCTCGCCAGATCGAGGTCCGGGATGCGGACCACTGCAAGCAGCCCCTCGGCACGTTCGCCGAAGGCCAGACGCTCGAAGACGGATTCGCTCACGGTCGTGACCGGGATTGCTCGCTCCGTGAGCGCATCGAGCGCAGCCCGCGCATCGGGACCGGCCAGGAGCGGCTCGCAGACGTAGACCTCGACGACGTCAGCGCCGGCCGCGATCGCGCGTCGGGTCTCGCGTGCCCCGTCGACGAGAGTCAGGCCCTGCCGATCGCGCTCACGCCGGTCACGCAGGCCCGCGGCGGCGGTGACCCGCGGGTTCGAGCGGCTCGTGATCGAGGGTGGGGTAGGGGATGGCATCGGCGTCATCATCGCTTCCCAGCCACCCGGGCGAACACCCCAAGGTCGAGGCGCTGGCCGTCGCGAGACGCGATCGACAGCTCGCCGGTCTCGATGTCGCCGGCCTGTCGGCGCAGACCTGCCCGCAGCTCGGCCGCCAACTGACGCTCGCCGATCCCCGGCGTGTGCGCCGTGAGAAGTGCCGATCCATCCGGCTCCAGGACGGTCCGGATCGACTCGAGCAGGGCCGGCAGGTCCGTGTCGAGCCGCCACGTCCGACCGCCGGTCCCGTGCCCATAGGTCGGCGGATCGAGGATCACCGTGTCGTAGCGGCGACCACGGCGCGCCTCGCGGGCCACGAACTCACGGGCGTCGTCGACGATCCAGCGAACCGGCCGATCCGAGAGCTTGGAGCGCGCCGCATTGCGTCGAGCCCAGGCGACGGCCGGGCGAGCGGCATCCACATGGGTCACTGTCCGCCCGGCGGCCGCGAGGGCCAGCGTCACGAGCCCCGTGTACGCGAACAGGTGGAGGACGCGGTCGCCACTCGTCGCGAGAAGCCACGGGAGCAGCGCCGCGTGTTCCGGGAACACACCGACCTGCCCGGCGTCGGTCGGTTGCAGTTCGAGCGTCACGACGCCGAACCGTGCCAGCCACATGCCGGCATCGGCCGCCGGTCCGCTCCAGCCACCATCTCGATCGAAGCGGAGATCCGCGCTGCGCCAGGCGGCTTGATCGACGCGTGACCCGAGGGAGCCGGGGGCTGGGCGGTCCACGGTCCGTTCGCCGAACCGTTCCAGGCGGCCCGCGCCGCCGATGTCGATGAGCTCGTAGTCGTCCATCGCGGTCATCATGGCCGACCCGCGAGCGGTGCGTCGCGGCACCACCGGGGCCGATCGATCGCGCATCGCGCCGACCCTTAACGCGCTCTTCATCCCCGACGGCCATCGTCGCGGCAGTCGGCAAGCACCGACACCGACACACGGACCCCGGGCTCATCACGGGGATCCGAACGGGAAGGAGACCACGTTGCGGAACCAGTCACACGCCCGCCGCCGCCTCGCCACGGGGATGCTCGGCATCATGACGCTCGCCGCGTCACTCATCATCCCGGCCTCGACATTCGCGGCCGAACCAGCGGCGACGCCCACGAGCACACCGGCGCCCACGACCTGCGAGCTGCATTGGCCGGCCGCGTTCCAGGGCAAGCCCACGACGCTCCACGCCGGGGCCCGCGCCGGTGACTACATCTGGCACGACAAGAACGGCTGGCACCTCCGCGTGACCCACAAGGGCCACGGGAAGGTCGTCTTCACCGGCACGATCGTGTCCTCGACCCCGATGACCGTCACGCCGGCTCGACTCGAGAAGTCGGACTCTTGGACGCTCAGCGCGGACAAGAAGACGCTCACCTACAAGTTCAACAACTACGGCTACATCGACGGCCTCAACTTCACGACGGCATGTGCGAACCACCTGTCGATCCGAGGCAGCGTGTCGGGCCACAAGCTCGCGCTCGGTCGGATCGTCATCGGCCTGCACAATCGGCACCCGCTCTCGAACCGCTTCGTGGTGGTCCGGGTCGCCTAGCCTCGAACCTCTCTCTCGCGGATGAAGCGTCGATGGCGGCGGGGATGGCCCCGCCGCCATCGACGTTGTGGGGCGCATCAGGCCGCACGGGGCCGTCCGAGCCGCCGTGCTGTCCCACAGTCAGCGATTCCGGTCCGCATCAGGCCTCACAGGGCCGTCCGAGCCGCCGTGCTGTCCCACAGTCAGCGATTCCGGTCCGCATCAGGCCGCACGGGGCCGTCCGAGCCGCCGTGCTGTCCCACAGTCAGCGGTCACGCTGTCTCGGTTGGCAATGTGGCGAAATCAGTCAAAGATTGCTGCCCGTGGGTCAGCGAAAGGCCAGGGGCGGCAGCGTCCACCCGCGGCACCCCTCAAATCGCTGACCACGGGTCAGCGCCGGGCGAGCCGACAGCCACGGTGGCGGCCGACGCCTGGCCAATGCCTCACCGAGCCGACAGCGCGCGATGCCTCACCGAGCCGACAGCGCATGGTGGCGGCCGATGCCTGGCCGAGCCGCCAGTAGGTCCGAGGTGCGGTGCACTCGCGTTCCTTGTCCCTGCGAAGACGGTCGGGGTATGATGCCGCTCGCCGCTGGCTCCTCGATCCTGCGGTCTCGACTTCGACGCGGGGACCTGGAACACCTCGCGAGCCATCGGACCGAGACCAACAGAGCGGGGACCGGCGACGATCGGGCGGCTAGCTCAGCTGGTTAGAGCACTTGCTTGACATGCAAGAGGTCACTGGTTCGAGTCCAGTGTCGCCCACCACATCACGCCAGAAGTAGCGTCGAGCGGGACGCACCATCGCTCCAGCCGATCCCCAGAGAGCCGGACGCACGCTGCAAGTCCGACGATCGGCCCCGATGGCACCACCCGTGAGCGGTCGGTGAACCGGCCCGGGCGTCGCCCGTTAGCGCGACCACGAGCGCGCGAGCCGCACGGCTCGCGAAGGCGGGTGGGACCGCGGGAGTGAACCTCTCGTCCTGTCGATGGACGAGGGGTTCTGTGATTCCCAGGGAGAACGAACGATGAGCGAAGCGAAGACGGACGCACCGGCTGCCAAGGGCGAGGCCGCCCCCGCGGTCGAGGACGACGCCGCGGACCTCGGTCTCGAGGCGCCCGCGCGCGGCTCCGCCGAGGAGTTGTTCGAGCACGGGGCGACCGGGGAGCTCGGGCCGATGCGCCACTCCGCTGCGCATATCCTCGCCGAGGCGGTCCTGGACCTGTATCCCGGCACCAAGCTCGGCATCGGCCCGGTCATCACGGACGGGTTCTACTACGACTTCCAGCTGTCACGGCCGCTGACCCCGGACGACCTCGTCGCGATCGAGGCGCGCATGCGCGAGAGCATCGCCGCGGACCACCCGTTCGTGTTCAGTGAGAAGACCCCGGCCGAGGCCCGGGCGTGGCTCGTGGAGCACGATCAGCCGTTCAAGGTGGAGATCGTCGACGACCTCCTCGCCGACGCCGCACGCGACGGCAAGCCGACCCCGCCCACCACGTTCTATCAGCAGGGTCCGTTCATCGACCTGTGTCGTGGCCCGCACGCCGCGAGCACCGGCAAGGTCGGGCCGTTCAAGCTGCTCGCGGTGGCGGGGGCGTACTGGCGCGGCGACGAGAAGCGTCCGATGCTCCAGCGCATCTACGGCACGGCCTGGGCCACCCAGGAAGCGCTCGACCAATACCTGTGGCGTCGCGCCGAGGCGAAGAAGCGCGACCACCGCAAGCTCGGGGTCGCGCTCGACCTCTTCAGCTTCCACGACGTATCGCCGGGATCCGCGTTCTGGCACCCCAAGGGCCAGATGATCTGGCGGACGCTCGAAGGGGCGATGCGCGAGCTGCAGGTGCGGCGCGGCTACCAGGAGATCAGCACGCCGATCCTCGTGTCCGACCGTCTGTGGCGCCAGTCGGGGCACTGGGATCACTACGCCGAGAACATGTTCATCGTCGAATCGGAGAATCAGCTCTTCAGCCTCAAGCCGATGAACTGCCCGGAATCGACGTTCATCTATCGGAGCCACCTGCGCTCGTACCGCGAGCTGCCGCTCCGCCTCAATGAGTACGGGCGACTCCATCGCAACGAGCGGTCCGGGTCGCTGTCTGGGCTGACCCGCGTGCGCCAGTTCATCCAGGACGATGCGCATATCTATGTCCGTCCGGACCAGCTTGCCGACGAGATCGAGGCACTCATCGGCGAGGTCCGCGAGGCGTACGGCTGGGTGGGCCTGGAGCCGCGCTTCGCGTTCGCGACGAAGCCCGACAAGGCCATCGGCGACCCTGCGTTGTGGGAGAAGGCGGAGGCGCTCATCCACGAGGCGCTCGTTCGGGCCAAGGTGCCGTACGTGGTGAAGCCGAAGGACGGCACGTTCTACGCGCCGAAGATCGACATCTACATCGACGACGCCCTCGGTCGCGAGTGGCAGATGGCCACCATCCAGGCCGACCTTACGATGTTGCCCGAGCGGTTCGACCTCACCTACATCGATGAGAACGGCCAGCCGCAGCGACCGATCGCGATCCATCGGGCGATCTACGGCTCGCTCGAGCGGTTCATCGGGATCCTTGTCGAGCACTTCGCGGGGGCGTTCCCTTTGTGGCTCGCTCCGATCCAGGCCGTCGTGATCCCGATCGCGGACCGGCATCTCGATGCGGCCGGGGAGTTGGCGGGTGTGCTGCGTTCGCGCGGCTTGCGCGTCGAGGTGGATGGCTCGTCGAACCGGATGCAGTACAAGATCCGCACCGCCCAGGAACAGAAAGTGCCGTATATGGTCGTCCTCGGCGACCGTGAGATCGAGGCACGTACCGCTTCGCCCCGGACCCGCTCGGGCGAGCAGCAGCCAGCACAGGACTGGGAGGCCTTCGCCGATCGGCTGGCTGAGGAAAGCCGGCTACGCGGCGCCGGGTCGTCCGACGCCGCGTTGCCGTCCAGCTGATCGACCCTAGCGAACGGTCACGGCGTCGCCACTGACTGTGCAGGTCTCGCCTGCTGCGTTGCGGAACGTGTCAGCAGTCAGCCGGATCACGCCGCCCTTGGAGGTGAAGCCGGCCACGGTGACGAAGGCCGGCCAGATGCCGGTCGGTGTCCCGGAGGCGTTCCAGAGGGGGACGTAGTGCCACGCGTCCGTCCCTGAGCCCCAGATGAACACGCTCCGCATCAGCGGGTCCGTGGCAAGGTCCAGGAGCTGTCGAGCGAGCTCGCCCGGCGTGGCCGCCGGATACCACTCGGTCACGACGTGCGGGAGCCGGACGCCTCGGTCCGCGTAGAAGCGCGTATAGCTCGAGTGTTTCGCGGCGTCCCAATGATCCCACGCGATGAAGTCCACGAGCTCCGGGTGAGGCTTGATCACCCGATCGATGAACGTCTGATGGATGTACCGGACTCGCTCGTCGAGGTGATAGGTCGCGTCCTCGTTCTGACCGTCCTGGCCGGTCGTGTACGGCCCGCCGATTCGGATGTCGGGCCGCGCCGTCTTGATGATCGTGGCGAACGTGATGTAGTCGCGGGCGAATCGCTCGGCGTCCCATGAGCCGGGGGTGCCGGTCGTGTAGTAGCCCTTGAGCTCGTTCCAGAAGTTGACCTGGGTGATCTCGCGATCACCATCCAGGACGGCCAGGATCCGGTGCGCAAAGGTCTCGACCTGGGGCGTGTCCTTGAGTCGGCTCTGGGAGCCCGCGCAGCCCACGCCGTGGACATCGAGATCGGGCGGGGCGATGCCCGCGTAGAGCATCTTGTTGACGCCCGTGACCCAATGGAACCGGGCGCCAGCATCGCTCCCGTCGCAGGCAGGCCCGAAGGCCGCGTAATGCTGCCCCGCCATGATCGTCCCGCGACCGTCCAGGACACGCTGGTAGCCGGCCCGGGTCTCGTTCTGCACGAACAGCACCGAGGGGTAGAACCCGGCGACCGAGGGAGTCGGGCTCGGGCTCGGGCTGGGTGTCGGGGTCGGGCTCGGGCTGGGTGTCGGGGTCGGGCTCGGGCTGCGTGTCGGGGTCGGGCTCGGGCTGGGTGTCGGGGTCGGGCTCGGGCTGGGTGTCGGGGTCGGGCTCGGGCTGGGTGTCGGGGTCGGGCGGGGTGTCGGGCTCGGCGTCGGCGATGCGGGTGGCGCCATCGTGACCAGGAGCTGCGGCGAATTCGCCGGCGAACCCTCCCGACTGAAGGCATACAGCCCGTCCTCGGAGGTCGCGACAAGCGCGAACGCCACGGGACCATCGCCGGAAACGGCACGCGTCACATCGAATTCGACCCAGCTCTCGTCGGCGACCGCTCCCACGTCGGCAAGGATGGCGCCGTTCGCGGCGGGCCGGGTGGCCCACGTCAGACCAGCTTCGGTCCAGGTCGTCGACGTCGTCGAGATGGCCGGTCCGTCCACGGTCCCGCCCCATGCGTAGATCCGGATAACGGCGCGCCGGATCGCCCCGTCAAGCCCGGTCGGATCGAAGCGAAGCACCGTCTCGAGCGCGGCGCCATCGATGCCTTTCGCATCGGTCAGGAGGTTGCGCGCGTCTGTGGCGCCGAACGTCGTGGATGGTTTCGCCTGGCTCGTGTAGGCGTCCGCGCTGGCAGCGAACGCCTTTGTGTCGCCCCCGTTCGAGACGACGAATCGAGCCTTGAGCGTGGTCGTCGCGCCGGCCGCGGTCACCCGGGCGACGATCGTGTGCGGGCCATCCGGCACGGTGTCCGTGAGCCACGGTCGAGCTCGGCCGTTCGCCGCCGTGCCGCTGAAGTCGAACGGCGCGACGCCTTCGGTCTGTCGAGCAGGTCCGGAGGCCGGGTCCTGGTCGAGCCAGAACGAGACCTGGGTGACCCCGTCACTGGGCACGAAGATGACCGCGCGACCGGCGAGGGCCGCACCGTCGAGTGCGATCGCAGCACTACGGTCGGTGGCGGAGGAGACACTGAGCTGGGGTAGGACGGTCGCGGCGCTTACCCGTGCCGTCGGCTGGACCGTCAGGCCGGCGACGAGTGCAAGGGACAGGACCGCGGCAAAAGGCCGACCGAGTCGCGGCGTGAAGGGCCGACCGAACTGAGGCGCGAACAACCGCGCGAACCGCGGCGCGAACAACCGCGCGAACAACCTCGCGAACCGCCGCGTGAGATCCGGGATGGGGCGCATGGTCACCTACCTGCCGGCGAATGGCTTGCTGGCGGGTTGGCGGTGCGCGCGGAAGGTACCCGGACCTGCTTAGCTGCGGCTCACGCCCACGGAGGGAACACCCGTCGACGCAGTCGGCGCCATCGGGGCGGGACGTTTGGTCAGTCGTCGGCGGGCGCATCGTTCCCTTCGAATGTGCATGCGGTGCACCTAAGGCGCGATGCGGAGGTCACCGAGGGCGACGAATGGCAGAGGACAGGCCCCGTGTGTGCCCATTCGTGCACGATTAGGGACGCGCCGTAAGTCCGGGGGCGCCTTCGAAGCCCGACCACGACGCCTAGGGTGCGTGTGCTGCACATCCGATGAAGAAGCCGCCCGGTCGGTAGCGGCGAGCGATCTGGGCCGCCACTCTCGGGGCCGCCGGGCCGCCACTCACGGGCCGCCGGCCGTCGCCTCGCCCAGGTCGGGGTCGGAGCCGATCGCCAGCCCATCGCCGCCCCACGAGCCATCCACCGGCGACGCGCGCTGACCCGCGGCGAGACCCTGCTCGTTGTCGGCCGGGGAGGGCCTGTGCTATCCTCCCGCTTCGGCCGACGGCGGGTCCTATGACCGCGCCGGTCGACATGCCCAAGGTACAAGGAGCGAACCATCAGTCGAGACCTGCGAGTCAATCAGATGATCCGGATCCCACAGGTTCGGGTGGTCGATGAAGAGGGTGCCCAGCTGGGTGTGATGCCCACGCCGAAGGCCCTCGAGATGGCACAGGAGCGGGGACTCGACCTCGTGGAAGTGGCCCCGATGGCAGCGCCACCGGTCGTCAAGTTCCTGGATTTCGGGCAGTACAAGTACGAACTCACGAAGCGCGAGAAAGAGGCCAAGCGCAAGCAGCGCTCGGTCACCTTCAAGGAAGTGCGGCTCTCGCCGAAGATCGGCGTCGGCGACTTCGACACCAAGGTCAACCGGGCAGTCGAGTTCCTCGAGGACGGCGACCGGATCAAGGTGACCGTCCGCTTTCGAGGACGCGAACTGACCCATCCGGAGATCGGGCGCGGCCTGATCGCTCGCTTCGCGGACCGAGTCAAGGACCACGGGGTGCCGGAACGGACGCCACTGCTCGAAGGCAAATCGATGCACATCACGATGGCATCGACACACAAGCCCAAGGTCCACGAGGCGACGAGCCGACCGGACGACAGCGATATCGCGCCTGACGAGGCGCCCGCACCGAAGCTGAAGGCGCCGACGAAGGCCACGACGAAGGCCACGACCGCAGCCCCAGAGGCCACGACCGCAGCCCCAGAGGCGACGACCGCGGAAGCGGAGGCGACGACCGCGGAAGCGGAGCCGGCGTCCGCAGAACCGGAACCCGCCATCGCTCCCGCCACGATCGAACCGACACCAGCCGCACGAGCGGCGACCAAGACCGAACCAGCGCCGGCGACCGCGCCAGCGTCAGCAGGAGAGTGAGGCCACCGTGCCGAAGATCAAGAGCCACAAGGCGGCGCAAAAGCGCATCGGCGTGACCGGCTCGGGCAAGTTCGTCCGCGTCAACGCGTGGAGTGGCCACCATCTCGAGATCAAGTCCTCGCGGCGGACCCGGCGCTACGCCGGCAAGTCGGTGATCGGACCAGAGCATGCGAAGCAGGTCCGTCGCCTGCTGCCGTACCTCTAAGGAAGGCGACCGACCAAGATGGCACGAGTCAAGCGCGGCGTCACCGCCCACAAGCGTCACAAGCGGCTCCTGGAGGATGCCTCCGGCAGGAAGGGCGCCAAGTCCCGCCTGATCAAGCCGGCGCGCGAAGCGCTGCTCCACGCACTCGCCTACGCGACACGCGACCGCAAGCAGCGCAAGCGCCAGATGCGCGAGCTGTGGATCGTCCGGATCAATGCCGCGGCACGCCAGAACGGCATCACCTACGGCAACTTCATCCGTGGCCTGAAGCTCGCCAACGTGGAGATCGACCGCAAGATCCTGGCCGACCTGGCGATCCGCGATGCGGCCACGTTCGGCCGGATCGTCGAGCTCGCCAAGGGCGCCTGATCCCGGCCGGCAACGCGCCGACCGCGACCGCTCGACGAGCCCTCGACGTCGCTGACGCTCGAGGGCTCCCGATTCATGGCCTGACGCTGGAAGGACGGACGTGGACCTCGCCGATCTGACCCGCGACCTGGAAGCCCTTCGCGACGAGGCCCTTGCGGCGGCCGCCGCAAGTCAGGACGTTGCGACGCTCGAGGCGCTGGAACTCGACGTCCTCGGCAAGAAGGGCCGTCTGACAACGGTCCTGCGCGGCATCGGCGCGCTCCCCGCGGATGACCGTCCGCGCGTGGGCGCCGTTGCCAATGGGGTCCGCACCAGCATCGAGGCGGCGCTTGGGACCCGCGGCGAGACGCTCCGCGGCTCGGCGCTGGGTGCGCGGCTGATCGCCGAAGCGGTCGACGTGACGACGCCCGGTCGGGCCATCCGGCGGGGGACGCTCCATCCGATCAACGAGACAGTGGAGCGCATCGCCGAGGTCTTCGCACAGTTCGGCTTCGTGGTCTATGAGGGTCCCGAGATCGAGGACGACCTCCGCAATTTCCAGATGCTCAACATCCCGCTCGATCACCCCGCGCGGGACCTGTGGGACACGCTCTACGTCGACGTGGAGGGGCATCTGCTGCGTACTCACACGTCACCGGGCCAGATCCGGGTGATGCACCAGGCCGCGCCGCCGATCCGCGCCCTGCTGCCGGGTCGGTGCTTCCGCTACGAAGCGGTGGATGCGAGCCACGCCTCCGAATTCTTCCAGGTCGAGGGCCTGATGGTCGACGAGGGCACGACCATGGCCGACCTGAAGGGACTCCTGGACCAGTTCGCGAAGGCCCTCTATGGGGCCGACAAGCGAACCCGCTTCCGTCCGGGCTACTACCCGTTCACCGAACCGTCCGTGGCGTTCGACGTCGAGTGTCTCGTGTGCGGAGGCTCGGGCTGCCCAGCCTGCTCGCGGACCGGCTGGATGACGATCCTGGGCGCCGGGATGGTCCACCCCGTGGTGCTCCAGTACGGAGGCCTGGATCCGGAGAGGTACCAGGGATTTGCCTTCGGCATGGGGGTCGAGCGCATCGCCAACCTGCGCCACAGCGTGGGCGACCTGCGGCTGTACATGGAAAACGACCTGCGCTTCCTCGAGCAGTTCCGATGAGGGTCCCGCTCGCGTGGCTGCGCGAATTCGTCGACGTCGATCTCGAGCCCGATGCATTGGCCGACCGGCTGACGCTGCTCGGGATGGAGGTCAAGGGCATCGATCGTTGGGGCTCCGAGTGGCGCAACGTCGTCGTCGGCGAGCTGCTGGCCGTCGAGAAGCATCCGCGCGCCGACCGGCTGTCGCTCACCAAGGTGACCGTGGGGACCGGCGAGCCGCTGGAGATCGTGTGCGGGGCGACGAATATCGCCGCCGGCCAACGCGTGCCGGTCGCCCTGCCCGGCGCCGTGCTCCCAGGTGGTCGCCATATCGAGCGCACCGAGAAGATGGGCATCGTCAGCAACGGGATGCTCTGCTCTGGCGACGAACTCGGGCTGACCTCGGACGCCGACGGGATCCTCATCCTGCCGAGCGATGCGCCACTGGGGATACCGTTGACCGAGCTGTACGGCGACGTGGTCCTCGATATCGACGTCAAGCCCAACCGCGGCGACGCCCTGTCGATCGTCGGGCTGGCCCGCGAGGTCGCGGCCATCACGGGGTCGCCGCTGCGGTTCCCGCCGAGCGATGTCGTCGAAGCCGGCCGCGCGGTGGCGGACCGCCTGGCCGTGGAGGTTCGTGAGCCTGACCTGTGCTCACGGTTCGTCGGTCGCTGGGTCAGCGGCGTCACGATCGGCCCGTCGCCCGAACGCATCCAGATGCGCCTGATGGCCGCCGGGCAGCGGCCGATCTCGAACGTGGTGGACGCCAGCAACTACGTCATGCTCGAGCTCGGGAAGCCGGTCCACACCTTCGACGCGGCCGCGGTGCACGACGGCCGGATCATCGTCCGACGCGCGGCTGCCGGCGAGCGACTCGTGACCCTCGACCACGTCGAACGGATCCTCGACCCCGATACCCTCGTGATCGCCGACTCGGTCGGCGTGCTCGCTTTGGCCGGGGTGATGGGCGGCGCCGACTCCGAGGTCACGAACGCGACGACGGAGGTGATCGTCGAATCCGCGATCTTCGACCCGGTCACGATCCGACGCACGGCATTCCGCTACGCGTTGCGCTCCGAAGCCAGCCTTCGGTTCGAGAAGGGGCAGGAGTTCCGGCTGGCACGGATCGGCGCCGACCGCACGGCACGGCTCGTGGCGGAGTGGGCTGGTGGAGCGGTCGCGCCTGGTGCGATCGACTCGAACGCCACGGAACCCGTGGCGCCGTCCGTGCCGTTCCGACCGGCACGGATCAACCGCCTCCTCGGGACCGCGATTGCCGCGACGGAACAGCGCGCGCTGCTGGCCCGGGTCGGGATCGAGACGACGCCGGCCGCCGCGGGCACGCAGATCCCGATCGCGCGCGGCACGAAGCCCCTGGACGCGGACCCCAGCACAGCCGACGTCCTCCATGCGGTCGTGCCGACCTGGCGGCGCGATCTCGCGATCGAAGCGGACATCGCCGAGGAGGTCATCCGCGTGCGCGGCTACGACCAGGTCCCCTCGATGCTGCCGGACACGCCGATGCCGGCCTACCGGCACTCTCCGCTGGAGATCCGCAACGCGGTCCGCGAGACGCTCGCGGGTGCGGGCCTCACCGAGACCGTCACCTACGCCCTCGTCGCGCCGAAGATGGTCGAGCGGTTCCCCGCGATCACCGGTGGCGCTCCAGCCGGCGAGCCGGAGCAGGCTGCGGCAGGTCGCGCGGTCACGGTCTCGAACCCGCTTTCCAGCCAGCATTCGATGCTGCGCCAGAGCCTGCTCGGGGGTCTGCTCGAGGTGGCCTCCACGAATCTTCGCCACGGCCGTGCGGACGTCGCCATCTTCGAGATCGGCAAAGGCTATGGCGCCACTGGCGAACCGCCCACGCATGAATGGTGGCGGCTCGGGTTCGCCCTGACGGGTCAGGCCGAAGCGCCGTCCTGGAATCGCGCGGCGCGCGGCTATGACCTCGACGATGCGAAGGGCATCGTGGCCCTCCTCGCACAGCGGCTCGGTCTGCCCGTGCCGACCTATGCGCCGCTCGCCGACGATCCGAATCTCCACCCGGGCCGGGCGGCGCAGCTGCTGGCCCGAGGCCGGATCGTCGGTCGCATCGGTGAACTGCATCCTGCCACGGTGGACGCACTCGATCTGCGGTCGGAGCACGTGATCGTGGGCGAGCTGGCCATCGCGGGGCTCGCGGCCGGTCAGCTCCGTGATGCCCTTGGGGCCACGCCATCGCGCCTGCCAGCCGTCGAGCGCGACCTGGCGGTGATCGTCGCCGATTCCACGCCCGCTGCCACGGTCGAGGCGGCGATCCGGCGCCACGGTGGGTCGCTCCTGCGCGACGTGGAGCTCTTCGATGTCTACCGCGGCCAGCCGCTGCCCGCCGGCGACAAGAGCCTCGCCTACCGGCTCACCCTGCGCGATGATGAGCGGACGCTGACCGAAGCCGAGGTCGACGCCGCCGTCGCGGCCGTCATGAGCGGTCTTGGCGTCGACGTCGGGGCACGCTACCGGACCTGACCGGACCGCCCCCCACCGCTCAACCGGGCAGGCGCCCTATTGCGCGCCAGGGAGGGGGACGGTACCGTTGCGCCGCCCCGGACGGTTCGGGGGCGTTCCAGATGAAGGAGAGTCGGTGGATCTCGCGAACCTGACGCAGGGCAACAGGGTCGATCTGCTCATCTTCCTGTATTTCATGGGCTTCTTCGTGCTGGGTTACGCCCAGGGCACCATCCGTCGTCTGATCGGGATCGCGTCGATCCTGTTCTCCTTCCTCTTCGCCGCGAACGTGGCACAACCGCTGGGCGACTACCTGGGGTCCAACTGGACCCAGTTCTCGCCCGCCTACAGCCAGATGCTCGGATTCGGGACCGTCTTCGTCGCGTCGGCCATCGCCTTTGCGCTCGTGACGCAGGGTCTTTACAAGACCGTTCCGCTGTTCCAGAACGCGCGCTTCGTGGATGAGGTCATCGGCGGCTTGCTGGGCCTCGTGGAGGCCGGCCTGATCTTCGGCGTCGTGCTGGTGATCCTTGACACGTTCTACCGGATCCCCGGGGCCGGGACCGAAGCGCAGGACATCGGGTTCCTGCGCGACCTGTGGGGTCAGCTGGACATCTCGACCGCGGGACACATCTTCCGCGAAACGCTGATCCCCACCTTCTTCGCCGTGATCGGGCTCCTTATCCCGGACCAGATCGAGGCGCTCTACCGGCACGTCTGAGCCGGCCCTGGCCACGACCGAGCGGGCCGCGTTCCGGGAATCGTCGCTCAAGGTCGCCCGCGCGCTCCTTGGCGCTCACCTCGTTGGCGAGGATCGTGCCGGCGGGGGCGTTCGCATCGGTCGGATCGTCGAGGCCGAGGCCTATGGCGGCCCGTCGGATCGGGCGTCGCACGCTCACGCGGGACCCACGGCGCGGAACGAGGTCATGTTCGGGCCTGCGGGCATCGCCTACGTGTACCTTGTCTACGGGATGTATGACTGTCTGAACGTCGTGACCGGCCCCGATGGCGAGGCGAACGCGGTGCTCATCCGCGCCGTGGCACCCCTTCAGGGTGCGGACCGGATGCGCGAGGACCGCGTCAACTGGTTCGCACAGCGGCGTCGCGCCGCGCCCGAAGCGCTGGAACGCGAGGCGGACCGCCTGCGCCACCTTCCCGACGACCAGCTTGCCAGCGGCCCGGGCCTGGTCGGCGCGGCGTTCGGGCTGGATCGAGGATGGACCGGCACGGACCTCCTGGACCCGAGCTCTCCGCTGCGGATCGAGGGACCGCTGGGCAGCGTCGCTCCTTCGCGCATCGTCGCGGGTCCGCGGATCGGTGTCGCCTACGCAGGCGAACCGTGGGTCAGCCTGCCGTGGCGTGTGGCGATCGCCGATGAGCCGGCTGTCTCCCGGCCCCGTCCCTGGCGCTGATCGGCCCCCGAGCCCACCCCGATGGATGAGCGTTCGATCGCCTTGCTCGAGTTCCCCCTCGTCCGCGCACGGCTGGCGGCGGCGACGCAATTCCCGCCATCGCAACGGATCGCCGAGGCACTGACCCCGTCATCTGAGTCAGTGGTGGTCGCGCGCTGGCTCGAGGAGACGGACCAGGCGCGTTCGTTCCTGACCGAGCGACCGGGCGTGGGCATCGGCGCCGCCCGCGACATCGGCCCCGCGGTGGAGCGCGCCGCCCGCGGCGGACGGCTGGAAGCTGGGCAGTTCCTCGAGATCATGCAGACGCTGGATGCCACGGTCCGGCTGGCCACGATGCTCGCCGACGAACGACGTCCGCTGTTGCGCGAGCTGGCAGGCGGCCTGCACAGCCTGCCGGCGTTACGCAGCACGCTCAGCCGCAGCTTCGACCCGGTGGGCGAGCTGCTCGACACCGCATCACCACGGCTCGGCGGCCTGCGGTCGGCGGTGCGCGTGGCCTACGACCGCCTGCGCCGCCGCCTGGACTCCCTCGTGGGGACGGAGCTTGGGTCGGCCCTGCAGGAGCCGATCATCACGCTCCGCAACGGGCGGTACGTGGTGCCGGTGAAGGCCGAAGCGCGAGCCCGGGTCAAGGGCATCGTGCACGACGCATCGGGGAGCGGCCAGACGCTCTTCATCGAGCCGCTGGTGGCCGTGGAGCTCGGCAACGCCTGGCGCGAGGCGCAAGTCGCCGAAGCCGCGGAGGTCGCCCGCATCCTCGACGAGCTGTCCGCGTTCGTCGCGGCCAACGCCGACGCCCTGCGCGACACCCTGGATGCACTCGCACGGTTCGACTTCTGGGCGGCGAAGGCGTCGCTCGCGGCCGACCTGGACGGCGTGCGGGCCGAGACCGCGGATCGACCGGAGGTGATCCTGCTGTCGGCCCGCCATCCCGGCCTGACCGGCCGCGTGGTGCCGACCGATATCCGGCTGGGTGATGGCTACCAGGCGCTGGTGGTGACCGGCCCGAACACGGGCGGAAAGACCGTCACCCTGCGCACGCTCGGATTGCTGAGCCTCATGCATCAGGCCGGCCTCCATATCCCGGCGGCCGCCGGAAGCCGGCTGCCGATCTGGCGCGACGTCTTCGCCGATATCGGCGACGAGCAGTCGATCGCGCAGTCCCTCTCGACGTTCTCGGGCCACATGCGCTCGATCATCCGGATCGTCGCCAGTGCCGGACCGGGGACGCTGGTCCTCCTCGACGAGCTCGGGGCCGGTACCGACCCCACCGAGGGGTCCGCCCTTGCCCAGGCGCTGCTCGACCATTTCATCCGGGCCGGCGCCCTGGTCGCGGCCACCACGCACTACGCGGAACTGAAGGCCTACGCGCACACCACGGCCGGCGCACGCAACGCCTCGGTAGAGTTCGACCTCGAGACCCTGAGCCCGACCTACCGGCTGTCGATCGGGCTGCCGGGTGGCAGCCAGGCATTCGCCATCGCCGAGCGGCTCGGGCTGCCCGAGGGCGTCGTCGCCGATGCGCGGTCGCGGCTCAGCGAGTCGCAGCGATCGTTCGAGGCCACCCTGGCGTCCATCCGGACGACGGAAGGCGAGACGAGCGCGACGCTCGACCGGGCACGGGCCGCCGAGTCGCGCGCCACCGACCAGCTCCGGATCGCCGACGAGGAGCGTCGACGGGCGGCCCGCGAGCGCGAGGAGATCGTCCGCACGGCCCGGGTCAGGGCCGACCGGCTCCTGGAGGGCCTGCGCGAGGAGGTCCGCGCGACCCGTGAGGCCCTGGAACGCGAGACGCTGACCCAGCCGACCATCGATGCCGCGCTGGAGCGGGCCGCGGCGGCCTCCGAACTCCTCGACTCTCCCGACGCGCCACTGGCCCCGGCGCCGCTCCCCGAGGCGCCCGTCGAGTGGCAGCTGGGCGACCGCGCCCGGAGCCAGTCGGGCGGCTGGGAGGGCCGGCTCGTGGCGCTGGAGCGCGGTGGAAAACGCGCCACCCTCGAAGCCGGCGGGATGCGCGTCACGGTCGACGTGGCCGATCTCGAGCGCGCCCTCGGGTCCGCCGATGGTCCGCCGCGTGACACGCGGGTCTTCGGCGACCCGGCTCCCGACTCGAATGCCGCCGCCCTGCGGCTCCAACGGGCGAACACGGTCGCCTCGTCCCTGGATCTGCGCGGGGCACGGGTCGAGGAGGCGCTCGATGCGCTCAGCCGCTACCTCGACGACGCGGGGCTCGCGGGCCTGACCAAGGCGGTGATCATCCACGGCTCAGGCACGGGCGCGCTCCGAGATGCGGTCCGGCGGGCCGCCGCCGAGCATCCCTTGGTCACGTCGGTCCGTGCCGGGCAGCGCGGCGAAGGTGGCGACGGGGCCACGATCGTCGGGTTCTAGCGGGCTACGGCCCGGGTGGGATCGGGGTGGGGGTGGGCGGCAGGCTCGGGCACGGGAAGGTGACCAGCGGGTCGCATGGCGGCGGCGACGCCGGTCCGATCGGACAGGTCTTGGTGGGCGCGAACGGGGCGCCCCAGCTTCGACCGAAGGGCGCGAACGCGCCATTGTAGAAGTACGCGGTGCGGGTGCCCTTGGGACCGCGGACGCCCGAGCCATGGGCCGCCCGTGATGCCCAGTTGCGATCGGCCGCTTGCCAGGCCGGGAACGCCGAGTCGACCTCGGAGATGTCGAAGTAGGACTTCGTGACCTTCGGGCCGGCACAGCCGTCCTGCCACAGGAGTCCCGTGGAGCTGTCGATCTGGCGCGCGACGCGCGCGGCGTTGGACTTCGTGGGGGCGGTGCCCTTGATGAAGATCTCGCTCACCGTCTTCGACGAGAACGGGCCCGGCTTCTGACCAGTGAATGCGTCGACCTTGGCGGTGACGAGACCGGTCGGCGGCGTGAAGTT
>JBBQLI010000042.1:0-23238 GCA_038327765.1 Candidatus Limnocylindrales bacterium | reverse complement strand
CGGCAAGCGATAAGCGCTAGCGAAGGGACGCCTGCCAACCTCGCTTCATGTCTGAGTCACACGTGTCCCGTGCCGGCCGACGAGCCACTGCGACGTTGGTCGATGTCGGCCGGGAGATCCGGGTGGCCCGTCAGTCAGCTGGGTTGAGCCTGCAGCGCGTCGCCGATGCGGTCGGCGGGTCGCGTTCCGAGATGAGCCGGATCGAGCGAGGCCAGTCCCCGTGGGTCACCGTCACGGCTTTGACCAGAGCATGTGCGGTCGTGGGGCTCGACCTGCGCCTTCGCGCCTATCCGGGCGGGGAGCCACTTCGCGACATCGCCCACGTTCGGCTGCTCGACGGACTGCGATCCTTGCTGCCGCGCACTATCCGGATCCGAACCGAGGTCCCGATCGGCGACGCACGTGGCCTCCGGGCGTGGGATGCGGTCATCGACCGCGGCGGGCGGTCCTGCGGTGTCGAACTCGAGGTCCGCCTCGTTGACGCGCAGGCACTCCTCCGGCGGCTGCAGTTGAAACGGAGGGATGGCTCGCTGCCCGAAGTGATCCTGGTCCTGGCCGATACCCGGCAGAACCGCGCATCGGCGCGCGCAGCAGCAAGCCTCTTCGAGGCCGAGCTCCCCCTGACGTCCGCGACGATCAAGGGAACGATCTCGGCCGGAGCGATCCCGACTGAGTCCGGCGTGGTGTTCGTGCCATTCGGGGCGCGCATCGGTGTTCCGCCCCGCGAGAGCAGGTGACGGACGACGCGATGCATGTGTCCACCGTTTCCATGGCACGGGAATGCCGCCCCGGGCTCCCGCCGGACGGGACACTCAAGCGTCTGACTGGCACGCCACGGCGCCAGGTCCCGTCCCACGAGAACGCCGCGTATCTACCACGTACGGGCGCGGGCGTGCGGACACGCACGTGGTCGCGGGCGCCGGGCGCGCGCACCAGGCCCTGCTGGTGCCCCGGAATCACTCGAGCGGACCGTCGCCGGTCCGCTCGAGTGGTATGGAACGTGGTGAGAGTCAGGCCGGCTGCGGGTTCGGCTCCGCGATCGGCTGGCCCGGTCCGATGACCGTGGGGGCACCGCCCATGACCTTCGGGGGCAGGTCGCTGAAGAGCGACTCGAACCCTTCGGCATCGACGGTCTCCTCGGCCACCAGCTTCTCGGCCAGCGCGATGAGCTTGTCCTTGTGCTTGGTGAGGACGTCGAGCGCCCGGTCGTAGGCCTTGTCGATGATCGCCCGGACCTCTTCGTCGATGGTCTTGGCGACGTCGTCGCTGTAGTCGCGCTGCTCGCCCATCGATCGTCCGAGGAAGACCATCTCGTCGCGCTTCCCGAAGGAGAGCGGTCCGAGCTTGTCGCTCATCCCGAACTCGGTGACCATCCGGCGGGCCAGATCGGTCGCCTTCTCGATGTCGTTGCTGGCGCCCGTCGTGGTATCGCCGAAGATCATCTTCTCGGCGACGTTGCCACCCAGGAGCCCGGCGATCTTGTCCTCGAACTCGGTCTTGGACTGGAGGTAGCGGTCTTCCTGCGGCAGGGCCATCGTGTAGCCGAGAGCCATCCCACGGCTGATGATCGTGACCTTGGCGACCGGATCGCATTTCGGCAGGATCCGCTGGACCACGGCGTGACCACCTTCGTGGTAGGCGATGATCGCCTTCTCCGCGTCGGAGATGACCCGGGACTTTCGCTCCGGGCCGGCGACGATCCGTTCCAGGGCTTCCTGGAACTCGGACATGCCGATGACCTTCTTGTTGCGCCGCGCGGACAGGATGGCGGCCTCGTTGACGAGGTTGGCCAGGTCGGCGCCGGAGAAGCCCGGCGACTGGCGCGCGACGCCTTCGACGTCGACGCCCTTGTCGAGCGGCTTGCCCTTGGTGTGGACGCGGAGGATCTCGGTACGGCCGCGCATGTCGGGCCGGTCGAGGATGACCTGGCGGTCGAAGCGACCGGGGCGCAGGAGCGCCGGATCCAGGACGTCGGGGCGGTTCGTGGCCGCCACGACGATGACGTTCGTATTGGTGTCGAACCCGTCCATCTCCACGAGGATCTGGTTCAGGGTCTGCTCGCGCTCGTCGTGCGAGCCGCCGAGACCGGCGCCACGCTGGCGACCGACGGCGTCGATCTCGTCCACGAACACGATGCACGGGGAGTTGCGCTTGGCCTGATCGAACAGGTCGCGGACACGGCTCGCGCCGACGCCGACGAACATCTCGACGAACTCTGAACCGGAGATGCTGAAGAACGGGACTCCGGCCTCGCCGGCGACGGCCCGCGCCATCAGGGTCTTGCCTGTACCTGGAGGCCCGACCAGCAGCACGCCACGCGGGATGCGCGCGCCGAGCGAATTGAACTTCTCGGGGTATTTGAGGAATTCGACGACTTCCTGGAGCTCCATCTTGGCCTCGTCGACCCCGGCGACGTCATTGAACGTGACGACGGTCTTGTTGCCGAGGAACATCCGGGCGCGGCTCTTGCCGAAGCTGAGAGCCTGGTTATTGGTGCCTTGGGCCTGGCGCATCATGAAGAAGATGAAGCCGCCGATCACGAGCAAGGGCAGGACTGCGGTGACGAGCAGTCCCAGCCACGAGGTGTCCGGTGCCTTCTCGGCGTTGAAGATCGCCGGGTCCAGGGTGACGTTGCCCTTGGCCGCAGCAGCCTGCATGTCAGGGTAGACCTGGGTCAGGATGCTGGGGACGATGACGCTGACGACCTTGTTGTCGACGCCCGTCACGGTGAGCGTGTCCCCGGACTGCACGACGCTCTTGACGCTGTTGTGCTGGACCTCGTCAAGGAAGGTCGAGTAGCCGACCGGCGTGGTCGGCGTGCTGGCATTGATCCACGTGAACAGCAGAGCGGCCGTGCCAAGCACGAGGACGACCATCACGATGCCGTTCCGGAAGAACTTGGGATTCAACGAGGGAGCCTCCGGGTACACGGTCCACGCCTGAGGGTGACCGTTGTCGCGAGTATAGCGCTGGGTTGCGAGACGCCCGTGTGACGGATGTCCTAGTCCCACTCTGGCATACGGATGCGGCGATGGCATGGATGGCATCGGGAGGTGGGGTGAAGGAATCGAAACGGGCCTTCGGCGCTGAAGGGTCGTGAATCGATGAGGTCGCTTTGGTAGCGGAGGGCTTGGCCTCTACGCTCGGCGTGCTTGCAGGGCGGCTTGCCACCGCGGCAAGTAAGCGACGGTCCGACGTGGGCCACGGCCCGATCAAGTCAGATCTCTTGCCGCCCCGGCAAAGAATCGCACGTTACGCGCCGTCCTTGCCGCACATGCACGTTCCGGAGGCACACCCCCGACGATCGAGCGCTTACTTGCCCCGGCAGCAAGGGAAGTCCGGTTCCTTGCCCGGGTGGCAAGAAGGCGGATCTGGCGCTAAGGCGCCCCTGCCGCCCCCGGGACGGGAACGACCCCCCAGTCTCACCGAGGGGTCGTTTCATGCGTGTGAGGTTGGTAGCGGAGGCAAGAGTTGAACTTGCGACCAAGGGCTTATGAGTCCCCTGCTCTACCACTGAGCTACTCCGCCGCGGTGGTGGATTCTAGCGTAGCGAGCGAGGACCGCCAACCCTGCCTGCGCGACTGACCGCTAGTCGGCGGGTCCGAAGAGCAGGGTGAGCCACCGTTCGAGCGGACTCACATGATCGAGCCGGGATCCGAGCCGGACGCTCGCGGATCCCGGGGCATCGTCGGCGAGCGGCGGCGCATCGGCCGCCAGGGTGAAGGCGATCTCATGAGCGCCACCAAGCCCGTGGGCCCGGGCCATCTGTTCGACATAGCGCTGGCGCTGGATGTCACCAAGCTCGCGCTGCAGGCCGGCGACACGGGCGGACATCGCCACGTTCTCCGCGGCGACCCGCTGGACCTCGGTGGTCGCGGCCGATGCGGCGCCGACCTGGCGGGCGAAGACGATGACGATCCAGACCGCGAGGAAGGCGCCCAGCAGACCGGCCGCCCGGCGTCGGGTCAGACCAGCCACTCCGAGGCTGGACAGATCGGGGAGATCGCGGACGAATGCGTCGTCCGCCATCGAGCCGGCGCCGCGGCCCGCCCTCGGGTCGGTCGTCTCGGGATCGTCGGCAGGCGGCGTCCAGGCGGGTCGGCGAGGCATCCCGGGGAGCGTAGCTACGACATCGGAGCGTGTCAACTCGGGTGGTCGTGCCATGCGAGCTGTCACAGCACGGTCCGATGGTGCTGCTAGACTCCGGTCGAATCGCACATCTGTTCTATTCGAGGGAGCGATGCGAACCTATGCTCCGGCCGACGCGGCGTCGGTCCTCGCCGAACTGCTCACGGAACCGTCGATGGCGCGCGGGGTCGTCCATCACGAGGTGATCCCGGCACGCGACGCGATCTACGGCGACTTCCCGGACTGGCTGGACGCCCGGATCGCCGCCGGTCTGGCAAGCCGCGGCGTCGAGCGCCCGTACGTCCATCAGGCCGACGCGATCGAGGCGGTCCATGCGGGCGAGGACGTGGTGGTGGTCACACCGACCGCCTCGGGCAAGACGTTGTGCTACGCCCTGCCGGTCCTGCAGGCAATCGCCGACGATCCGGCCTCGCGGGCGCTCTTCCTGTTTCCGACGAAGGCCCTCGGCCAGGACCAGGTCGCCGAGTTCGCGGAGTTGTCCTCGGCCGCGGGCCTGCGCGTCTCGGCGGCCACGTACGACGGCGATACCCCTGCCCCGATCCGGGCCGCGGTCCGCTCCGCCGGCCAGGTCGTCGTCACCAACCCGGACATGCTCCACGCCGCGATCCTGCCCCACCACACCAAGTGGTTCCAGCTGTTCGAGCAGCTCAAGGTGATCGTCATCGACGAGCTCCACACCTACCGGGGTGTGTTCGGAAGCCACGTCGCCAATGTGCTCCGTCGTCTTCTACGGATCTGTGCCCACTACGGCAGCCACCCCGTCATCGTGTGCTGCTCGGCCACGATCGGGAACCCGCTCGAACTCGCCACGGCGCTGACCGGTCGCGTCCCGCGCCTGATCGACCGGACCGGTGCGCCCGCGGGCGAACGACACGTCCTGCTCGTTGACCCGCCACTCATCGACGCGACCTCAGGGGTCCGTGGATCGGCCGTGACCCTGGCGCAGCGCTGGGCGCTCCCCTTCCTGCGGGCCGATCGCCAGACCATCGTCTTCGGACGGTCGCGGGTCGCGGTCGAACTACTGTTGACGGGGCTGCGCGAGTCACTGCGCGAGCACCACGGGCCGCGCTCGCGCCTGCGCGGCTACCGCGGGGGCTATCTGCCCACCGAGCGGCGGGCGATCGAACGCGGGTTGCGCGACGGCGAGGTGCTCGGGGTGGTCGCCACGAACGCGCTCGAGCTCGGTGTCGATATCGGACGGCTCGATGCCTCGATCCTTGCGGGCTACCCAGGTTCGGTGGCCGCCACCTGGCAGCAGTTCGGCCGCGCCGGGAGACGCAACGGCGTGAGTGTCTCGATCCTGGTGGCGTCGGCGGCACCGGTCGACCAGTACGTGATCCACCACCCGTCGTTCCTCCTCGACCGGTCACCGGAGGAGGCTCGGGTGGATCCCGACAACCTGCACGTCCTGCTCGGACATCTCCGCGCCGCCACGTTCGAGCTGCCATTCGAGCCCGGCGAGTGGTTCGGTCCCGCCGCCGCGGATGACCTGCTCGCCTTCCTCGCCGAGGAGGGTCACGTCCGGCAGGCCGGTGACGGTCGCTGGTACTGGGCCAGCGAGAACTTCCCTGCGTCCGCGATCTCGTTGCGGACCGCGGCCCAGGAGAACGTCGTGATCATCGACACCACGCCCGATCGGCCGCGGGTCATCGGCGAGGTCGACCTGTTCGCGGCGCAGACGCTGGTCCACGAGGACGCGATCTACCTGCACGAGTCGGCGCAGTTCCACGTGGATCGTCTCGACTGGGACGAGCGCAAGGCCTATGTCCGGCGCGTGGACGTCGATCACTACACGCAGGCGGACCGGGCGGTCACACTCAAACCCCTCGACGTCTTCGCCGAGGACGCCGCCACGGGCGGCCGCAGGATCCACGGCGAGGTCATGGTCGCCAGCCTTGCGACCATCTACAAGAAGCTCAAGTTCGTCACGAACGAGAACCTCGGCTGGGGACGGATCCATCTCCCCGAGATCGAGCTGCAGACCACTGCCTATTGGCTGACCATCGACGGCGTCCGCGATCGATGGCGTCGCGACGAGCTCGATGTGGCGCTGGTCGGCGTCGGCCGAGCGATCCAGACGGTGGCCTCGGTCCTGCTGATGGTCGACCCGCACGACCTTGGTCTGGTCGCCCAGGTCCGCTCACCGCACGCCGAGGAACCCACGATCTACCTGTATGAGTCGGTCCCGGGCGGCGTCGGACTCAGCGAACGCCTGTGGCAACGTCACGACGAGCTACTGGCGGCCGCGGCAGACCTGATCGCGACCTGTGGCTGCGATGGCGGCTGTCCCTCGTGCACAGGGCCCCGGCTCGAACCCGAGATCGACGCCCGGGCCCTGGCCCTCCGCCTGCTGGTCGAACTCGGCGCCGGGCGTGGCGCATCGTGGGTCGCCGGTCAGTCCGGATGACCCTCGAGACACGCGATCCCACCAGCCTCACTCGCCGTCTCGATCGGTATCGGCAGGCGACCCGGCCCGTTGCGGGTGCCGTCGACGTGCCCCTGAGACTGGATGTCCCGGGGCCTCTGGCACGCACCTCGGAGCTCGCCGCGCGACTAGCCGCCGCGCTGGACGGCGACGTCATCCGGGGGCCGCACGGGACGGTGGTCCGCTGCGAATCGCCATCCCGGGTCATCCCAATCGATCGCGAGCGCCTCGCTCGACTCCCCGGACAACCGCCCCGCGACGTCCCGTTGCTGTGCCTGGACACGGAGACGACCGGACTAGCCACGGCCGCAGGGACGGTCGCGTTCCTCATCGGGCTTGGCTGGTGGGAGGGCGACCGGTTCCGGCAGGTCCAATTGCTGCTGCCGGACCACAGTGACGAAGCCGCCCTGCTCGATGCCCTCGCGGAGCTGATCCCCCTCGATGGCTGGCTGGTCACCTATAACGGGCGAGGCTTCGACTGGCCGCTGCTCGTCGCCCGCTACCGGATGACGCGACGGCCCGCACCGCTCCACGCCGGCCACCTGGACCTCCTGCCGATCGTCCGACGGCTCTTCCGCCATCGCCTCGAGGATGCGCGGCTGCGCAGCGCCGAGGCGGGTCTGCTCGGGCTCCATCGCCACGGGGATGTCGACGGCTGGCAGATCCCGGCCCGCTATCTGTCATTCCTGCGCGGCGGCGCAGTGGAGCCCCTCGTGGATGTGGTCCGCCACAACGACCAGGACGTTCGCTCGCTGGCCCGATTGCTGGTCCATCTCGAGCGTGGCTATGCCACGGACGAGGACCGGCGACACGCTCCTGCGGGAGACCTCGCTGGCCTTGCTCGCGCCTATGCACGTGACGTCCGGCTGGCCGAGGCCCTGGCGTGCTATGACGGGGCACGTGCCACACCGATCCAGCCGATCGCACCGCCCGCCGCAGCGGCCCGCTCCGGGGCGACCGGCCGGACCAGCAACCACGCTCGCGGCGATGACCATTGGTGGTCCCCAGCGGTCGCCCCCGACTACGGGGGCCGGCCACGACCAGCCGCCCGTGATGGGCGACCAGATCGGACCGCGGCATTCGCAGCCCCGTGGACCTCGGAGCGGATCGCCATCGAACGTGCGCACCTACTGCGTCGCATGGGTCGCAGCGAGGCAGCGGCCGAAGCCTGGCGAGAGCTCATCGGCGGCCCTGGCCGGACCCCGATCGTCGCCGCCGTGGAACTGGCCAAGCTCCTCGAGCATCGGCTGCGCGATCCCGCCGAGGCCTTGCGCATCGCCATGGATGGTCTGGCCGCCGCCGACCGCCGCACCCGCATCGGACGACCCGAACCACGCCTCACCGCCGACCTTCAGCGGCGAGTGATCCGCCTGCGCTACCGGCTGGCGCCGCTCAGGACCGTGTCGCGCGCCTGAGCGTCGCGTCCAGATCGGGAACGCCTGTCAGCCCACGACCCTCGACCACGAGCGACCCGGCGGCGGCCGCAAACCGCAGGATCGCCTGGCGATCCGGCTCGGCGGTGCCCGTGATCGACGGTCTCATCACGGCCGCGTGGAGCGCGGCGAGCAGCACATCCCCTGCCCCGGTCGCATCCACTTCGACATCGGGCGGGATCGCGGCATAGGAGGTGGTCTCGACCGTGCCATCCTCCGCCGCCCCGATCCAGGTGCCGCCACGGATCCCATCGGTCAGCACCAGCGTGGCGCCGGGCCGCAGGAGTCTCGCCAGCGTCTCGGCGGTGACACCGGGCTCGAGGTCGTCCTGGCCCACCCCGACCAGGTCTGCCCGTTCGATGACCGCGGACCGTCGCGGGGCTCGTCGGTGCACGCGCTCGCCAGCCACGAGGTCGCGGAGCAACCCCTGCCACGCGACCGAGAGGCTCGCGTCGCGCGGGACCACCTCCGCCCAGGCATCGCCGACCTCGCCGCCCACCGGGACCAGCGACCAGCCAGGCGCCGCCCGCCACGCGGCCGGGATCTGGGGGATCGGCAGCGGCAGGCCCACCCGGATGCAGGTCTGGACCCGTCCGCCCACGGTCTCGACGTTGTGATAGATCAGCCCCTCGGCCAGCGGGACGCGCAGGATCGCCACGCCCGCGTCCTCAAGGTCATCGAGTTCGCTGGCGTGGCTCGTCTCCGCATCGACACCGATGATGGCCGCGGTCGGGATGCCGAAACGCGCCGAGGTCAAGGCGGCATAGCTGACGCCGCCACCCAGGCGCCACCCGCGCGGGTCATCAGGCGCGATATCGCGACACGCCGAACCGACGTGAACCACCTCGACCGTCGCCGGACCCATCACACCTCCGGTGTATCATCTCGACTCCCACCGCACGCGACAGGAGCCTCTCTTCGTGTTCTTCTTCGAGCTCCACGAGGGCGACAATGAGGTCTATACGGACGTGCTCCTGGTGAGCGAATCCGAGTGGGAGCCGGAGGAGTTCTTCGAACTGGTCCAGCAGATCCGGCGGCGCATCATCAACACCTTCGCCCACGACACGTTGAGCGAGGCGATCGCCATCGAGCTGGAGCGGGACCATGGCTTCATCTACGTCAGTGACGACTCGCTGACCGCCGCGGTCAATGTCTCACGCGAAGACAGCGAGAACTTCCTGGCCGAGCTCGATGTCGACCTGGCCGACCGCGCCGAGGACGATGATGACGACGATGACGACGAGGACCGCCCCGACGCCGATTACAAGGAGATCATCGTCGACTACGACCCGGGCGGTCGTCTGAACTGAGCAGGGTCGCGACTACTTGCTGAAGAGGATCTCCAGCACGTCTCCGTCCCGCACGCGATAGGTCTTTCCTTCGGAGCGCAGCCGGCCCGCCTTGCGCGCCTCGGCCATCGAGCCCAGGGCGAGCAGGTCCTCGTAGCTCACGCTCTCGGCGCGGATGAAGCCCTTGGCAAGATCGGTGTGGATCGCCGCCGCCGCATCGACCGCGTTGGACCCATCGCGGATCGGCCACGCACGGACCTCGTCCGGGCCTGCGGTCAGGAACGAGATCAGCCCCAGCAGCAGGTACGACAGGGCGATCACGCGATCCAGCCCGGACTCCTCGATGCCCAGCTCCTCCATGAAGACGGCCGCCTCGTCCGGCTCCAGCTCCCCGAGCTCCATCTCGATCCGCGCGGAGAGCGCCTCGATCACCGCATGCTGGTGCTGGTAGCCCTCTGCGATCCCGGCGACGATGTCCTTCGCGCTCGAGATGTCTCCCTCGCCGACGTTGAGCAGCACCAGCACCGGCTTCTGGGTCAGGAAGCGGAACCCGCGGATGGCCTTCTCCTCGTCGGCGTCGAGGGCCAGGTCGCGGATCGGTGTCCCGTGCTCGAGGCCCTCGTGCAGCCGCCGCAGGACGACCTCCTCGCGCTCGGCGGCTTCGCGCTCCGCCGGGGTGCCATGGCGCCCACTGCCCTGCAAGCGCTCGAGGCGTCGCTCGGTCATGGACAGGTCCGCCAGGATGAACTCGAGGTCGAGTCGCTCGATGTCGCGGGCTGGGTCCACACTGCCATCGGGATGCGGGTTCGAGGCGTCCTCGAAGGCGCGGACGACATGCAGGAGTGCGTCGGAATCGCGCAGGCGACCGAGGTGGTCGGCCGGCAGCTCCTCGGTACCGACGTGGCCCTCGGTCGATGCCGGCGGCGCCGGCAGGTCCGCGTAGGTCACGTCGGCCTGCACGATCTTCTTGGGCTTGAAGATCTCGGCGAGGCGGGTCAGGCGGTCGTCGGGGACTTTGACCACCCCGACGTTGAGGGTGACGCCGCCAAACCCGCCGGTCTCGGCATGTCCACGGGTGAGCGTGTTGAAGACGGTCGTCTTGCCCGAGCCGGCAAGCCCGACGATGGCGATCTGCATGAGGGCGATGGTAGGGGCGCGGCGACCCGGGCGCGCGCCGTGGCGGCCGGACCGACCTGATCGCTCAGTAGCCGGCGGCCGGATCCACCACGTTGAGCAACGGTTCTCCGGCCGCGAACCGACGCAGGTTGTCGCAGAACAGCTCGACACTGCGATCGAGGACGCGCGTGCTCGACCATGCGGTGTGCGGGGTCACGATCACATTGGGGAGATCGTAGAACGACGACATCGGCGGCAGCGGCTCATCGTGGAACGCGTCGAGGACGGCCCCGCCAAGTGGGCCGTCGCGGAGCGCGCGGAGCAGCGCACGCTCATCGACCAGACCGCCGCGTGCGACGTTCACCAGCCAGGACCCGGGCTTGACCATCGCCAGCGTCCGCTCGTCGATGAGACCACGGGTGTCCGGGGTCAGCGGCGCCGCCAGCACGATGAAGTCCGACTCGGCGAGCAGCCCAGGCAAGGTCTCGGGGCCGCCGATGCGGTCGATCGTGACCGAGCGGCCATCCTCGGTCTGGAGCTGACCGCCACTGGCTCGGCGGCGGACCCCGATGACGCGGCACCCGAAGGCGCTCGCCAGATCGGCGACGGCCACGCCCATCGAACCCAGGCCCACGATCCCGACCGTGACGTCGCGCAGCTCGCTACCCTCGAGCGGCTGCCAGGTGCGCTCGCGCTGGAGCTCCAGAAGCTGCGGAAGCTTTCGGCTGACCGCCAGGATCATCATCAGCACGTACTCAGCGATGGGCCGGCTGAACACGCCGCGGGCATTGGTGACCACCAGCCCGCGTTCACGCGACGCGGGCGTCAGGGCACGCTCCACGCCGGACGTCGCCGAATGGACCCAACTCAGTCGGGGCGCCCGGACGAGGAGCCGGTCAAAGGCGTCCGTGCCGAGCCAGCCGCGGAGCATGACCTCGACGTCCTCCAGCGAGCCATCGGCAAGGCCCTCGATGGAGACCGTGACGATCCGCGCTCCGGGTGCCGCAGCACGGATCCGTTCCAGGTCGCGCGAGCGGTAGCGCGCGGAGAGGATCGGGCTGAGCGCGATCGCGCTCGGGGCACCGCCTGGTCCGCTCCCGGGTCCCGCCGTCTGGACCGACGGATCGTTGGGGCTCACGCCGGCACCGGGGCGTCGAGCACGCGCCTGATCCAGTCACCCGGCGTCTCGATCTCGCCCTCGCGCGGCAGCGTCTCCGGGCCGTCCCAGAGACGGGTCAGGGCCGCCTTTCCGCGGGCATCCGCGATGGCACGCACGAAGCGCTCGCCCTTCTTGTACTGCTCCAGCTTCAGGTCCATGCCGGTCAGTCGCAGCAGCGAACGCTCCATCGCGGTGCGCTTGGTCCGTCGCTCGTGGAACCGGGCGCTGATCCGTTCGACATCGGGGACCAGGTCACGCCCGACCTCATCCATCACGTAGTCGCTGAACCCCTCCAGCAGACTCATCACGGCCTGCGTCTCGCGGAAGAGGGCCTTCTGTTCCTCGCCCATGAGCCGTTCCATCCAATGCTCTCCGCTGGCCTCGCCGCGCAGCGTCCGGCCCAGCCCGCGCAGCGCATCCCGACCAAGCCCGCGCGCATCCGACCCGAACATCGAGAGCTGCCGCTCCAGACGCGTGGCCAGATAGGGTCGGAGCCACGGATGCGCCTCGAACTCGAAGGCATGGGTGGTCTCGTGCAGAGCGATCCAGGTCCGGAACGGCCCGATCGGCACGCCCAGCGCCTTCGCGGTCCCGCGGATGTTCTCCTCGACGAACAGGAGCCGCCCCGGAGCCGCCTCCGCGGACAGGAGCGCAAGATCGTACTGGCCAAGGACGCGCGCGCCCATGAAGCCCAGCAGGAAACCGAGTTGGCGCGTCGTGACCCACCGGTTGGTGAGCGCCATGGTCGCCTTGATGAGCCCGCCGCCCGGCGGCACCACCTGGTCCAGCAGGTCGGTCTCGAGGCGCCCGATGAGTGACGCGAACGTGGCTGTATTTGCCCGGACCCAGCCCGCGCGATCCACGACGCCGGACCGCTCGACCACGCCCGGGAGGGCCGTCCCGAGCGCCTCCCCGAGGGCCGGCACGATGATGGTCATCGCCTCGGCGTACAGCGGCTCGGTGGCCCGCAGCTCGGTGGTGCTGAGGCTGCCGGGCGCGCGCGCCAGTCGTTCGATCGCGATCCGTTCCACTCCCGCCCAGTCCACGAGGCCGCGGCGAGCGGACCGTTCCGCGTGCCGGCCGGCGACGGTCGCCGCCGCCCCGAGTGCGGAGCCGATGAGGATGCCCGCCTGCCAGACCCGGTCCTCGCGCCAATTCGGGCGGCGGTCGTCGTGATCGCTCATCGCGACGCGACCGCAAGATCGATCGCGTGGACATCCGCGACCCCGTCGTCGAAGAGCGTTGACGCGAGCGCGCGGAAGAGGTCCGGGTCGCCAGTGGTCAGCTGGAGATGGGAGGCGGCCGCGACCCGCTCGGTGGGCCGCTCGTGGCCAGCCACGCCGGGGTCCGCGGCGGTACCACGGGTGGTGCCGGGCGCCTCCAGCCCGTTGATGCTCAAGAGTTCGGCCAGGGCCGACGCGGTGGCCGACGCGGAGTCCACGATCGCGACGCGTTCGCCCACGATCGCGGCGATGATCGGGCGCAGGAGCGGGTAGTGCGTGCAGCCAAGAAGCAGCGTGTCCACCAGGGCGCCGGCCGGTCGCGGGAAGATGGACTCGCCGGAGGCGTCGCGCTCCCCCAGGAGCGGGGCCAGCGCCTCGGCCACGGATGCCTCCGCGAAGGGACCGCGGAGCTCGCCCGACTCCACGAGCGGCACGAGGGTCGGCGTCGCGTGTTCGTACACCT
The DNA here is from genome assembly GCA_038327765.1 of Candidatus Limnocylindrales bacterium. Taxonomy (GTDB): domain Bacteria; phylum Chloroflexota; class Limnocylindria; order Limnocylindrales; family CSP1-4; genus SPCO01. Next base: position 9,981 of record JBBQLI010000042.1, on the reverse strand, counting down.
CGACCGCCGGGTTCTCGTCCTTGATCGCACTGAAGTACGCATGCGAACGGATGGTCGCCGGCGTGGCGATGACCCCGATGCGGCGGTTCCGGGTCGCAAGCGCGGCCGCCGACGCCCCGGGCCGGATGACGCCCATCACCGGCAGGTCGTAGCGTCGCCGGTAGTGCGCGATGCCCACCGCGGTCGAGGTGTTGCAGGCCACGACCAGCGCCTTCACATCGCGCTCCACCAGCGCGTCGAGTGCCTGCGTCGAGAAGGCCAGGACTTCAGCGTCGGAGCGAACCCCATACGGCGCCCGGGCGTTGTCGCCGAGATAGATCGTGGACTCGGACGGGACCCGCCGGATGATCTCGCGCAGGACCGTCAGACCGCCGATGCCCGAGTCAAAGACGCCGATCGGACGCGGGTCGGACACCGGGTGTGCCTTAGTGGCCCGCGGCCGCCGCCGGCATCCGGGCCGCACCCATCAGCTGCTCGGCGACCGTGGCGAGGTCCTTGCTGACGGCCGCGCTGGGATCGGCCATGACGAACGGCACACCCTCGTTGTTGGAGGTGACGACCAGGACGCCATCGGAGCGGACGCGGTGTTCCGGGACGCGGCCGAGGGCCCGCTCGAGCGCGACGGGCTCGATGCCGCCTGACGAGTCCGCCCGGTTCACGAGGTAGTGGACCTTCGTGGCCGGATAGCCGATCGAACGGAACGTGTCCGCGATGGCGACCGTGTTGTGGATCGTCGTGGAGTCGTACGTAACGATCTCGAGGATCGTGTCGCTCGCATCGAGGAACGCGAGGTTCACGTCGCTCAGGCTGCTCGAGGTGTCGATCACGATGGCCGCATAGACCCGGCGCAGCAGCGAGAGGACCTTGTCGACGTCGCGCGCCGTGACCATCTCGGCCATCTCGATACGCGGCGGCGCCAGGAGGATGTCGATGCCCGACGGATCGCGCCACATGACGTCGCCCAGATCGGACTCGGTGATCCGGTCGGTCGGCAGGTCGAGGATGGACGGCGCATCGGTGGGGACCTTGAGCAGCGCCCGCAGGTCGCCGAACTGGATGCTGCCGTCGATGAGGACCGTCTTCTGGCCGGCCTGCCCCAGCGCGACCGCAAGGTTGAAGGCGATGGTCGTCTTGCCGACGCCACCCTTCGGCGCGAAGACCGTGAAGGTGCGGCAGGAGCCCGACTCGCGCTGCTCGTCGAAGACCTTGCGGACCGCCGCGATCCGGGTCATGAGGTCGAAGCCAGAGAACGGCATGGTCAGCACGCCATCGATGCCATGCGAGGGGTCCGCCTCGACCGGGTTCTGTGGCACGGTCAGGACGATGACGGGCACGCCAAGACCCGACGTGCGAATCTGCTCGACGAGCGCAGGACCCTTGATCCTGCCCTGGAGCAGCGCGTCGACGAGCACCACATCCGGTCGAAGTTCCTGGATCCCCGCGATCGCTTTCGCACCGTCCGTCAGGACGTCCAGCAACTTGACCCGAGCCTGCGCGTTGAGCAATCCCCGGATGTATTGCGCGACCTGCGGGACGTCCTCGACGATCAGCAGGCGCGTCTGATCACTTGGTGCCATCCGCTCGACGATACCACGCGGCATGGCCACGGGAGTCACTCGGAGGTCCCGGTCGGATAGGACCCCTGAGGGGTGCTTAGGTCTTGACCGCCACGAGCACCGCGCGGTCACTCCCCGGACCGTGCGGGCCAAGGTCGTAGCCACCAGCCAGGATCTCGATCGCGAGCCCCGCGTCCTCCGCGAACTCCACGAGTTCCTCGGCCGAGACCAGCCGCAGCCGGTCGCGCCGGACCCAGCGGCGGACCGCCGAACCGGCACGCGAGGCCTCGAAGATCGAGGTCAGCGTCACCGTCCCCGTGGCGGCGTCATGCTGGGCCGAGCCGGCCTTCGTCACGGTCTCGCCGGTCTCCGGGTCATCGCGGGGCCACTCGAGGATGATCCGGCCATCGAAGCGGGCGAGGTCCTCGGCATCGGGCAGCCACACATCGACCACGGCGACCCCGCCTGGCGCCAGGTGGGCGGACAGTGCGTGGAGCGCGGCCCGCTGGGCAGCGCGCCCGGGCAGCACCATCAGCGAGTTCAGGGCGATGAACGCAAGGCCGTACCGGCCCGCGTCCGGCAGCGCCAGCCCGACCAGGTCCGCCTCCACGAACGTCAACCGCGCCGCGGTGGCGGCCCCGGCGGCCGTGGCGTGGATCCGCGCCCGCGCGAGCATCGCCGGGTCGAGGTCCACGGCCGTGACCCGTTCCCCGGCCGCCGCCAGCGGCACGGCCAGTCGGCCTGTCCCGGCGGCGAGCTCCAGGACCGGGCCGCCGGTCCGTTCCGCCAGGGCGAGATACAAGTCCAGATCGCCCGGATCGTCGACCAGGTCCAGGTCGTACAGGCGGGCGAGGTCGTCGGCGGCGGTGCGGTCGGGCCGGTCCGGGTCGATGGCGTCAGCGCTCCCAGCGAACGGCGTGACCGTCACGCTTGCGGACGGCCAGGGCGCTGATCGCTTCGAGTGCGGCGCGGTTGGCGGCCATGGCGGTGGTCTCCGCCTGATCGTACGGCGGCGACACCTCCACGATATCCATCCCGGCAAGGTCCACGGCTCCGACGATCTGGCGGATCGCCCGCAGGACCTCGCGGGTCAGCATGCCACCCGGTTCCGGTGTCCCCGTGCCCGGCGCCATCCCCGGGTCGATCACATCGATATCCAGGGACAGGTAGATGAGGTCCGGGCCATCGAGTGCCTCGGCGATGGCGTCGGCGATGACTGCCTCGGCGCCGCGCTCCTCGATCTCGTGCATGAAATGCCAGCGCAGGCCGTGCTCCTTCATCCAGGCGAACGTCTCCTGCGGTGGCCAGTAGCCACGCAGCCCTACCTGCACGAAGTTCTTGCCTTCGACGGCGCCGGACTCGATCAAGCGGCGCATCGGCGTCCCATGGCTGGCGAGGACGCCATAGCCGTCGTTGGCGGTATCCGCGTGGGCGTCGAAATGGACGATGCCGATCCGCTTCGGCGAGCGCAGTTCGGCGAGCGCGGTCACGGCCGGCCACGTGATGGAGTGGTCGCCGCCCAGGATGATCGGGATGGCGCCGGTGTCGGCCACCTCGTGCACCTTGCGGTAGATCATCGCGTGCGCTCGCTCGATCCAGGCAGGGACGATGTTCGCGTCACCCGCATCGACCACCGTCAGGTAATCGTACGGATCGATGTCGAGCTGGAGGGAGTGGATCGAACCTGCGGTGTACTGGGCCTCGCGGATCGCCCGCGGTCCGAAGCGCGCCCCGGAGCGGTGGCTGACGGCGTCGTCGAACGGCGCTCCGACGATGGCGACGTCGACCTTCTGTCGGCGCAGCTCGGCGGGATCCGTGATCCATGGCAGCTTCATGAACGAGACCGGGCCCACGAACGTGGGCAGGTCGAAATCGCTGTAGACCTCGAATGGCTTGTCCCACCCGTTGCGGGCGGCAAAGCCCGATGTCGGGACGACGGGGCGCTCGGCCACGGGAACCTCCGGGAGACCGACCGCGGCTCGACCGTGCAGCCGTCTCGCTGGGGGCGCCGCCGGTTCGAAACCGTCGTCCAGCGGGGCGCGCTGGCGCATCGTAGCACTCGCTTCGAGCGGACCGACCGATCAGTCCGTCGCGGCGACCGGCGCGCGGAACGCGGCCCAGGCGGCGGCCACGAGGGCGGGGTCCGCGAACAGTTCGTAGGCGACCTGCGCGACGAGGGTGGCGGCAAGCAGGGTCGTCTCGTCGGCACGTGGCGTCACGCTGCCGTCGCGGAACGCGATCGAGTGACCGGCGGTGCCCTCATCCACGATCGCCAGGTCGGGGTGGATGGTCGGGCAGACCCAGCTGACGTTGCCCATGTCGGTGCTGCCGGCATTCAGGTCGTCGCCCATGTCCTCGATGCCGTAGGCGCGCATGTTGGCCCGGAACCGCTCGGCGAGCACCGGGTTGTTCTGCATGGTCGTGGCCTTGCCCGAGAACGTGACGTCGACGGAGGTCCCGGTCGCGAGCGCCGCGGCATGGCACAGATCGGTGAACCTGCTGCGCATCTCCTGGTAATAGACCTCGTCCTCCGCCCGGATCATGAACCACGCCGACGCGCGTTCCGGGATGATGTTCGCCGCGGTCCCGCCATCGCGGATGACGCCGTGGACCCGGGCGGTCGGCATGAGCTGCTGACGCCACAGACCGATCGACGTGAAGAGCAGGATCAGCGCGTCAAGTGCGTTGCGTCCCTTCCACGGATCCGACGAGGCATGTGCCTGCAGCCCGGTGAAGACCACCTCGCTGTCCTCCGAGGCCAGCGGGTGGCTCTCGACATGGCTGCGGTCGCACGGGTGATAGAGGAGGGCGGCATCGAGATCGCCGAAGAGCCCGTCCTCGATCATCGTCTCCTTGCCACTCCCCCGCTCTTCTGCAGGACAGCCCAGGAAGACGATCTCGCCCGGGAGGTCGGCGGCGAGGGTGGCCAGCGCGATCGCAGCCCCGACCCCGGACGCGGCCATCGTGTTGTGACCACAGCCGTGACCGAGGCCGGGGAGCGCGTCATATTCCGCGAGGATCCCGATCCGCGGACCCGGCCCGCCACGCCCCCCGGCCCTGACTGCGCGGACCGCGGTACGGAGGGAGCCTGCGGGGTACGTGACATCGAAGCCGTGTCGCGCAAGGGCCTCAGCCACCCATGCCGAGGCATGGAATTCCTCATAGGCGGGCTCTGGATCGGCATGGATCCGGTGCGACAGGTCGAGGATCTCGGTCCTCGCCGCCTCGACGGCGGCCGCGATGCGCGCCTTGGCCTCGGCGTGAGGACCCACGGGTCGGACGGCGCTGAGCGAGGACACGCGGCTCTCCTGACTGGGCACGAGCGGATGAGGTCACAGCGTAGCCTCGCCGCCGACGCCGCCGCTCAGCGTTCCGCGGAGAGGGTCGTTTCGGCGACGATCGCCAGCGCGATCATGAAGAGGGCCAGCGGCCATTCGAGCGCACCCTGGATACGCAACACGACGAGCACAGTGACGATCACGGCGATCCAGGCTCCGCGGCGGATGGCCCGGGTCCAGTCGCCGCGGTAGGCGATGCGCTTGTGCCGAGCAAAGACCACCAGCCAGAAGATCGGGACGGTGGTGAGCCCGATGGCGAGTCCGATGAGCCCGGCCCCGATGAACCCGGCGCTTGGATCGGCGACCGGGTCGCGCGTGGCGAGGACCAGGGACACCAGGAGCCAGACGACCGCGGCCGCCCCGAAGATGCCGAAGTTCGCCAGGCGGTCGCGCGTCTCCATGCGCGGCGAGTCTAGGGCCCTCGCGACTGGGTCATCGGTCGCGGGGGCGATCACCCGACGCAACGACAGCCGTACGGGTCAGCCAGACGGGCCGTCACGCGTTACAACGACGACGGGCGTGAGCGGTCAGTTGATGATCTCGCCGTGCTCGTCTTCGAGGATCGCCGCCAGTCGGTCGCGCCAGGCTTGCAGGGCCGCGGGGGTCAGTCGCGTCCAGTCAGTCACCTCGCCGACGATCCTGAGCGGCTCGCGGCTCCGGTAGGACCTGGTCCGGTTGCCGGGGAACTTCTTGTCGGTGACGTTGGGGTCGTCCTCGAAAGGACCCGTCGGCTCGACGATGTACACGCGCGGGGTGCCCTCGCCTGGCACGATCTCCGCGGCGAGCCCGGCGCCGTCACGCAGCGCGGTGAAGTAGACGTGGTTCATCACGACATCTCGCCGGTAGTTCGACCGGAGGCCGGCCGTCAGGAGATCGCCGACCTCCAGGGCGGCCTTCGTGCCATGAAAGAACGGACCATCGTCCACCGAATGTCCTCCTCGCGAAGCCCATCGCCCGCCGTCGTTGGGCACACCATCAGTCGTGCTGGGCTGATGGTGTGCTGGCTCCGCGGTGGAGGCAAACAACCCGGCACACCGAGTCGGGCGTCGACGATCGCCCCGCGTTCGACGACCCCGCGAGCGACCGTTGCCGTGGTCATCAGAGTCAGCGCGCGACGCTCGAGGGACAGATGTCGCGGAACGCGCACCACGTGCAAGCGAGATACTCCGGCGTGGCCTGGTAGTCGCGCCGGCGCATGCCGGCCGCGGCCGTCGCGATCCGATCCCGTGCCTTGGACAGTCGCTTGGGGTCCACGTCGACGCGACCGATCAGCCCCGAATCGAGGAAGTGGAGCTGGAGCGCGTCCGGGAGACGGCCGGTCATCGCCTCGTAGCCCATGGCGTAGATCTGGAGCTGGAGCGAATCACGGGCCCGCTGCCGGGCCTTGACGGGATCGCGCACGTCGGATGACTTGTAGTCGGTGATCGTCACGCGCTCCCGGCCCATCATCCCGAGGGTCGGATTGACCACATCCGCGGACTGGGTCGGCGCGTCGGCGCGTGGGCCGGCCGCCGCGGGGGTGTCGATCGGTTCCACGTCCACCCGATCCCAGCGGCCGCGGATCCGGTCCCCGCCCAGCATGAAGCTGAATTCACGCTCGACATACGTCGGGATGACGGCGTCCGGTTCCAGCTGGGCAGCCCGAAAGCGACGGAGCGCGGCGCGACCGGCCGCCAGTCGCGCTTCCTCATGCGCGCGGCTGACGAAGCCCTCGTTCGTCCAGGCCGACTCGAACACCTCATCGAGCTCCGCCTCGCTCATGACGTGACCTTTCGCGTGCCGCTGGTGGAACAGCTGGACGGCCTTGTGGAGCGCGGAGCCGTAGATGATGGCGTGATGCGGCGCCAGCGGCACGCGCAGGACGTGCGCGTACTGGTACTTGCGCGGGCACGTGAGGTAGTCGTCGATCTGGTAGAAGCTCAGCGAGAGCGGCTCCTCGATCGGGCCGCGGCGTGGCTCCTGGCGGACCGCCGCGGCCTCGAACGCCGCGAGCCGCGCGAGGGCCGTGGGAGCCACGACCGCGGAGCCTGGCACGCCGGCGGCGACCGGCAGGTCGAGAGCTTCGAGCACGAACGGTGAGACCCGTCGCGCTCGAGCGCCGCCGTAATCCGCCGCGTGGGTCAGGATCAACTCGTCACGGGCGCGGGTCATCGCGACATAGAACAGTCGCCGTTCCTCGGCCAGGGCGAGTTCCGGCGATGGCGCCGTTCCACGCGTGAGTCCTACCGGCAGGCTGAGTGCCTCCCTCCGACCATGACCCGGAAACCGCCCCGCGACGAGACCAGGCAGGAAGACCACCGGGAATTCGAGCCCCTTGGCCTTGTGCACGGTCAGTACGGCGACCGCATCCGAGTCCGGGTCAAGCTCTGCCGTGGCCGGGTCGTCGCCCGCGTCGATCAGGGTCTGGAGGTGCCGGGCGATGAAGATCGCTCGATCGTCGGCCAGGAGTGCGGACTGTGACCGGACGATCTCGAAGAACCGTGCGACGTTCGAGAGCGCCTCCTCCGCTGCCGTGGAATCGGTCGCCGCGAGGCGGGTCAGGATCCCGCTGCCACGCAGGAAGAGGTAGAGGAGTTCGCCCGCAGGTCGTTCATGAGCGAGCGCGCCATACCGGCGCACGTCCTCGACGAGACGGTGCGCTGCTGCGCGCGACGCCGGGCCGATGCGCAGGATCCCCGGCTGGTCGTCGAGCTCATCGAGGATCGCCCGGACCGAACGATTGCGTCGGCGGGCCAGATTGACGATGGCCGTCAGGTCCTCGCCGCCGAGCCCGTAGACCTCGGACGCGGCGAGGGCATACAGGTCGACGCTGGAATCGGCGTCGGCCATCACGCGCAGGAACGCCAGGAGGAGACGGACCTCCGGGCGGGCATACAGCCCGGAGGTCCCCGAGAACCGCCACGGGATCCCGGCCATGTTCAGCGCCCGCAGATGCGCATCGGCGTGGCCGTTGGCGCGGACCAGGATCGCGTGATCGCGTGGCGCCGCGCCCGCGGCGACGCGGCGACCGATCTCCGCCGCGATCCAGTCGGCCTCGTCGGAGGCGGTCGCGAACGGTTCCAGCCTGACCGGCGCGGGCGCCGGATCGGCGCGTTCCGCCTGGAGGCGCTTGCTGACACCGGCCCGAACCTCGAGCCGATCGGGGTCGTTGAAGCGGACGAGCCGGTAGGCGGCCTCCAGGATCGGCGCCTTGGAGCGGTAGTTCCGGCGCAGGACGACCGTTCGTGCCCGGCGATAGCGGTCGCGGAACCCGAGGATGTTGTCGACGGCAGCACCACGGAACGCATAGATCGCCTGATCGTCATCACCGACGACCGTGATGTTCCGATGCGGCTCGGCGAGCAGCGCGACGATCTCCGCCTGCGCCCGGTTCGTGTCCTGGAACTCATCGACCAGCACGTAGCGGAAGCGCCCGGCGATCTCGGCCCGCGCCGCGGGCGACTCGCGCAGGAGGCGCAGTGCGAGCGCGACCTGGTCGCCGAAATCGATGCAGCCGTTGGCCGCAAGCAGGGCCTGATACGTCTCGTAGGCGCGTGCCAGTTCGTCCTGTCGACGCGCTTCTTCGTGGGCCGCCTCGGCGGCCGCCAGATCCACGCTGTCGTCGACCAAAGCGGCTTCGGCTGCGACCCGTTCGGCATAGGCCCGATACGCGGCGGGGCTGATGTCCTCGTCCTTGCATCGGCTGAAGAGCGTCGCGAGGGCCGCCAGGAACCGGGTCGGGTCGCCGAGCGGTCGATACAGATTCAGCTCGAAGTCGAAGAGGTGCTCGCGCAGGAAGATCACGACCTCCGCCCGCGTCAGGACGCGCAGATCCGTGGGCAGGCCGAGTTCGAGCGCGTACTGGCGGATCAGCCCGTCTCCGAACGCATGAAACGTGGAGATCGCGGTATCCGTGTAGCCATACGGCACGAGCTGGTCGACGCGCACGGCCATCTCCTCGGCTGCCTTGTCGGTGAAGGTCAACGCCAGGATCTCCGCCGGCTTCGACCGGCGAGTAGCGATGAGCCAGGCGATCCGGCGCGTGATGACCTGGGTCTTGCCCGTCCCGGCTCCGGCCACGACAAGGAGTGGGCCATCCTCGTGGGTGACAGCGCGGCGCTGATCCGCGTTCAGCCCCGACAGCAGCGCCGCGAGCCGGGGGTCAGCCGCATCGTCGATGCCCGCCTCCGTGACGGGCAGGAGGTCCCCCCATGCAGGCAGCTGATCGAGCGGGGCGGGTTCGCGGCGGGTCCGGAGCCGGGACCGGCCGACCGCGGAGGCGGCGGCAGGATCGAGGTCTGCGGCACGGTCGAGATCGGCGTCGGCGGTGTTCGTGGGGGCCATGACATGACCATCGCCGACCCCTGTGACATCTAGCCTGTCAGGCCGTCGCCTGCTTGATCGCCGCGGCCTCTTCCTCGGACAAGTTCGCGTCGGAACGCCCTCCGGCGATCGCTTTCGCGTAGACGCGGGTCCCGGAGCGGGCGTGCAGGCTGGACAGCACCCAGCCGTCGCCGTTCGCGTCAAGCAAGGCGAGCGCGAAGCTCTGGTTGCCGCCGGTCTCCTCGAACGGGTTGTAGCGCACGAGACCCACGCGCGAGAACGCCTTGCGCTGGGCGTCTTCGAGGACCCCGGTGCGGGCTGTCACGTCGTCGAGTTGGCTTGCGACCGCGAACACCTTATCGAGATGCGCGTCGAGGACCGCCTCCAGGCTGCGACCCTCGGATCCGCGGGTGATCCCGACCAGGCGCTCATCAAGGCGACGGGTCCGTCGCGCCAGCACGACGATGGCGATGAGCAGCAGGAGGACCGCGACCACGAGCGCCGCGATGATGGAGCGCTGGTTGGGGCCGATGAGCGCGTCGAGGTCGATGACCGGGTCCTCCGTCTGGGGTCGCCGGAGTCTAGCAGGCGACCCTGCGGCCGCGACCGTCGACGGCGCCGCCGGGATGGGGTGCTATCCTCTGCCGTCGGCGGCGCCCGACGCGCCCGGCCCATCCGCCCACTCGCTGGAGGACAGCCTCACCCATGGCGAAACGCGCCCGTGGCACGACCACCCGACCCGGTCAGCGCGCCCCGCTCCAACGGGCAGCAGCGCGTCCGGCGAC
>JBBQLI010000041.1:0-23776 GCA_038327765.1 Candidatus Limnocylindrales bacterium | reverse complement strand
GGGTTCGCGACGACCCCGAGCTCAACGACCGACCGAATCTGCTCATGCTTGCCCAGACGATGCTCGCGGAGGACGCATGATCGAGTTGCTGCTCCAGGCGGAACGGGCGCTTGAGATGGGCCGCGTGGATGCGGCAGAGACGTACTACCGCCAGGTGGCCGCCGCGGACCCGCGCAATGCGATCGCCGTCGTGGGGCTGGCGCGCGTGGCGCTGGAACGTGGCGACGAGCTGGGCGCCTATCTGACGGCGCGTCGCGCGCTGACGATCGATCGCGAGAACTCCTCGGCCGCGCGCATGGTCGAACGGCTCGCGGAAGTGATGCGCTACCGCGGAGAGACCGTGCCCGGAGGAGCGGGCGGGGGCGAGGGACCGGGCACCGAGGCATCCACCTCAGAGAGCGCCGACGCGCCGGCAATGCCCGGCCCGGCCGCGCCGGCTGTGCACGCACCGGATACGTCGCCGCCGAAACCGCCTCGGACCCCGGACGACATCATCCCCGTGATCCCCGGCAGTCAGCGCGCGGTTCGTCGGCGTTCGGTGATGGATCGACTGCTCGGGCGCGGCCGCTGATCCGTCGGGTCGCTATCCTCGCGACATGACCACCATCCTTGTGACCGGCGGCGCCGGGTATGTCGGTTCGGTGTCGGCGGCGGCGTTCATCGCGGCCGGCCACGACGTCGTGGTGCTCGACGACCTGACGACGGGCCATCGCGCCGCGGTGCCCACGGAGGCGCGGCTACACGTCGGGAGTTACACCGATCCCGACGAGATCCGATCGCTGCTGGAGACCGAGCGCATCGAGGCGATCCTGCACTGTGGCGCACGGTCGCTCGTGGGCGAATCGATCGCCGATCCCGCCAAGTACTACCGCGACAACGTGGCCGGCGGTATCACCCTGCTCGAGGCGGCACGGACCGTCGGCGTCGGGCGGATCGTGTTCTCGTCATCGGCCGCGGTGTACGGCACGCCCGACCGCAGCCCGATCCTCGAGGATGACCTGCAACGCCCGATCAACCCGTACGGCGAGACAAAGCGGACCTTCGAATCGGCCATGCGCTGGTATCACGGTGCGTACGGGCTGCGGGCCGTGAGCCTGCGCTACTTCAACGTCGCCGGCGCCACCGAGGAACGGGGCGAAGACCACGATCCGGAGACCCACCTGATCCCGAACGTCCTCGCCGCCGCCGAGGGGAAGCGGTCGTTGACTGTGTTCGGCGAGGATTACCCCACTCCGGACGGGACCTGCATCCGCGACTACATCCACGTGGCGGACCTGGCCGATGCGCACCTGCGGGCGATCGATGCCACGGCTCTCGGCGACACCCGGACCGACGACTACCTCGCGTGCAACCTGGGGATCGGCGGCGGGTTCTCGATCCGCGAAGTGATCGCGGCCGCGGAACGGGCGGTCGGCCACGCGATCCCGTTCGCGGTGGGTCCACGTCGTGTCGGGGATCCGGCCGTCCTGGTCGCGTCACCCGCGCGAGCCCGAGCCGTGCTGGCCTGGGAGGCGGCGAACCCCTCGCTCGACGACATGGTCGGATCTGCCTGGGCCTGGCGCGTGACCCACCCCGACGGGTACGCGGACTAGGGGCAGGTCTTGCTGCTCAGCCGTCGGTCGGGATCTCGCCACTCCCCGTCCAGCGGTCGCTGACCGGCCACACGAGCCACAGCCCGATCAGCATCGTGACCAGCAGGCTGGCGATCGCGATCTGGTAGGCACCGTTGCCGAGCGAATCGATGAGCAGGAACACGATCGCGCCGTAGAGCAGCTGGCCGACGACCTGCGAGCCCTTCCCGACCAGCCCATACAGACCGAAGAACTCGCCCAGACGTGCGGGCGGCGAGAGCCGGATCATGAACACGCGATCGGCCACCTGGACGCCGCCGAGGCCACTCCCCAGGATGGCGCCCGCGATCACGAAGATGGCGATCCCCGGTGTCGTGCCACGCAGCCCCAGCGAGATCACCCCGAGCACCAGACCCACCACCCACGACGCGAGCACGACGATGAGGGTTCGCTTCGGGCCGTATCGGTCGACGCCCCAGCCCCAGCCGAAACTCGCCAGGATCGCGACGACGGTCAGCACGACCGACGTGATCAGCCACTGCCCCTGGGTCAGTCCCACCGCCTTCACCGCGACCACGCTCATGACCACGATCAGGGTGTTGACCGCATCGCTGTAGAAGAACCGGCCGAGCAGGAACCTGGGCAGCCCGGGCACGGTCCGCGCGTGGGCGATCGTGAGCCGGACCTGCGCGAGCGAGGACGTGATGTCGCGGATGCCGACCCGCGTGGTCGTGGCCCCGGCTGGGTCGCGCACGATCAGGAAGATCGGCACCGCGAAGACTGCGAACAGGATGCCGGCGATGAGGAAGATCGGGTCGGGGGTGTCGGTGATGCCCAGGAGGATGAGCGTGACCGCTGCGAAGATGGTGCCCATGTAGCCCACACCGACGCCGATCCCCGAGAGCTTGCCGCGCGTCGCCGGATAGCTGACCGAGGAGAGGGTCGCGTCGTAGTAGATGAGCGCGGCCTGGTAGCCGAAGTTCGCGACCGTGAACAGGATCGCCCCGACCACGGCGGGCGATGCCCCGATCAGAGCGGATGGCACGATCGTCAGGATCGTGAAGAAGAGCAGGAACGGGAGACGTCGACCGCCGCGATCGCTCAGTGCGCCGAGGATCGGCGAGACCAGCGCATTGAGCCCGACGCTGACCGCGATCGTGATCCCCTGGACCAGCTGGCCGGGGCCCGGGCCGAAGCGACTGTCGTCCGTGAGCCACAGGCCGATCGCGGTCGACACGATGGCGTAGCTGAAGATCGTGTTCGCAAAGTCGTACAGCGACCAGGCGACCGGCACCCTCGCACGGCCGCTCGGCGTCAATCTCGCGAGACCGCGTTGTTCGCGCGGCGGAGAGGCGCTGGTCACCGGCGGATGATAGTCGTCTAGCATGCTCAGCATGAGCACCTTCAGCGCGGCATCGGACGCGGGATGGAGCGCGGCAGCGGTCGCCCGCGACCTGCGGCCACAGACCTACGGCACGGCGCGGGCCGAGCGCGTTCGCGACCCGATCGTCGAACCGCTGTGGGTGGGGATCCGCGTGCTGGCGGCGGTCGATCGCGGTGTCGTCGCATTGCTGGAAAACGGCGAACCGCTGACCGAGCACCCGGAGATCGATGTGGCGGTCGCGGACGCCGTGATCGCTCAAGCCGTCGTGCTTGACGGGTTCGTCATCCGGGCGTCGATGTACGACCGGACCGGCGTCGACGCCGATCCCGAGCTTGCCACGACCACCTCGACCGGTTTTCTGAAGCAATCACTGCTTGGCCGGCGGCGGAACATCCGGGCCGAAGCCGAAGAGCGCGCGAGATTCGAAACGGCCGCCCGCGCCTTCGAACCCGACGAGCGGGCCCAGTTCGTGGCCGTCGATCTGCTGTGGGTCGACGGCGTGTCGCTGGTCGAGGTCCCGCTCCTCGAGCGCAAGCGTCTGCTGGACTCCGTCCTGCGCGAGTCAACGGTGGTCCGACCCGGCACGTATGTGCGGCCGCCAGTCTCCTCGTGGATCGGGTCGTGGCGCGGGTTCGGGTTCAGCGGGGTCACCTACAAGGCGGCAAACGGCAGGTATCGGCCGGGTGGCGTCAAGGACGACTGGATCGTGACGCCGATGCCGCGGCGGTAGGGTGGCTGGCGCGCCGGGCGGCGCGGCGCGGCGCGGCGCGGCACGGCGCGGCACGGCGCGGCACGGCGCCGGGCGGCTATGCACCGCCGGCGTCTCGAAAGGGGGGCCTCCAGGAGTGATGCCGATGGCATGCATCACCCAGGTATCCCGCTGTGCGGAGCCACCGCCGTTCGTCGACCTTGATGCATGCGAAAGGCATCGCTGCGGGCGGGTCACGCCCCCCGCCGAACGGGTGCATCAAGCCGGTGCATGAAGTCGGTCGGTGCATCAAGCCGGTGCATCAAGCCGGTGCATCAAGCCGATTGACCAGGGCCGACCAAACCCCGATCCACCGATCCGCCGATCCGTCGCTCTGGCAGCGACAAGGGCGTCGGTGGTACGGTGGGTTCGTGCCCCAACCCCCCCTGACGCCGGCCATCCGAGAAGAGATCGCCCGGCTGGGCAAGGCCGACATCATGGTCGGCATCCCGAGCTTCAAGAACGCGGCCACGATCGGCTATGTCGTCCGGGCCGCCCAGGCCGGCCTGGTCCAGTACTTCCCCGACCTGCATCCGGTCGTGGTCAACGCCGACGCGGGCTCGCCCGATGGCACCGGCCGTGTCGTCATCGAGACGGAACCGCCCGACTACATCGAGCAGATCCTGCTGGTTCGGCCGAGTCACAAGCTCGAGCGGGTCAGCCTGACCTACCCCGAGATCGACGGCGTCGGCGGCAAGGGTGCCGCGCTGCGGACCATCTTCCAGATCGCCGCGGCGCTGGAGGTCCAGGCCCTGGTCGTCGTCGATAGCGACCTGCGCTCGATCGTGCCCGAGTGGATCGAGCTTCTGGCCGGCCCGATCCTCAAGGGCGGCTACGACTTCGTGGCCCCGCTCTACGCCCGCTACAAGTACGACGGCACGATCACCAACACCGTCACGTACCCGCTCACGCGTGCGCTGTATGGCCATCGGATCCGTCAGCCCATCGGCGGCGATTTCGGTGTGTCGGGCGACCTGGTCCGCCACTATCTCGAACTCGACGACTGGACCCCCGATGTCAGCAAGTTCGGCATCGACATCTGGATGACGACCTCGGCGCTGGCTGCCGGGTTCGCGGTCTGCCAGACCCGTCTGGGCGCGAAGATCCACGACCCGAAGGACCCGGGCTCCGACCTCGGGCCGATGTTCCGGCAGGTCGTGGGCACGATCCTGCGGCTCGCCGATCGCTATTCCGCGAAGTGGCTGCCGATCCGCGGCAGTCACGACGTGCCGGCCTACGGTTTCGAGCGGATCATCGAACCTCCGCCGCTCGAGGTGAATACCCTGCGGCTGCTGTCCGAGTTCCAGGCCGGCTCGCTGACCCTCGCAGACACGTGGCGGCACATGCTCGCCCCGGCGACTGCCGCGACCGTGCTGGAACTCGCGGCCGAGGCTGGCACGCTTGGCGATGCCGCACGAACGAAGCTCGGCATCGGTGGGGACGTGGCATCGACGACGGCGAGCACTCTTGAGATGGCCGAGGCGGTCAGCCCGTTCCATTTCCCGGACGACCTGTGGGCCCGCGTCGTGTACGACCTGGTGGTGGCCGCGCGCGTCGCCCAGCGCCCGAAGCACACCGGCCCGTCGCTCGAGACCATCGTCGCCTCGCTCGTGCCGATCTATTTCGGGCGCGTCGCCAGCTTCATCATCGAGAACCGGAACATCCCCACCGACGCCGCCGAGGACCGCGTGGAGCGGCAAGCCCGCGAATTCGAGCTGCTGAAGCCGTATCTCGTGGAACGCTGGACGGCGGAGGAGGCGAGGCACGTGACCGACGCGACGGGAGCGGCCGACGCGACGGGACCGGCCGCGGAGATGACGGAGTGACCCGGTGACAGCCGCGAAGACACCCCTCCCCGCGCGGATCCTGATCCCGGTCGCAAACCCGATGACCGCCGAGGAGCTGATCCGGCTCGGCGCCGCCATGCTCGAGCCGCGTCATGGCGAGATCTCGGCACTCGGCATCGTGGAAGTCCCCGAGGGGATGCCACTCTCCGAGGGAGCGACCCGCGCTCGCCACGCTCGACGCCTGCTCCAACGTGTCCTCGACTACGCCCCCGACGGGACCACCATCCATCCGATCGTGCGGATCGGGCGCCACGCCGCCGAGGGGATCGTCGAGGCGGCAGCGGAGCAGGAATCCGATCTCATCATCTTCGGCTGGGGCGGCCGCACCGGCACGGGTCGTGCCGGCGGCGCGAGCACGCGGGGCAGCGCAGGCACGCGGGGCAGCGCAGGCACGCGCGCAGGCGCTGCCGCATCCCAGCCGATCTTCTCGCCGACGATCGACGAGGTGGTCCGCGACGCGCCGGCCGACATCGCGGTCGTGAAGCAACGCGGCTCGAAGGTCATCAAGCGGATCCTCGTGCCGGTCCGCGGTGGCCCGCATGCCGAACTCGCGATCCGCTATGCCGATGCGATCGCGCGCTATCACGAGGCGACGGTCGTCGTGCTCCACCTCGTCCCACCTGGGATCACGCTGGCCGTGCGTGCCCAGGCCGAGCGAGCGCTCACGGCCTTCGTCAAGCAGCACCTCCACGGTCGCGGCGAGGCGGTCCTGCGCGAGGCCCCGAACGTCCGCAATGCGATCCTGCGCGAGGCCGAGAAGGCCGACCTGGTCGTCATGGGCGCCTCGGCGCAAACGACCGGTGCCGATGGCGAGACCCACCTGTTCGGGGCACTCCCCGAGGCCATCGCCGCGCGCGCGAAGCCATCGGTCGTGGTCGTGCGCACGCGCGAGACCATCGAGCGGCAGACCTTCGAGCAGCTGGCCGCGCGCGCGGAGACCCTGGCCGCCGCAGACCGTGCCGCCGAGGAAGCGCGCGCGGTGCCGGTCCGGGTCGAGCGCTGGTTCGGCGAATCGAACTTCCACCATGCGGAATTCGCCGACCTGCGGCGCCTCGTCACGCTCAAGGAGAAGCAGGGCCTCACGATCAGTCTGGTCCTGCCGACCCTGAACGAGGAGGACACGATCGGTCCGATCGTCCGACGCGCCATGCGCGAGATGGTCGGGCGCGTGCCGCTGCTCGACGAGGTGCTCGTCATCGACTCGGCGTCCACGGACCGCACCCGCGAGATCGCCGAAGCCGAGGGCGCCCGGGTCGTCCGGCATCCCGACGTGCTGACACGCTACGGCTCGTTCGTCGGCAAGGGCGAGGCGCTTTGGAAGTCGCTCTTCGAGACCACCGGCGACATCGTGGTGTGGGCCGATACGGACGTGAAGAACTGGCACCCGCGCATGGTCTACGGGACCGTGGGACCGCTCCTGCACGAGCCACGGCTGCAGTACGTGAAGGGCTACTACCAGCGCCCCATCGTGGAGGACGGTCAGCTCAAAGAGGGCGGCGGTGGGCGCGTGACGGAGTTGGTGGCACGGCCGCTGATCAACCTGTTCTACCCGGAGTTGTCCGGGATGATCCAGCCACTGGCCGGGGAATACGCCGGGCGTCGCTCCCTGCTCGAAACCATCCCGTTCTTCACGGGCTATGCCGTGGAGATCGGCCACCTGATCGATGCGGCCGAGCGGGTCGGCATCGAGGGACTCGGCCAGGTCGACCTGGAACGGCGCGTCCACCGCAATCAGGAGCTCGAGGGGCTCTCGCGGATGTCATTCACGATCATCCAGGCTGTCATGAAGCGGCTCGAGGAGCGGCGCAAGGCGCGGCTCTTCGCCGAGATGGGCTCGACCATGAAGCTGCCCCGATCCGGGCGCGGGCGACTCTCGCTCGAGGTGATCGAACTCGCCGACCAGGAGCGACCGCCGATGATCCGCATCCCCGAATACCTTGAGCGGCGCAAGACTGGCGGCCGCGGTTAGGCGGACCCACAGCTTGGGTGCGGCGGGTCCGGACCCGACCTCTGCCCAAGACTCGCAGTCGTAACTCCTGCGGTGTGGCCGGTCCGTTTGGCCGTTTCGAACCTTGGCGCACGTCGTTGATGCCCGATCACGCGCCCGGATGCATATCGGTCCGCCCAGCACGCTCGATGCCCGCGATAATCAGGCCCGCAGCCGCTTCCACCCCGCCCGAGTCGCCACAGATACGACTGCCAGTCTTGCGAGCCGCGATATGACGACCGATACGACCGATACGACCGACACGACCCCCACCGAGACCGCCACCGCCCGAACGCCCGCCGCGACCGAGTCCCCCACTCCCACCGAGTCCCGCACCCCCACCCCAGCCGCGACCCCAGCCGCGACCCGCGCGACCACCGCGACCCCCGCGACCGACGCGGCGACGGACCTCCCCATCCGCCGAATCGACGATGTCGACACCTACGAAGCCGCGATCCCCGGGCTCGCGGAGCTGCTGGTCGATGCCGTCGAGGATGGCGCTTCGGTGAATTTCCTCGCCGGACTGGACGCGGCGACGGCCGCGACCTGGTGGCGCGACCGAAGCGCGCAGGTCGCGGACGGCACCATCACCGCCTTCGTGGCCACGAACGCAGCCGGCACGATCCTGGCCTGCACGCTCCTGCTGCGCTCCCCCAATCCCAACTCGCCACATCGCGCGGAGATCGGCAAGGTCCTCGTCCACCGAAGCAGACGGCGGCATGGACTCGCGCGCAGCCTCATGACTGCCGCGGAACAGGCGGCCAGGAACGAGGGACGATGGCTCCTCATCCTCGACACCCAGACCGGCAGCGACGCGGAGCACCTGTATCGGGCGCTTGGCTGGCACGCGTTCGGCGAGGTCCCGGACCACTCGTTGCTGACCGACGGCACGCTCTCGCCAACGACGTTCTTCTGGAAGGACCTGCGATGACTGGCGACGAGCAGGACCGGGGCGACCAGGCATGACCCTGGACTCCCCTCGCACGATCCTGTTCGCGCCCGACTCGTTCAAGGGCTCCCTGACATCGGTCGAGGTGGCACGTGCGCTGGCGACTGGATGGGCGCGCGCCCGACCCCAGGACAACCTCGTCCTCTCGCCACTCGCGGACGGTGGCGAAGGCACGCTCGAGGCGATCGCCGCAGCCGGCGGCTGGACCTGGCAGACGGCCGACGTCCACGACCCGCTTGGTCGGCTCATCCCGGCGCGCTGGCTCCGATCCGACGACGGCAAACGGGCGGTCGTCGAGATGGCGACGGCCTCGGGCCTCTCACGCGTGCACCCCGACGAGCGCGACCCGATCGCCGCGACCAGCATCGGAACCGGTGAACTGGTCCGCGCCGCTCTCGATGCCGGCGTCCACCAGATCACGCTCGGGATCGGGGGGAGTGCCACCACGGACGGCGGTCGTGGCCTGCTCCAAGCGCTCGATGGCGTCGACCCGCAACTCGCGACCGCTACGCTCCACGTCGCCTGCGACGTCTCGAACCCGCTTCTCGGTTCGAGCGGTGCGGCCGCGATCTTCGGCCCGCAGAAAGGCGCCACACCGGCGCACGTCCTCGAGCTCGATACCCGCAACGCGGCATGGGCCGACGAACTGGAAGCCTTGACCGGACGCCACGAACGTGACACTCCGGGCGCCGGAGCCGCGGGCGGCGTCGGGTTCGCACTGCTCGCCATCCAAGATCGATTCGCATCCTTCGCCCTTCGCCCGGGCGTGGACCTCCTGATGGAAGCGACCGGCTTCGATACGAAGCTCGCGCGCGCGGACCTCGTGATCACGGGCGAGGGCCGGATCGATGCTCAGACCGGGTTCGGCAAGACCGCTCTTGGCGTCGCCCGGCGTGCGCAGGCGGCCGGTGTCCCGTGCATCGCCGTGGGTGGTGGCGTCGAACCCGACGGGATCGCGGTGCTCGCGGCGGTCGGTGCGATCGCCGTCCCGGTGTCCGAACGCCCCGGCACCGTCGAAGCCGCGATGGCCGCCGGCTCGGCCCCCCTCGAACACTGTGGCGAGCGCCTCGCCCGCCGCACCGGCTTATCGACTAAGTCACATGACTAAGTCACATGACTAAGTCAATCATCAACGGCATGGAGATCGTCAATGTCCACGACGCCAAGACGAACCTCTCGAGGCTGCTCGCGCGCGTCGAAGCGGGCGAACGGATCGTGATCGCTCGCGCAGGCAAGCCGATCGCGGTCCTCGGACCCGCGCAGGAACGACCGGAGTTCGAGGAGCACAGCTGAATGCGGGTCCTCCTCGACACACATTCAGCTGTGGTGGGATCTCGATGACGATCGACTTTCGGTCGCCGCTCGCGACGTGATCAGTGACGGCCGGAACGAGGTGGTCATCAGCGCAGCGTCGATCTGGGAGGCCGCGATCAAGGCGGCCAAGGGTCGGCTGGATCTGCCCGCGGACCTGGATGGATATGTCACGGATCGGCTTCGTCGGTATCGGTGGACGACCCTTTCGATCGAGGCTCGACATGCCATCCGGGCGGCGACGCTCCCGAAGATCGATGCGGATCCCTTCGACCGGATACTGGTCGCCCGATCGCAGCTCGAGGCGATCCCGTTGATCGCGACGGATCCGGCGATCTCGCGGTACGACGTCGAAACGCTGTGGTGAAAACCACCGGGACCAGCCCCACACCCAGGCCTAAGCCACGCCCGCGCCCGCGTCCAAAGAAGCGGAAGTTCTCCGATCCGGCCGCCACCTACGCGAAGCGCCTTGAGCGCTACCGGCCCGGGATCGTGACCTACGTCCTCGACGGTCTGGCGACGATCTATGGTCGACCAACATGGGAGCGCCGCCTTGACCCGACCAGTGAACTCATCCTCACGATCCTTACCCAGAACACGGCCGACACGAACGCCGAGGTCGCGTTCCAGCGGCTGCGCGAGGCCTACCCATCCGGCCTGCCGACCCACGTCCACGTGCCCGGCGCCGGGTGGGGTGGGGTCGGCCTGCCCGAAGGAGCACCACCGGACTGGGCCGCCATGGAGTTCGCGCCACTCCCGCAGCTGATCGACGTCATCCGTCCCGGCGGACTCGGTCCGCAGAAGGCACCGCGGATCCAGGCCACGCTCCGCCGCATCCGAGAAGAACGCGGCGACTACTCGCTGGAGTTCCTTGGCGACCTGTCGGCGCACGACGCGCGCGACTGGCTCACCCGGTTCGACGGCATCGGCAAGAAGACCGCGTCGGTGCTGTTGCTGTTCTGCTTCGGCCTGCCGCTCATGCCGGTCGACCGTCACGTTGAGCGGGTCTCCCATCGGATCGGCCTGATCCCGCCGAAAGCGACTGCCGATGACGCCCACGACCTCTATCTCGCGATGCTCGAACCGGACCAGATGTACGAAGCGCATGTCAACCTGATCCACCACGGGCGGGCGATCTGCCACGCCCAGCGCCCCGAGCACGACCGCTGCCCCGTGCGCGAGCGCTGTCGCTTCGTGGATCCCAAGGCGCCCTGACCGACCCCCCCCCGATAGGGCGACCGCCCTATGTGCCGGATGGTGCGTCCCGGCGAAACTTCAAGGTCCGCTGCAAGGTGGCTGTGTAGTACTTACGGCCCATCCCGCTAGGACCCCCTCCATTGCTGGTTCGTCATCGAGAAGAGCGTCGTCCCCGCTCGTCTGCTTCAGCGACCACGGCCTCTCGCCGGCGTTCGCGGGGCCAGTCGTTGGTGGAATTCTCGCTCGTCTTCCCGCTCTTCCTGGCCCTGGTCATGGGCCTGATCGAATTTTCGTTCGTGTTCAACGCGTTCCTCTCGGTCGGGCACGCCACGCGGGATTCCGCGGTAGTGGCCGCGGAAGCGGGTAATTCCGCCGCCGCCGACTGCGTGATCCTGCGTACGATCGAGGACGATATCGGGGCACCCGCCGACAAGGCGCGGATCACCCAGGTCCTCGTCTACCGTGCCGACCGCAACGGCGCGATCCTGAACCAGCAGACCTACATCCGGACCGGTGTCTTCGCGCAGGGCGCCAATTCGACCACCTGCACGCTCGCCGACGGGACCGTCCTGACGGAACCGTACAAGGTCACCGCGACCGGCTACCCAGCCGCCAGCCGCTGCAACATCGTCGCAGGCTGCCCGATCGGTGCGCCGACCCAGACGCTCGACACGATCGGCGTGAAGATCAGCTATCAGCACCAGTGGGTCACCCCGTTCGCCTACCTCCTGAACTTCGTGTCACAGAATGGCGGCGTCGGTCAGGGCACCGGCCCACTCCTCACCCAGTCGAATGCGATGCGCATGGAGCCGGTCCTGTGACCGCCCTCCGGCACGGACGGCGCGGCTCGCGCGGCCAGGGTCTCGTCGAGTTCGCGATGCTCGTCCCGATGTTCATGCTGCTGCTCCTCGGCATGCTCGAGTTCGGGCTCGCCTTCTCGCATCACCAGACCCTCGAGTACGCCACCCGCGAGGGCGCCCGGACCGGGGCCGCCCTGGCCAATGGCGGAGGCACCCTGGGCTGCGCGAACGGCCAGTCGCCGAACGCGGCCGGCGTGGACCCGCAGATCATCGCGGCGGTCGAACGCGTGCTTACCTCTGATGGCTCGCCGATCAAGAACGCCCTGGGCAACGTCCAGTCGATCCACATCTTCCTCGGCACCACGGCCAGCGGCAGCGAGACCGCAGGCCAGGTCAACACATGGATTTACCGGGCCGGTGCTGGCCCTGTTGTCGACGGCAAGGCGCTCGACTTTATCCAGCAGTCCGCGCAATGGACCGCCTGCAACCGAGACTACACACCGCCCGCCGACCCGATCGGGGTCAGCATCTCCTACCGCTATCCGCTCCAGACCGGCCTCTCCGCGATCCTCGGTTTCTTCGGCGGCAGTAACTGGACATCCATGAACATGTCCGACCGGACGGTCATGAACGTCAATCCCACGAACCTGAACTTGACCCACTGATGAGGACCCTGATGCGTTCCCGCCGGCCTTCGCCTGCACCGCGGTCACACCGCACCAACCTCTCGCGCGGTCAGGTCGCGATCATCTTCGCAGGTGCGATCCTGACCTTCGTCGGCCTGTGCGCCATCGTCGTCGATGTCTCGTGGTACTGGGCCAACACCCTGCGCGTCCAGCGCGCGGCTGATGCCGCGGCGCTCGCCGGCGCGGTCTACCTGCCGTCTTCCACCAACAACGGCACGGGTGCAGCCAAGGCCGAGGCGATCGCCGCCGCCGGCCGAAACGGGTACGTCGATGGCCAGAACGGCGTCACGGTCACACCGACGGTCGACTCGAACGATCCCCGCCAGCTCGATGTCCGCATCGACGGCACCGTCAACTCGTTCTTCGCACACGCCCTTGGGATCAAGAGCTGGAGCGTGTCGCGCATCGGCGAGGGCGTCTACATCCAGCCGGTCCCGATGGGCAGCCCGGACGCCTACTACGGCGTCGGCGACTACTCGACCTACGTCCCGTCGTCCCACACGACGTCGAACAACGGCACCACCAACGTCCAGCCGCCGGACGAGACCGCGCCCAGTGGAGGAGCGTGGTCGCTGAACAATCCAGGCCGCCGCCGGACCATCACGTCCGTCGTGGTCAGCAACGACAACGACTACGCATTCACGAGCACGATCAACTCGAAGCAGGAATGGGGCACCTTCGGGCTCGCAACGAACGCCGGAAACTCCCCGATCCCAGACCCTGCGGGCAATCAGTCGGTGCAGATCCGCGGGATCGAGGTCGATCTGACCGACGTCTTCATCAACAACAACTGCGCCAACAACGTCCCCGTCAAGCTCCAGATCGAGCTCTCCTGGGATAACGGCCAGACCTGGTCGACGCCACAGACAACCGCTGCATTGACGACCGCCAACAACACGGACTTCACGCTCGGCCTGACCACCAGCAACACCGGCTGGGGTGCCGCCAATGCCGGCTGGGGTGCACACAACTGGATCAGGAACGACCTGACGGATGGCAACTTCCGCGTGCGGGGCACCTACCTCAACGCCGGATGCGGCGCGCGGACGCTTGACCTCGATGCCATCGCGGTGAATGTCGGCTACACGCTCAACACCACGACGACCACCTACGCGCTCACGCTCGGGACCGTCAAGGACCCGAACGGGACGGTGCTCCCGAGCCGCGGAGCGTGGGGCGCGATGCTCACGCGCGGCGGTGACCATCAGAATGGCGACGCCTACGGTCCGGCCAACAACGGGGGCGGCGGCAACGCCGACTACGACTCCGCAGGCTACGACTACATCGTGAGCCTTCCCAGCGGAGGGTCGATCAGCGTCTTCGATCCAGGCTTCTGCGCCATGGGCTCCAACGGCAGCGGCGGTAGCACCGGTGCCGGCGATCACTGGGTCGGCGGCACGATCGGCGCGCCGGTCTCCACGTACTACACGCTGTTCAACACGGGCGGACGGGCGGGTCTGCGCGACACGTGGACGAAGGTCTACACGTCCGGAGGCCTGTTCGAGAACCAGAAGGGCTACGACCCGGTCAACGTCGACCCGAACGGTGGCCCTCCGGGCGGTGCGACCAGCGGCTGCGACATCTATCACGACACGTGGTGGCAGTTCCCGGTGGGCAACCTGGCTGCGGGCCAGTACGCGATCGAGGTGCAGACCTCGAAGACGAACCCGCCGTCGACGACCGCTGACGCATCGGTGAATGCCGGGACCAACGCCGAGAACATGTGGGCGCTCGACGCGCTCGGTGCCAACGCCCAGATCTTCGGCAATGGTCGGATGGCCGTGTACAACAACCTCCGCGCAGGTCAGGCCACCCAGCAGTTTTACCTCGCCCAGATCGACAAGCCCACCGGCTCCGGCAAGACCGCCTTGATCGACATCTTCGACCCGGGCGATGTGCCCGGCAACGGTGTCCTCAAGGTCCTGAGCCCGAACGGCGGCGGTCAGGCGGCGGCGACATTCAGCTACACGACGGACGCCAACTGCAGGTCGAACGTCTCTGATTCCTGCGCCAGGAACAACGTCACGCAGATCACGACGGCCGTCAACGGCGCCTCGAGTTTCAACAACACGTGGATCCACATCAGCGTGGCCATCCCCACGACCTACGGCAACGCGGGACTGTGGCAGGGCGGCTGGTGGCAGATCCAGTACCTGACGCCTGGCGGCGGCAATGACACCACCACGTGGCAGGTGTCCGTCCAGGGCAATCCGGTGCACCTCATCGTCCCGTGACCTGATCCGTCATCCAACGGCGTCATCGTGGGGACGACCATCCGGTCGTCCCCACAGCCGTGTCCAGGCCCGAGCGGGGACATTCCCGCGCCCACCGTCGTGGGCCATACTCGCGCCATGCTGACCACGCCGCGGACACGCATCCTGCTGGTCGATGACGATCCCGGCCTCCTGATCGCACTCGCAGAGCTGCTTCGGAACGACGGGTTCGTCGTCCACACGGCGCGCGATGGCGAGGAGGCGCTGCGCCGGCTCGATACGGGCTGGCCGGATCTGCTGATCATCGACCTGCTCATGCCGCGCATGGACGGGCTCGCACTGGCACGTGAGATCAAGGCCCGGGCCGACCTGCCGATCATCGTCCTGTCCGCGATCGATGCCGGCGACAACAAGGCGGACCTCCTCGACGAGTTCGCCGAGGACTACATCACCAAGCCCTACCACTACGCCGAGGTCCGGGCACGGATCCATCGCGTCCTGCGCCGGGTGGGCGACCGCGTCCCCCGCCAGAGCGTGCACGTGGGGCCGGACCTGACCCTGGAGCTGCATCGACGCCAGGCCGTGGTCCGCGGTGAACCGGTCTCGCTGACACCCACCGAGTCGCGTCTGCTGTTCGCCATGGCCGCGAACATCGGACGGACGGTGACCACCGAGACGCTCCTCGCACGGGGCTGGGCCGAGACCGACGAAGCAGACCCGTCGTATGTCTACGTGACCATGCGGCGGCTCCGCCAGAAGCTCGAGGTGGACCCGAACAACCCGCGCCATCTCCTGACGGTCCGTGGCGTCGGCTACCGGCTTGTCCAGGAGGCGCTCCCGCCGGGAACGGGCCGGTGACGGGTCCCGGGCCGGGACCTTCGGAACGCGACGACCAGGTCCGCGAAGGCCGGCCGCCGCTCTCGTTCCAGACCCGGCTCACGATCATCGTGGTCGCGGCCGCGGTCGCCCCCCTCGCCATCCTTGGAATGGCGCTCATCGTGACCGGCGCGCTCGATGCCCAGCTCGGCAGTCGCGTCCTGTTGTTCATGATCGCTGTCACGGCCGTGATCGCGGTGTTCTCGGGCTCGTTCGCGGGCCAGTCGCTGGTGAATCCGTTGCGCGAGATCAATGCGGCCGTGCGACGGGTCGGGACCGGCGACATCAGCCGCTCGATCCCGGTCCAGACCTCGGACGTGCTGGGGCAGCTGGCCGAGAGCCATAACCGGCTGGCGGCCGACGTCGATCGGCGAAACCGGCAGCTGACCAAGATCCTGTCGTCGATCGAGTCCGCGTCGCCGGGTGACGGCGTGGATCGCCTCGCCGCGAAAGCGGGGCGCGACGCCGAGGACATCTTCGAGCTCATCGCTGGCGTCGTCTCGTTCGTGGATCCGGCGAAGGTGCCTGAGGAAGAGCGGATCCCCGGCGATCCCCTGCCGGTCCGGGCGGAGCTGCGCGCGGGCGACCAGCCGTTCGGATTGCTGGTCGGCAGCCTGCCTGCCACCCGGACGTGGGAACGGGCCGACCAGGCCCTTCTGGAGCTCTATGCGATCGGCATCGGCGCTGCGATCCGCAACGCCCAGCTGTTCGCCCAGGTGCAGGCGCAGAACGCGCGACTCGTCGAGCTGGACGAGGCGAAGGACGACTTCCTGCGCGGTGTCAGCCACAACCTCCAGACGCCGCTGACCCGGATCAAGGCCAACGCCGAGGGCCTGGCGTCCATGCCGGCCATCGAAGGAGACACACGTCTCGGGGTGATCAGCGACCAGGTGGACCGGCTCTCGCGCATGGTCTCGCAGCTGCTCCTCGTGAACCGGCTTGGCTCCGGGCCGATCCGTCAGGAGGTCGACGTCTTCGCAGTCACCCCACGCATCCGTCGCGCCTGGGACGCGCTGTCCGTCGCGGATCGTGCGATCCAACTCGAGGATGGTGCGCCGGCGTGGCTCGCGGTCGGTGACGGCGACCAGTTCGACCAGGTGCTGTGGGCGCTCCTCGACAACGCCGTGAAGTACGGCGAAGGCGATGTCTCCGTGGAGGTCGGCGCCGGACCGACCGCAGGCGGCCAGCCACAGGTCTGGATGACCATCACGTCGGGCGGGCCTGGGCTCACGGACGACGACCGTGCGTGGCTCTTCTCCCGGTTCGGGCGTGGCGAGCGTGGCCGCGCGACCGGCGACGGCAGCGGCCTGGGCCTGTACGTCTCGCGCGCGCTGATGCGTGGGATGGGCGGCGATCTGATCCTGGATCCCTTGCAGGACGGCCGCGGCGCCCGGTTCCGTCTCACGCTGCCAGGGGAGCACGCCACCGAAGCGTGACCTCCGAGCGGTGGCTCGGCGGCAGCTCCGCGGGGCTCAGCACGGCCCGCATGCACCCGCCAGACGCAGTCGTCCCGGCCGACATGGCCCAACGGTGATGCACCGAATCTCGAGAAGGGCGCGGCCTTTCCAGAGTGATGCCTTTGGCATGCATCAGTAGCGCTCGTATGCGGCTGAGGCCCCTCGGAATATCTGGCCGCCCTCAGCGTGATGCATCCGAAAGGCATCACTTTTCGGAAGCCCCCTCTTGGGCCAATCCGGTGCATACGCCCGCCCCCGACCGCCTTCGCCAGCTGACGCCCGCCGACGCCTGCCCGCCCGCTGGTTCCATCGGTCACCGCCGATCGGGTCGGGAGCAGGACTCGAGCCACGGAGTCCGTGTACGATCGGCACGATGACTTGGGGCCGCGAAACCTTTGATCCGTTCAGCGAGACGCCGTCCACGGGCGGACGCCGCGAAGCCATCGAACTCGTCGGCACGCACCTGCGGCTGGACGGGATCGTCACGCTTGGCCGGTTCAACCGGCTGTCCGACATGATCAACTCGTCGCGCGGGTATATCCGCGTCATCGATGCGCGGCTGATGCGTCGCAATGGCGATCCCACCAGTCTCGTCCTCCCCGAGATGATGGTGAACCAGGACGAGATCGCGTTCATCGCGCAGGTCGATCCGGATGATGCGGTCGTGGAAGCCGTCCAGGCGCCGACGTCGGGCGGTGACGTCTGGTCGGGCGGTGGGGGCGCCTTCAGCGGCGGCGAACTGGAACGACCCAAGCGTGAGTTCGTGCTGTTCACGCCGGGCCACACCATCACCGGCAAACTCCAGATCTACGAAGGCACGGACATCGCAGGTTTCGTGGATGCCAGCGATCCGCGCTTCGTGCCGGTGGTCGATGCCACTGCGCGATCCCTGGCCGACCGACGGGTCATCAGCCATTTCAAGTTCCTGCTGGTCAACCGGACCCAGATGATCGCCGCGTCCGAGGTCGGACGTGCAGGCGACATCGCCCTCGAGGACGTCCCGGACCTCTAGCCGTTCGCCATGCGGCCGGTGATGGCGGGTCCTGTGTGGATGTTGCCTGCGCGCAGGACGAACAGGCCACTAGTCCGGACGATCTCCCCAGAGGTCGGGGCTTCTAGCGGATCCCGGTGTCGTACTCGAGATCCACGGTGACCAGGCGGCCGGCCACGACAGTGACCGCCGTCGGCCCCGGCTGACCTATCAGTCCTGCCACGGGACGGGCCTCGATCGTGTAGCTGCCAGGCCGGATCAGGATCTGGTACACGCCAAGCGGGCTAGTAGTCGCCTGCCCGACGGACGCGCCCGATGCGTCGATCGCGACGATCTGAGCCGCGGACACGATCCGTGGCGCGCACTGTGGATCACCGGGACGCTCGACCGGACAGACAGGACCAGCCCTGACCGTGCCCGCGATCCCGGTCGTCGGGTCGAGGGGAGTCGAGCTGGGCTTCGCCGCCGGGACACACCCCAGCACGAACACCACAAGAGCGACCCCAAGGAGCGATGTGTGGGTAGCGAGTCGGAGGAGTCGCATGGCGAAGCGATGATGATGCGCCACGCCCGGTTCCGTCGTGGACAGACCCGGTGGTCGGACCGACTTCGGACCACACCTAACCCCCCGTTAGTACCTGTCGCGAGGACCCAGTCGGGTCGTTTCCGAGCGCGCTTCGAACCCTGACCATCGGGGACCGGCCCTTCGCACTCGATCCTCCTGCCCCGAGGACGAGGCCGGCCTTCCTTCGGAGTCCTTCCCCATGGTCATCCCGTCCTTTCTGCTTCTCGGGCTCCGCAAGCCCGTCGCTGCCATGCTTGCCGGAACCATCGTCATCAGTTCCGCTGCCGTGGCCCCGGTCGCGCCCTCATCGACGAGGATCTATGCCTGCGTCGACGCGACCACGCATGCGGCTCGTATCGTCGCCCCGCCGGTTCCTCGCCGGAGGCTATGCGACGTGAGCGAATACGTCGTCAGCTGGCAGCGGGACCCCGCCAAAGGCGACCCAGGTGCGACCGGACCGGCCGGTGCCGATGGCGCGCAGGGTTCAGCCGGTGCAGATGGCGCACAGGGAGCGCAGGGTCCGCAGGGCGACGTCGGTGCGATCGGGCCGGCCGGTGCAGATGGCCTACCCGGGGCAGCCGGTCCTACCGGTCCTACCGGTCCTACCGGTCCCGATGGTCCCGATGGTGCGCCCGGGCCGGCCGGTGTAGATGGCGTACCCGGCGCGCCCGGTCCGGCCGGTGCAGATGGCGCCCTCGGGCTACAGGGGGAGGTGGGTCCCGCGGGCCCTCCTGGCCCCACAGGTCTCACGGGAGCAACGGGCGCGATTGGGCCAAGCGGGCCCACCGGAGCATTAGGCGCGACTGGCGCGACGGGCCTCACCGGTGCGACCGGGCCGACAGGTGCCACGGGTGCGACCGGGCCGATCGGGGCGACCGGTTTGACAGGTCCGACGGGAGCCACCGGCGCGACCGGTCCCGCTGGGTTGGCCGGTGCTATCGGGCCGATGGGTCCGCAGGGTGAACCGGGCGCCCAAGGCGAACCGGGCGCCCAAGGCGAACCGGGTCCCCAGGGAGCGCCCGGAACGTTGGGAGCCGTCAAGTTGGTCGAGGGGAAGATCGAAACCTTCGATGCCAAGACGGACTCGGCATCGACGTCGCTGACCTGTCCGGACGATGGGATCGTCCTGGCCGGCGGCGGCCTCGTCACCACCACGGACCTCCCTTGGCACGTGATGCTGACCGGCTCCTACCCGACCGACCCGTCCACATGGACCGTTGCGGGAGCCGGGTGGATGGAGAAGGAAGGGACCTGGACCATCCAGGCGTGGGCACTCTGCATGCCGTCGAAGGGCTGAGCAGGCCAGCTCGCATCCGAGACAGGACGCGCGCGACGGCGCGACGAAAGGCTGGGGAAAGACCTCCGTCGCGCCGCGGCGCTGGGGGATGCGAGGTACCAGTACCAACGTACTGGGCGGAACTGGGAAGACAACCTCACCAGACGCCATCGAACCGAACCACCGACGGCTTCGCGGTGACCGACGTCACCAAGGACGGACCGCGTTCAGTAGACCTCGGGGCGACGGTTCGCGAGCGCCGGGATCTGGCGACGGACCGCGGCAACGCGCTCGAGATCCAGCTCGGCGCGGATGATCCCAACGCGGTCCGGGGCCTGGGCGATGACCGTTCCCCACGGGTCGATCACCATCGACCGGCCGAACGACGGCGCACCCGGCGGGCCGCCGACCTGCCCGGGAGCCAGGACGTACGCACCGTTCTCGATCGCCCGAGCGCGCAGGAGGACCTCCCAGTGATCGCGCCCGGTCCGTTCGGTGAAATTCGCGGGCACGGTCAGGACCTGCGCCCCGGCCAGGGCCAGCGCACGATAGAGCTCCGGGAACCGCAGGTCGTAGCAGATGGACAACCCGATCGGCACGCCATCGACCTGCGCCACCGCGAGTGCATGGCCCGCGCTCACCCGCGCCGATTCCGTATCCACGGGTCCGGCGTCCACCGCGACATCGAACAGATGGATCTTGCGATACGTGGCCTGGATCGTCCCGTCCGGTCCGATCAGCACGCTCGTGTTGTAGGGACGATCCCGATCGTCGCTCGACTCGGCCAAGCTGCCGAGCAAGATCCACGCGGAACGCTCCTTCGCCACCTCGGTGAAGGCCGCCGTGTGCTCACCGGGGATCGGACGCGCGGACGCGCGATAGCCGGCGTCGGGGCCGCGGAACTGGAGGTATTCAGGGAGGACAACCAGCCGTGTCCCGCCGGTCGCGGCCTCGTCCGTGAGCGCAACGGCGCGACGGAGGTTGGCGGCGACGTCGTCCGTCGCATCCAGCTGGAGAAGAGCGACGCTGAGGGTCACCCCGCCATGCTAGCGGTCGACTCCGGCAGCGGTGCTGGCCTTCCGAACAGGAACCCTTGCCCAGCCTGCACGCCAAGCGCGAGCAAGGTGGTCCGTTCTGCCTCGGTCTCGATGCCTTCGCCGATCAGGATGGTCCCGGCACGCCGTGCGAAATGGACCATGCCGGCGACCAGCGCCTGGCGGACCGGATCGGTATCGACCCCTTCGACCAGACCGCGGTCGAGCTTCACGATGGCTGGCCGCAACTCAAGGATGTGGCGGAGCGAAGCGAAGCCGGCTCCGGCGTCATCCACCGAAAGCCGGATCCTGTCGCCGAACCTGGCCACGGCCTTCCGCAGCGCCCGGTAATCCAGGACCGGCTCGTGCTCGGTGATCTCCAGCACGATGTCGCAGGTCGTTCGGTCGAGCAGGCGGTGAAGCTGCTCCCCCGCCAGCACCAGCGCGGGCGAGACGTTGATGCTGAGCGCCAGGTCCGACCTGAGCGAGCTGGCGGCGTCGAGGGACGCCTCGATCGTGGCCCGTTCGAGCGCCAGCCCCAGCCCCGAGACCGCCGCGAGCGCGAACATCCGATCAGGAGCAGTACCGTCGTCAAAGCGGGTCAGCGCCTCGTAGCCGGAGACATCGCCGCTCTGCAGGTCAACCACGGTCTGGAAGACAGGGTGGAACGTGTGGTCGGCGAGGATCCGCGAGATCCGCGCGCGCGCCTCGCGGACGCGGCGTCGCTCCGACAACGGAGGACCCAGCACGGACGACGTCAGCGCTGCGAACTCCTCCACCGATTCGACGAGCACCAGGCGATCCGTGTGCAACGGGCCGTCGCCCACCATCAGGAGGCCCATCACCTCGTCACCGACGCGGATCGGCGCGAACGCAACGAGATCTCCGCCACCACTCGCCAGATCCGCCCAGAGGACCGGATCCGTGGCCTGGGTCCGCGTCTCCATCCAGGCACCGTCGGCCGCGCGCTCGCGCAGGCGGATCGACCGGTTGTCGCTGATTCGCCGTGGAAGCCCCTGGGCCAGGTCACCCGCGAAGGACGAAGCGAGCGCGGAGCCAGTGCCATCGGCCTCGAACGCGATGATGGCCGCATTCGGAAGATCGATATGGCGGGTGATCTCGGCACAGATGGCCGCGGCCGTGAGTTCGGGGGTGAGACCCGGCTGCATCCGCTCCAGCGATTCGATCGATCGGACGCGTTGCGCCACCAGGTGCTCGGACCGACTGCGGGCAGACACATCACGGAGGACCCACGTGTGGCGCCCGAGCGCCAGGTTCGCCATGGCCGAGTATTCGACTAGACGGACGCCGCCGTCGTCGCGTAGCAGTCGGACCGCGCCGGTATGCGAGCCGGCCTTCAGGAAGGCCCGCCAGCCAGCCTCCATGTTCGGGCCGCGGGCCCATTCCTCGTCGATGAGATCGAAGGAGCGACGGCCCATCAACGCCTCGCGCGACAGACCGAACAGGACGCTGGCCGCCGGGTTCGCATCGACGTAACGGCCGGTGTCATCGGCCACGAGGATGGCGTCGATCGAGCGCTCGAACAATGCGCGATATTGCTTGTCGCTGGTCGATCGTTCGGTCTCCGCGGCGCGCAGGTCCGTGACGTCCGTGATGATGCCGCCGATCCCGTCCGATCTCCCGGTCTCGTCGAGGACCGGGAACCTGACGACATGGAAGATCCGGTCCGCCTGCCGACCGGTCCCGCGCGATTCTGTCTCGACCACGTCACCGTCGAGCACGCGTTCGTCGATCATCGTGTGCAGGTCGGCCAGCTCGGCAGGGAAGAGCTGGTCGATGGTCGGGATGGGCATGCTCGGTCCGTCGTCGACACCGTCTGGGTTCGAGGCGTGCGCGTTGGCCAGGACGTAGCGCCCGGCGCGGTCCTTCACAAAGATCCCCACCGGCGCGTGGTCGAGGATGGCATGCAGGCGTCGCTCGGTCGTGGCCCGTTCCACGCTCGTCGCCGTCATCGATGCGAAGACCATCAGGATCGATTCATCGGCGGACGTGAAGTCGGTCCCGTCCACCTTGTCCGACACGTGGATCAGGCCCAGGTTGGACCCGTCGCGAGCGACGATCGGGACGGCGAGCAGGCCACGGAGGGGGAAGCGTTTGATCCCACGGCGGCCGGTGGCGCTCCATGCCGGATGCGCGAGCAGTTCCGCCTGGGTGAGCCGCAGCGAGCGGTTCTCCTGACACACGATCGCATAGATACCCGTGCCATCGGGAGCATCGCGATCCGTGCGCCACCCCGTCGAGGTAGCCGAAAGCGACACGGAGAGGAGCGCGTGTGTCCAGTCCGGGCTCATCGCCAGACCGGTGACCCCGATGTTCGAGCCGATGAGGTCGCACGCACCCTGCGTCACGGTATCGAGGATCTCGCGCAGCGACGTGGAGGCGGAGACCGACAACCATGCGCCAAGCAGGAGCTGGTCGGCAGAGAGCGCCTTGACCGGATTCAGTGACGGCGATGGTGGTGCGAGCGAACGCGGCGATGCCGTGCGCCCGCGGCTCCCGTGCGTCATCTGGAGGTTGGTTGACATGGGCACATCCGGCGGAGATCGAGCACGTGGCACCGACCGTACGCCACCCAAGCCGACACGAATAGGAAACCCTTCCCGCCATGCCGAGCAGGGCGCAGGGCTGCCGGAGGTCCTCGACCGCTCGATCTACGACCCGGAGGCCGGCGGCATCCCGTTGGGATCGAGCGGCGAGCCCGTCTCGGACTGGAGCGTGACTGTCCCGTCGGGCAGGACGGCGAACTGCCACTGGTGCTTGTCGATGCAGCCCGACGGACAGTCGCCCCAGCCCATCTGGATGGTGACCACGAATGCCCCGACACCCGACGCGGGCTGCGCCTTGTACCAGGCGGACTGGCCGA
>JBBQLI010000040.1:0-24507 GCA_038327765.1 Candidatus Limnocylindrales bacterium | reverse complement strand
GGGCTGGTGATGACGTCGGTCAGGAGGTCCTCGACGTTATCGAGGATGCCCGGCTCCGCCACCGCGTTCGCCAGGTGGAGGATCTCCTCCTTGAACAGGAATTTCTCTTCGTGGTCGAGCATGGCCGAATGCTAGCACCGGGCGGGGGCGTCGCTGGCGGGAACGGCGAAGCCTCGGTGCTGCGACCGGGCTGCGTGTGTGTGTGTGTTGGGGGGAGTGAGGGCTGGGGTCATCGCTTGGCCGTGCGTCCCGTTGAGGGTGCGAAGCAGCGTGGGGCGATCAGCGGCGCAGGCGACCCGGCGACCACCCCACGGGCGCCCCGTGCTGACCCATGGTCAGCGATCCCGGGTGGTTCGGCCGGATCCGGGTCGCAACGGGCGCCCCGTGCTGACCCATGGTCAGCGATCCCGGGTGGTTCGGCCGGATCCGGGTCGCAACGGGCGCTGGCGCTGACCCATGGTCAGCGATCCCGGGTGGTTCGGCCGGATCTGGGTCGAAACGGGCGCCCGTGCTGACCCAGGGTCAGCGAAGCGCCGGCCAGGCCATGCCACGAGCTGGAATCGCTGACTCGGGGTCAGCACGGGACGCACATGACGAAGCCCCGGTGGTGCGACCGGGGCTTCGTGCTGCTCGGGATGGTTCGGTGGAGGGACGACCTACGGGTAAAGGCCCCGCAGCGCCATGGTGTCCGCGACGCGGGCCACGGCCAGCAGGTACGCGGCGGTCCGCATGTTGCACTGCTCGCGGCGAGCGATGGCCAAAGTCTCGCTGAAGGCCTTGACCATGATCTCCTTGAGCTTCGCGTTGACGACGGTCTCGCTCCAGTGGTCCCGGTTGAGGTCCTGGACCCACTCGAAGTAGCTGACCGTGACGCCGCCGGCGTTGCACAGGATGTCGGGGATGATGAACTTGGAGTTCTTGAACAGGATGATGTCGGCGTCCGGCGTGGTCGGTCCGTTCGCGGCCTCGGCGATGAGCCGGGCCTTGATGTTGCCGGCATTCCGGGAGGTGATCTGGTTCTCGAGGGCCGCCGGGATCAGGATGTCGCAGTCCACCTCGAGCACCTGCTCATTCGAGATGTCCTTCGCGCCCGGGAACCCCTGCACCGTGCCGTGTTCCTGCTTCCAGGCGATGACCTTGCCGATCTCGAGGCCGCCCGGTGCGTGGATCCCGCCGGTCGAATCGGAGACCGCGACGACGGTCGCACCCTCGTCCTCGATCAGGCGCGCCGCGATCGAGCCAGCGTTGCCGAAGCCCTGCACAGCGACCTTGCACCTCGGGAGTTCCATCCCGAGGTGACGGACGGCTTCGACGATGCAGAACACCGTTCCGCGCGCCGTGGCCTCGTTGCGGCCTTCCGACCCACCGAGGCTGATCGGCTTGCCGGTGACGACGCCCGGGACCGTGTAGCCGGCATGCATGGAGTAGGTGTCCATCATCCAGGCCATGATCTGAGCGTTCGTGTTGACGTCCGGTGCCGGGATGTCCTTCTCGGGACCGACAAGGATCTCGATCTCGGTGAAGAAGCGCCGGGTCAGACCCTCCAGCTCCTTCTGCGAGAGCTGCTTGGGGTCGACGATCACGCCGCCCTTACCGCCGCCGTACGGGATGCCGACGACCGCACATTTCCAGGTCATCCACATCGCGAGCGCCTTGACCTCATCGAGGCTGACGTTCTGGTGATAACGGATGCCGCCCTTGGCCGGTCCGCGGCCGAGGTTGTGCTGGATGCGGTAGCCGGTGAAGACCTTGACCGACCCGTCGTCCATGTGGACAGGGAAATGGACGGTCAGTTCGCGGCGCGGCTCTCGGAGCACGAGGCGCATGCCGGGGTCAAGACCGAGGCGATCGGCAGCCAGGTCGAACTGACGCTGCGCGACTTCCCACGGATTGATGGCCGAGGCGATCTGCTCGGTGGTCATGTGATGGAAGACCTCGATATCGGGCGGGACGCTGGTACCGCCGCGTCGGTGTGGGTCGTCTCCCGGACGACCCCACGGGGCGCATCGTGCCGGTCCAGGCGTTCGCGTCGGACCAAGGATGCGCGACTCATGTGCGCGGAAGTATATCCCGGGATGACCATCGACGCCGTACCGATGGTACCGGTACGCAATGTTGTCGCAATGTTCGCGCAACGACCAGCGCAGCCACGGGCGCGCGACAGGCGGCGGACTACGCCCGGTAGAGCACGGCCGCCCCGACGCAGCCGGGGCCGAGATGGGGTCCTACCGAGGGACCGACGAGATGGATCGTCACGTCGGCCGGGTCCAGCCCCGGGCTGCGGCGCAGCACGTCGTCGCGGAAGCCTTCCACGTCCGGGCTGACCGTGTGGAGGATCGCGAGTCGCTCGACGGGGCGCTCCAGGATGAGCTCGAGCAGGCGCTCGCGCGCCTTCGACCATGTCCGTACGCGCTCGGCAGTGTCAACGACGCCCTGGTTGACCCGGATGATCGGCTTGACCGAGAGCAGCGTCCCGATCGCCGCCGACGCCCCGGAGATGCGACCGCCCTTCTTCAGGTAGTCGAGCGTCTCGAGCGCGACGTACATCCGCAGGTCGGGGGTGCGCGACTCGAGGTAGGCGGCGATCTCGGCGGGTGAGCGGCCGTCCGCGGCCATCGCCACCCCGGTCTGGGCGAGGATCCCCTCTGCCATCGACGCGCCGAGGGAATCGACGACATGGATCTCGCGGTCAGGCAGCATGTCGCGTGCGATCTGGGCGCTCTTGATGGAACCTGACAGCGAGCCCGCCACATGGATCGAGACGATCGCATCCGCGCCGCCGGCGAAGGCCCGTTCGTAGGCCTCCTTGAACTCGCCGGGCGATGCCGCCGCGGTGGTCGGGAATGGCGCGTCGGGCGCCACCATCCGCACCCAGAAGTCCTCGGCGCTGAGCTCGACGTCAGCCTTGTAGGAATCCGCACCGAAGGTCACGTGGAGCGGAATGACGGTGATCCCACTGGCTGCGGCCAGGTCGAGGCCCAGGTCGGACGCGGAATCGGTGAAGATCGCGACGCGGCTCAAGTCGTTCCTCCCTGGCGACGATCCCCCGGACGTTGCGCGGATGATACGGGCTGGATGCGGCTCGGGAACGCCGATCACGCCCGGGTAGATGCGCCGATGCGGCGATCGGTGCCTGCTGCGTCCGGTGTTGCATCGCGACCCGTCGGGAGCCGGTAGGCTTCTCCGCGATGGATCGTTCGCTCCGCGCGGTGCTCTTCGGGACCTTCACGCTCCGCTTCAGCACGGGGCTGACGGGCGCGATGCTGGTCGTCTACCTCGCCCATCTGCCGGCTCACGGCGGCCCGCACGTCGATGCGCGGGTCGTCGGACTGCTCTCCGCGACCTTCTATCTCGCGGAGCTGGTCCTGTCGCCGCTGTTCGGGGTCCTGTCGGATCGCATGGGTCATCACCGGGTCATGCTCTTCGGCCCGGTCTTCGGCGCGGCCGCCGTGATCCTCACAGGCCTGACCACGAATCTCTTCGTGCTGGGCGGGACGCGCATCTTCGAAGGCGCCGCGACGGCGGCCAGTGTCCCGTCGATCCTCGGCTACATCGCCCTCGTGACAGCGGGCAACGAAGTCCTCCGGGGCAAGGCCGCGGCCCGCTTCGAGGGCGCGACACTGGCCGGTCTGGGTGTCGGGTTCATCGTCGCGACGAAGCTGTTCGAGGCGCTGGGACCGACCGCGTTCTTCCTCAACGCCGGTGTCTACGGCATCTCGTTCCTGATCTACTACGTGGGGGTGAAGGATCCGGTCGGCGAGAAGGAGCGCACGGAACAGCCGCACATCGGGGCGAGTCGCTACATCGCCCTCCTCCGAACCTCGCACGTCTGGCTGCTGGCCCCCACCTGGATCGCGGTCAATGCCTCGATCGGCCTGTGGTTCAGCCAGTCGCTGTTCCAGTTCACCGTCGGCAATCCCCGCTTCCCGGAGCAGCGTCTCATGGCCGGCTACACGGCCAACGAGATCACCGTCGCCGCGATCATCATCGCCATCGTCTTCGGGGCCGGGTTGCTCTACTGGGGCAACCGCTTCAAGAACACGCGCCGGACCACCATCATCGGCTACGGCATCGGTGGCGGAGCCCTCCTGGCCGTGGCCGGGATCGGCGCGAACCACTCGGCGGGCATGCCCATCGTCGTCCCGCTGGCTGCCGTGACCGTCGCCGGGGCAGGCCTGTTCGTGCTGGCCGGAGCCACTCCCGCGGCACTCGGTCTCCTCGCCGACATCAGCGAGCGCTTCCCCTCCGATCGTGGCGCGATCATGGGTCTGTATAGCGTCTTCCTCGGCATCGGCCAGATCGCCGGGGCGCTGGTGGGCGGGTTCGCCGCCGAATGGCGTGGCATCGACGGGATGCTGATCGCCACGTTCGTCCTGCTGGCGCTGGCCCTGCTGCCGCTCGCCCAGCTTCGACGCGACGAAGCGCTGCTCGACGCCGCGACACCATGACCTCCGAGCGCGACGGTCGACCTTGGGTCCCCGTCCCGCTGGCTCGCGGGGCACATGGCGCGGTGGTCGCGCCCCACCATCTCGCCACAGCCGCCGGCCTCTCGGTGTTGCGCGCCGGCGGCACCGCGATCGACGCGGCGATCGCCACCAACGCTGCGCTTGCCGTCGTGATGCCCAACGGCTGTGGCATCGGCGGCGATGCGTTCTGGCTGACTTGGGATGCCGCTTCCGGCACACAGGCCGCCCTCAACGGCTCGGGACGTGCGGGTTCACGGGCAGACGTCGCGACGGTCCGGGCCGCCGGCCACCGGGTGATGCCACGACGCGGACCGCTCACGATCAACGTCCCGGGCGCGGTCCGCTCGTGGGGCGATGCCCACGCACGCGGCGGCCGGCTTTCGCGCGACGCCATCCTCGGCCCCGCCATCGAGCTTGCCGAGAGCGGGTTCCCGGCATGGAACGGGTTCATCGACGCCGTCGAGGCGACGGCCGCGTTCGTGGCCGACGACCTCGGTCCCTCGGCCGGCTTCTTTGCGGTCTATCGACCGCACGGTCGGCCGTGGCGGGTCGGTGAGCGCGTCCGGCTCCCGGCACTCGTCGCCACGCTGCGCAGCCTTGCGAACGACGGTTTTGACGCGTTCTACGACGGCGACCTGGGCGACCGCCAGGCACGTGCCCTTTCCAAGGTGGGAGGGCTGATCACCCGCGACGACCTGCGCCGCCACACGTCCACGCCCGGCGAGCCCATCGCGATCGACTACCGCGGCGTCCGTGTCACGAGCCACCCGCCGAACAGTTCCGGGGTCGTGGCGCTCGAACTGCTCGCGATCCTCGGGCATCTCGAACCGCCCTCCCCCACCTCCTTCGGACCTGCCGGCGTGACGGACGCGGGCTGGATCCATGCCGGGATCGAGGCGTCCAAGCTCGTGATGGCCGATCGCGATACCTGGCTCACCGACCCGACGTTCGCGGACGTACCGGTTGCCCGGCTGCTTGATCCCACCTACGCCGCGGAGCTCGCGGCGCGCATCGACCCACGCCGCGCGGCGCAGCCAGCCCCCGCCACGAACCCGCGCGGTGGCGGCACGATCTACCTGGCCACCGTGGACCGCGAAGGCAACGCTGTGAGCCTCATCGAATCGAACTACGGCGGCTTCGGCTCGGGTGTCGTGGACCCCGACACCGGCATCCACTATCACAATCGTGGGAGCTACTTCAGCCTGGACCCGACCCACGCGAACCGGCTGGAGCCGGGCAAGCGCACCCTCCATACGCTGCTCCCCGGGATGCTGTTCCGGGACGGCGTGCCCGGGCCGTGGGTCGTGGCCGGTTCGATGGGTGGCGATGCCCAGCCGCAGATCCACGCCCAGCTGGTCTCGGCGCTCGTGGATGGCGGCGTGGATATCGCCACAGCCGTCGCGGCGCCACGCTGGTTCGTGGAGCCCGCTGACCATTTCGCGCCGCCCGTGGAGGTCAGGCTTGAACCGCGTCATCACGCCGGGATCGCCGATGCGCTGATCGCCCTTGGACATCCCGTGACGCTGGTCGAGCCGTTCGACTCGAACCTCGGCCACGAACACGCCATCGAGCTCGTCGCCGGCGGACCAGCCGCGCCAGGCGGCTCCGTGGCGGCCACCACCGATCCACGCAGCGCCGGACTCCCGGCGGTCTATTGAGGATCACCCGTCGGCTTGCGGCGCAAGGTGGCGGGTATACTCCGCGAGCCGGTGGCGGGCTGCGCTCACACGAAGCCGCCACCGGCCTCGCCGTCCGGATGCGCCAAGGGAGCGGAGGGGTTCGTGACTTCCAACGTCAGCCAGAGTTATCCGTACACCAGCGAGATCGAGGCTGATCGCGCCACGCGCATCGCAACCCTCGTCGCCGACCGTCCGGGCCTGGCCGATACCCTTGCCGCCGAGACCACACCGCTCGGTGGAGACGAGCGCTGGTGGGTCTGGAAGTGCCCCACGGCGGGTTGCCCGGGCCTCCTCCATGCCGCCGGGTACGCCCGCGACAAGCACGCCGTCTTCGTCGTCTGCGACGGGACCTGCGCGAAGACCTTCCTGCGCTGAGCGGGACCACCGCGGCGGAGCTCCGGGCCAGTCGCCGTCGGCTCGTCACCGAAGGACTCGGCATCGCGGCGTCGGCTGCGGGCTTCGGCTTCGTCTTCGGACTCACGGCCCGAGGCGCCGGGTTCTCGCCGATCGAGGCGACCGCCATGAGCGTCATCGTCTTCGCTGGGGCTGCGCAGTTCGCCGCGGTCGGCTACGTCGCCAGCGGGCTGGCCTGGCCGGGCGTCATCCTCCTCACTGCCCTGCTGAACGCGCGCCACCTGCTCTATTCGGCCGCGCTCCGGCCGTGGTTGCGCGACGTCCCGCTGGGCCGGCGCGCGATCATGGCCCACCTCCTGACGGACGAGGCGTTCGCCCTGACGATCGCGCACTACCGACGCATCGGGCGGACCGACGAGCGCGGGTTCTGGATCGCGGCCATCGGGTCCACGTTCATCCCGTGGAACCTGGCGTCGCTGGCCGGAGTGGTCCTCGGCGGTCAGATCGTGGATCCGGCCCGATTCGGGATCGACATCATCTTTCCCGCGGCGATGGTCGGGCTGGCGGCGGGGATGCTCACCGGCCGACGCGAGGTGGTCGCCGCCATCGTCGGGGCGGGCGTGGGGGTCGTCGCTGGACTGCTGACCAGTCCGGCTGTCGGGATCGTGGCGGGCGGCGTCATCGGGCCGGCCGCGGGTCTGCTGGTGGCGGCCCCCAGCGCGCATCGTGC
Source organism: Candidatus Limnocylindrales bacterium (assembly GCA_038327765.1). GTDB lineage: Bacteria > Chloroflexota > Limnocylindria > Limnocylindrales > CSP1-4 > SPCO01. The sequence goes on along the minus strand of JBBQLI010000040.1, from coordinate 17,278 downwards.
GCCAGCGTCCGGATCCCTGAGGCCGGGGGCCACGTCGATGCCGTCGTTGCGTGCGACGGCCGTCGAGGACGAACTCGCCGACGGATCCAGTGATCCGAGGCCGCCATCGTGAGCACGAACCTGGTCCTGCTGGCCGTCTGGATGTTCGTCGCCACCTACCCGTCGCGGGCCCTCGGACTGCTGACCCCCGGGCTGGACCGGCTGCCCAGGGTCGCCCTCGACTATCTCCAGCTGGTGGGGCCGGCGGTGCTGGCCGCCATCGCCGCCGTCAACGTCGTGGTGTTCAAGGACGCGGCGGGGAAGCCGACCTTCCACATCGGCATCGAATGGGTGGCGGTCCTCGCCTGCCTGGCGATCACGCGCTGGCGGCACAACCTGTTCCCCGGCCTGATCGCGGCGGTGATCATCGTCGCCGGCGCTCGCGCGCTCGGGGTCGCCTGAGTCACGCCCGCCGGGCATCCGCCTCGATCTCGACGCGCAGCGACGGATGGATGAGGGCCACCACCTGGACCATCGTGGCCGCGGGACGGATCTCCCCGAAGACCTGCCCGTGCACCGCGCCGACGGTCGCAGCGTCGGCGATCTCCACGATGTAGATCCGCGTTCGGACGACGTCGGACATCGTCAGGCCCGCATCGGCGAGCGCCCGTTCGATGCGCTCGAGCGCAGCCCAGGTCTGGCCGGCGACGTCGCCGGGATGTTCGGACGTTCCATCGGCACCGGCATCGGTGGTTCCCGCCACCCAGCAGTCGTCACCGATGACCACGGCCCGGCTGTACCCGAAGGCGGCCTCGTACATCCCACCAGAGGAGATGAGCCGCCGGGTCACGCCGGTGTTCCGCGCCATGCCAGCACCTCGGGGTCGCGCGCGATGGCGAGGAGCAGGCCGGCAAGCAGCGTGGTCCGCGGCACGATCGACGACACGTCGAGGTACTCGGACGGCGAGTGGTCGTTGCCGCCGATCGGCCCGAGCCCATCGAGGCTTGGGATCCCGAGGCCTGCCGTGGTGTTGGCGTCCGACGCGCCGCCGGTCCCGACGTCGTTGACGCTGAACCCGAGGCCCGCGGCGACGTCCTTCGCGTGCTCGACGAGCCGGGCGCTCCGCGCCAGCTTCTCCATCGGCCACCAGCGGGCCATCGGTTCGAAGTCGACCGTGCAATCAGGGATCTCGGTCGCGCCGGCGATGCGCCGGATCTCCGCCTCGGCCGCCTCCAGCTCGGCGCGCGCCACGCCACGAACGTCGACCTCGAGGGAGCACCGCTCGGCGACGACGTTCGGACGCGTCCCGCCCGAGATCACCCCGACGTTGACGGTCACCCCGGGCCAGCGGCCATTGAGCGCATGCAGGTCGCGCACGATGCGCGCCGCTTCGAGGATCGCGCTGCGGCCCTTCTCGGGCTCCACGCCCGCATGCGCCGCCCGGCCGTGGATCGTGATGCGCAGGTCCAGGATGCCCTTGCGCGACGAGACGATGTCCCCGTTGGCGCGGGCGCATTCGAGGACCAGCGTGGCGTCCATGGTCGGTGCGATCTCGACGATATGCGGCGTGGACGTCGGTGAGCCGATCTCCTCGTCGGGATTCGCGATGAAGACCAGCCGCTCGAACGGCAGCCCGCCCAGTTCGCCCATGAGCGCCTTCAGCGCGTAGAGCCCGGCCAGCAGGCCCGACTTCATGTCCGTGACGCCGGGACCCCGCGCGATCCCGTCGGCGATGGTGAACGGCCGCGCCGCGGCCGTCCCCGCGTCGAAGACGGTATCCATGTGGCCGATCAGCAAGATCCGCGGTGCACCGGGACGGCCCAGGAACGTGGCGATGACCGTGTCACCCAGCCGCCCGGACGGGTCGGGCCGGATCTCGACGGTGGCGCCGAGCGCGCGGAGGAACTCGGCGGTCCATCCCCCGATGACGTTCACGCCCGCCGCGGTGTAGGACCCGCAATCCGTATCGACCATCCGTCGCAGGTCGTCGAGATAGGCGGGCAGGTCGGCTTCGACCGTGGCGCGGATGGCGTCGAGCTCGGGAAGCGGCGGGCGGGCGGTGGTGGCGTCCATGGCGGGGAGTCTAGCCCGGTGCGGTCTTGCTATCCTGCCCGGACGTGCGACTGGTCGAGACGCGTCTGCTCGAGGGACCCAACGTCTACCGGCTGGAGCCGGTGGTCAAACTCGAGGTGGCCATCGGCAAGCGGAGGACCTTCTACGGGCAGCGCGATCCCGGGCGTCACGCCCTGGTGCATCTCGGCGCCACGGTCCCGACACGTGATCAGCCCGATCCGATCGTGACGCTCGTCGCGTGGGTCCGGCGGTTGCGAGCGGCGCACGAGGAGGGACGCGGCGGCGTCGGGGTCCACCGCTCTTCCGACCCGGGACACTGGATCATCACCTTCCCGTGGCGCGGCGCAGAACGTGCCCAGGTCCTCACCGAGGCCGCCCTGGCCCTTGCGGAACGCGAGGTCTCGCCGTCACGGACCGCCCAGCTGACGGGCGCACAGGAACGGCTCGTCGCGCGCTGGACCGAACGCATCCATGCGGCACGGGCGACGCCTGCGTCGTGGATCCGCGACGCCGATCGGCGGATCCCGATCGTCTCGATCTCGGGCACGAACGGGAAGAGCACGGTGACCCGGCTCATCAGCCACATCCTGGTGGGGGCCGGACATCATGTCGGGACGACCACCTCGGACGGCGTGATCGTCGACGAGCGGATGGTGGAGCCCGGCGACTGGACCGGTCCTGCCGGGGCGCAGCAGATCCTGGCCCGCCACGACATCGATATCGCGGTCCTCGAGACCGCACGCGGCGGCATGGTCCTGCGTGGAGTCGGCTACGAATCGAACGACGCGAGCATCCTCACCAATGTCTCGTCCGATCACCTCGACCTGCAGGGGATCCACACCCTCCCGGAACTGGCCGAGGTCAAGTCGACGATCTGTCGGATCACGAAGCCCGATGGCTGGGTGATCCTCAACGCCGACGACCCGCACGTGGCACCCATCGCCCGTCGGGTCCGGGCGCACGTCGCGTACTTCACGCTCGAGGATGCGAACCCCATCGTCCGGCGGCACCGCGCCGCGGGCGGCCGCGCGTATCTCGTGCGGCGCGGTTCGATGATCGAAGCCGATGGTGAGCGCGAGCACACGATCACGGACGTCGGCCGGGTCCCGATCACGATCGGCGGGCTGGCGCGCCACAACATCGCCAACGCATTGGCGGCCGCCGGCGGCGCTCGTGGCCTTGGCGCCACCCTCGAACAGGTCCGCCAGGGGCTGACGAGCTTTCGACCCGATGCAGACACGTCGCCGGGTCGGCTCAACCTGTTCCGACTGGGGGCGCGCGTGATCATCGTGGACTTCGCTCACAACGAGGCCGGAGTGTCGGCCATCCTCGATGTCGCCCAGGGCATCGCGGGCGGGGCTGCCGGGCGGGCGGCACCGATCACGGCGATCATCGGGACCGCGGGCGACCGGCCGGACGACACGTTGCGGGGCATCGGGCGGATCGCCGCCGAGCGGGCGGACCGGGTGGCGATCAAGCAGACCTTGCGCTACCTGCGCGGCCGCACCGCGGAATCCGTGGTCGGGGAGCTGCTGGCGGGCGTCTCTGCCGGCGGCAAGGACCCGGCCGAGGTGCCGATCTACGAGACCGAGGTTGAGGCGCTCAGGGCGGAACTGAACGGGGCCGCGGGGCACGGCACGGCCGGGACGCGGGTCGATGGGGCACGGGTCGTCGTGCTGATGTGCCACGCCGAACGCGAGGCGGTCTTCGAGCTGCTGGATCGCCTGGGGGCTCGGCCGGTGGACGTCGCCTCTGAGCTCACCGAATTGGTGCCGCGGCTCCAGACGCGACCGCGCGGGTAGGCGGCGGCCATCGACGCGGGGCGGCGCGGCATAGCGGGAGGCCGTGCGGTCGGGAAGTCGTACGGTCTCGGAAAGGCCGTGATCAGGAGCGATCCACCTTCGGCCACCACGCGCGGACATCGAGGCTCGCCGAGTACATCAGATGCGGTGGCTCCTCGGGGACGGTCAGCCCGTGCGCCTCGGCCATCGTGTCGATGGCGATCCGTGCTGCGGCCGGCTGGATGGGCCATGGTCGGTGGGCGATCTCGGTCCGGGTGATGCGTCCGTCGGCATCGGCCGCGAACAGGCGCATCCGCTGGGTCAGCCACGCCTCAAGCGAACCTGGCGCGGCCGGTTCGACCGGTCCCGTGGGCCGATAGCGCGCCTCGAACCGGGCCGGCGGCCCGCGCCGGTCGATGCGGACCGACCGGTAGTCGACCACTTCGCGCACGTGCCCCACGGTCATCGAGGCGTGGAAGTACGGCAGGTGGAACGCGGTCCGCGCCCCCTCCACGGTCGGCAGGCTGGCTGCGTCCAGGCTCAGGAACCAGACTCCGGGCCGACCCTCGTGGCGCACGTACGTTCGCACGTTGATCTCCGGAAACCGACCGGCGACGGGCGGCGAGGGCAGGCCGCGTGGCGCCACGTCCTCCATCACGAACGGCACGATCCCAAGGAAGGCCTGGCCATCGAAGAGATCAAGCTCCAGACCGGCCGGCAGCTTCGCCGCCAACGCGTCGGCAGGCACGGGCCAATGGGCGAACAGGAGGTCCACCCAGCGCATCCGCATGACCCACGGCCGGCGCCCGAGAGCCGGCAACAGCCCGTCCAGCACGGTCAATCCTCCGCCAGAACGATGATCCTGTCGGCGATCGCGAACTCGAGGGTGGCCGTCCTGGCCGGGTTGATCGTCACTCCGTAGGCCGCGCTCGCATCGGTCGCAAGTGCCGCCCTGCGATATCCGAAGGCCACCTCGCCGCGCCGCCGTGCTGCCTCCAGGACCGCCGCGAACGTCACCTCGGTCCCCAGCGCCACGTACTCCCCTGCCGGCTTGAGGTAGATCTCCGACCCTGCCGGATCGAGCAGGTCATCGAAGACGGCGTTGAGATGCTTCGACTCCGCCACCTGCGCGATCATGAGACTGATCAGCCGGTCACTGACGATGAAGTCATCGGCGCGCGCGACCTCCGCGAGGGCCCGGTCGCGCAGGTCGAGCATCTCGCTCACGATCGAGAAATCCCGATCCAGCTTCGATGCGATATCGCGCAGATGGAGCAGCGTCACGAGGGTGCGCGCGTCGGCGCGCGACGGATCCAGCACATCCGAGCACAGGACGATGATGTGATGGAACGTCTCGACGCCGAGACGATCGAGCGTGGCACGGTCGGTCGGATCACCGGCGTGGTAGGTGATCGCCTGGCGACGAAGCCGTGGCTCGAGCCGCCCGATCTCGGGTTCGATGCCGTCGCCCGCGGCCACCACGGTCACGGCGGACCCCTCGGGAACGTAGGCGTCGAGTTCGCCGATGATCGCGGGTGCGCGTCGGTTCCAGCCGAGGACGAGCGTCCGCTCCGCGACCGGATGGCTCGCCGGTGCCTCGCGCAGGAGCGCCGGATCCACCTCGATCGCCGGCCCGCTCGAGAGGTGGATCCGGTCGTCGTCGCCCGCGATCACGATCAGCTGATCAGCGGCGCCCAGGATCGTGTCGGACGGAGGGTTGAGCTGAGGAGTGCCGCCGGCCCGGAGGAGGCCGATGACCGAGGCGTCCTCGAATGCGGCCAGGGTCGACCCGAAGGTGCGCCCCGCGAGCGTCGGTTGGGCGGTCAGGTAGATCTCGTCGCCGGCGAAATCGAGCAGCTCCGCATAGACCACGGACAGGCCCGACTGGCGGCAGGTCTGCGCGGTGATCCGCGCGATGACGTCTTCGGACATGATCAGCTCGAGCTCGTCACCGCCGACCATGCGCGCCACGTCGACATTGGTGCGGTCGCGGATCTCGGCCACGATGTGATACGGCTCGACGCGTCGGTGCGGGTGGTTGGTGATGGCCAGGATCGACTTGATCACGTCGACATCGGGCTCGTCGGTCTCCGGCGCGAGGACCACGATCGCGCGGGCACCTTCAAGGTTCACAAGGCGCAGGTCGTCGATATCCATCGGACTGCCGGTCCGACACACGATCTTGGTCCGACCGGTGGACCCGACCCGCGAGCGGATCTCGTCGTCCATCTCCACCTTGTCGCGTTCGGCGAGGATCACGATCGATCGACGCGGCTGGTTCTCGTTGGCCGCGACGATCTCGCTGATGACCGTGAACACCTGCTGCGACCAGCCGAGGATCACGGTGTGCTGGTGCTCGATGACCCGAGAGCGGCCCTTGCGCAAGTCGGCCAGCTTGTCCTGCAGACCCGAATTCAGGATGCCGATCAGGGTGCTGATGATGAAGATGCCGCCGAGCGTGATCGCGAACATCGCCAGCAGGAACCCGGGCGATCCCTGGTCGCTGCCCATCGTCCCCGGGTCGAGCGTCCGGAGGAGCCCGTACCAGAGTAGGGTCACGAAGTCGAGCGACGGATCCTGGTCGCTCGCGGCGCCGGAGGCCAGTACGGCGAGGACGACGAGGACGACCAGGCCCACGGAGACGACGAACAGCCCCAGGATGAGCGCGATCGTGCCGCGCCCCATGAACTCGTCGAAGCGGTAGCGGACGCGATCGCGCCAGCGCCCTCGGTCCATCGCGCTCTCCGTCCTGTGCCTGTGGTCGGCCGGGTCAGCCCTCGGGTGCGGTCAGCTCTCCCGGGTCTGCGAAAGCCGTCGCCCCACGCGACGATCCGGCCGCGGCCATCGCCTCACGGTACACGCCGACGGCGTCGTCGACGCAGCACACGATGAGGTCGCCGGGCATCGCGCGACGCAGCGCGTTGCGAACCGCCGTGATCTCCTCGAGGACCTTGTCGGCACGGACGGCGCGGGACGTACCGGCTGTCTTCGCGGCGCGGACGCCCTCGATGACGTTCGCCGCCGTCTCGCCGGGAGCCCGGCCGCGCAGGTTCTTGTCCTCGCGGACGATGATCTCGTCGAACGCCGTCGCCGCGATCGCACCGTAATCGCGCTGGTCCTCGTCACGCCGGTCGCCGGGGATGCCGAGGACGCCGATCGCCCGACCGGTCCGCTGCACCGCCGCGCTGGTCCCGAGGCGGCCCGCCTTGGTGACCGGCTCGACCATCATCCGGTTGACGAAGTCCGCGAGCTGGCGCATCCCGTCGACGTTGTGGCAGTAGTCGATGACGACGCGGACGCCACCGACGTCGAGCAGGTTGAGCCGGCCCGGCGCCTGGAAGAACGAGGTGCTGAAGGTCCGCAGGCCCTGCCGGATGTCGTGGAGATGCGCACCGGCGGACCAGGCGGCTGCGGCGGCGGCCAGAGCGTTCGCCACGTTCATCCGGGCGCGTCCGCCGAAGGTGGCCGGGATGAGGTGGGTGTAGAGGACCGGCATCGTGCGTGCCCCGAGCTTGAGGACGATCAGCTCGCCCTCGGGCGTGAGGTCCAGGCAGAAGGCCGCCCCTCCCCGTCCGGTGTGGCCATCGACGCGGTCAAAGCCATCCTCGCCCTTCGTGGTCGACATGCTGAACAGGACGACGCGACCGGCGCAGTGGCGCCCCATGCGGTAGACGTGGCCATCGTCGGCGTTGAGGACGGCGCTTCCGGAACGCGGGACCGCCTCGACCACGACGCCCTTCACGTTGGCGAGCTGGCCGATCGTCGTGATGCCACCCAGGCCCAGGTGGTCGCCCGCGACGTTGGTCACCACCGCGACGTCATTCCGGTCGTAGCCGAGACCTTCGCGCAGGATCCCGCCACGGGCCACCTCGAACACGGCAGTGTCGACGGTCGGGTTCTGGAGCACCGTCATCGCCGAGCGCGGACCGCTCATGTCGCCCTTCTTGATGAGCCGGCCGTCGATCACGATGCCGTCCGTCGAGGTCATCCCCACTCGACGGCCCATGAGCTTGAGGATGTGGGCGATCATCCGGACCGTCGTGGTCTTGCCGTTGGTCCCGGTGACGGCGATGATCGGGATCCGCGCGTTGACCCCGGCCGGAAACAGCGAATCGATGACCGGGCGCGCCACGTACTGCGGTTCACCTTCGGTGGGATGCGTGTGCATCCGGAACCCGGGCGCGGCATTGACCTCCACGATGGCCCCGCCCGTCTCACGCACGGGCGTGGCGATATCCGGGCAGATGAAGTCGATGCCGGCCACGTCCAGCCCGACGATCTGCGCTGCGGTCTCGGCGATCTCCACGTTGTCGGGGTGGGCCTCGATGGTCCGGTCGATGGAGGTACCGCCCGTGGACATGTTGCCGGTCAGCGCCAGCTTGACCCGGGTGCCGACGGGCGGGACGCTCTCCAGTTCCAGGCCCTGGGCCAGGACCAGTCCGATCGCCGCGTCGTCGACCTTGATGCGCGTGAGGACCTTCTCGTGACCGATGCCCCGGCGAGGATCCGCATTGGCTTCTGCGACGAGCTCCCGGATCGTGTGCGTCCCGTCGCCGAGGACCGATGCCGGCACGCGTTCGGCGATGGCCGCCACCTTGCCGCCGATGACCAGGCAGCGGTAGTCGTTGCCCGCGACATAGCTCTCCACGACCAGGTCGCCCGATCGGCTCTCGGCACGCGCCCCGTGGAATGCGGCGCGGACGGCTTCGTCGGACCGCAGGTCGAGATGGACGCCCCGCCCGTGGTTGCCATCGAGCGGCTTGACCACGCAGGGGAACCCGATCTTGTGGGCAGCGGCGACCGTGCCGTCCTCGCTGTCGACCACCTCGGAGCGCGGCACGGGCAACCCCGCGGAGTCGAGCAACCGGTTGGTCAGGCTCTTGTCGGACGCGATGTCGACGCCGATCGCCGAGGTCCGCGAGGTCATCGTGGCGCGGATGCGCTGCTGGTGGACACCGTGCCCGAACTGGACCAGCGAGTGGCGGTCCAGGCGGATGAACGGGATGTCGCGGCTGACGGCCTCGTCGATGAGCGCCTGGGTCGACGGTCCGAACGCGCTCCGCTCGGCGGTGCGGATCAGCCGTTCCAGCTCCGGGGCGAAGTCGAAGAAGACCTCGGGGTCGTCGGGTGCGACGAGGTGGTTGACGAGGCGGACGGCCATCTTGCCGGCCTCGAGGCCGACCTGCTCCTCGCCGTATTCGTAGATGCAGTTGTACTGACCGACCGGACCCGCGGCGCGGGTCTTCCCGTGACGGACATTCGTGCCGGCGAGGTTCTGGAATTCAAGGGCGACGTGCTCCGCGATGTGCCCGACCCATGTGCCGTCGCGCAGGCGCGTGATGAACCCGCCGCGGCGTCCCAGCGAGCAGGCATGGTCCTCGAGGGTCGGGATCAGGGCGACCAGCGCGTCGGTGAAGTTCGGCAGCGTGTTCGATGGGAACTCCTCGAGCACGCCGAGGTCCACCAGCATCCGGATGACCGGTTCGCGCGCCCAGTAGTTCGGGCCGCGCAGGACGCGCGTCTCGAGGATGCGCAGCGTGGGTTCGGGCATCGCGGCAGCCGCCGTGGCCGCGCGCTCGCCGCTTCGCTTCGTGCGCGACGTGGACGCGGTCTGGGCCACGGGACTCCTCCTCGGACAGCGGCGGGGACGACGGGTCGGCGGGGCGGCGACGGGGCGATCCGTCGCAGGCGGATCAGCTGGAGGCGGCCTCGCCACCGGGCAGGGCATGGAGCACGGGCGTCAGGACTCGTTGGCGGTGACGGAGGTCGAAACGATAGCCGGCAGGGAGCGAGTGGAGGACGACCCCGCTGATCATCAGCGGTCGATGGCCACGGACCTCCCATGCATCGGTCTCCGAGCCGGCGCCGTCGACGACGGTGATCGAGCCGCGACCGATGACCTCGAGGACGCCATCGGGGCCCACGACTCCGGCGGTGTCCTCGTCGACGCCGATCCCGAGCAGCGACGGGTTCTGAGCGATCAGGCTGAGCAGTCGTCCCAGCCGGTTCCGTTGCTGGAAGTGCTGGTCGACGATCACGCCCGGGATGACGCCGAGGCCCGCGGCGATCTGGGCCATGCGGTGCTTGGGCGTGGCGCCCGATGCGCCGAACGCGATCATGTGGCTCGACATCGCCGACGCCCCGGCCGAAGTCCCCGCGACGACTGCGCCGGTCCGGAACCGATCCAGGATCGCGTCGGCCAGGCGCGTCCCGCCGAGCGTCGACGACAGGCGCAACTGGTTCCCGCCGGTCAGGAAGATCCCGCTCACGTCGCGCATCGCGAGGATCGAGGCATCCTCGTTGGCCTGCGAGCGGGTGACGGCGTGGAGCAGGCGGACGTGCTTGACGCCCAGCTCGCCGAACACGGCCTTGTACCGTTCGCCGGCCTCGAGACCCATCGACGACGCGGTCGAGATCACGGCGATCGTGGCATCGACCCCGCCTGCGAGCGCCACGAAGCGGCTGAGGATGACCCGGTCCCGGACCTTGTCCTCGGCGCCGCCGATGATGATGACGGTTCCTTCGGGCACGAGCTCCACAGGCTACGACGTTTGGTTCCACGAGAGGATACCGCCTCGACGCCGGCCGCCGCCGGGACCCGCCGTCGCACGTGTCGGTCGGTCATACGGCGGCGTGCGAGAATCCGGGCCACGATGCCCGACCCCGACGAGCCGCAGCTCCACCCGATCCCGGGGTCGGCCCGCGGACGCGGCCGGATCCTGGTGGACCTCTCCGACGTCATCAACGTGCCGACGCGGCGCCGGGCCGGAGTCTTCCGCCGGGCGCTCCGCGCGGAGTTCTCGCGGCTGCGCGAGCCGCACCGCGTCGCGGCAATCCTGCTGCTCAGCCTGACGTTCGCCCTGCTGACGACCGGCCTGCTGGCTCGTGGCGAATCGTCTGGCGCCGATGCGCGGGCCTACTGGGCCGGCGTTCGGCTGTTCCTGAACGGCGGCGACGCCTACCACCCCACCGGCCCGTTCCTGCCCTACGTCTACGCGCCGTGGATGCTGCCGCTGTTCACGCCGTGGGCGGTCCTGCCGTGGGACGTGGCCTGGTTCGTCTGGCGCGGCGCCACGATCCTCCTGTGGCTGTGGACCATCCACTGGGCGTATTCGAGGCGGCCGCTGACCACCGCTGTCCTGGTGGCGCTCCTTGGCTTCCCGGTCGGGGCGAACCTGGACACGGGCAACATCAACCTCCTGCTGACGATGCTGCTGTGGGGAGCGCAGATGACCGGACCGCGCCTCGGCGGGGCGTTCTGGGCGCTCGCGACATGGATGAAGTGGGTCCCGGTCGTCCTGTGGCTCGCGCTGCCCTCGCGGACGCGACTGTGGGGGATCCTGTGGCTGGTCGTCTCGATCATCCTGAGCCTCGTGACGCTGCCGCTGACGATCATCCAGCTCCAGGTGCTCTTCGGTTTCGGAGCGCGCCCGGTCCGCCTCGACTACCTGGTCTTCCTGTGGGCGTTCGTGCCGTGGGCCTATCGCCGGGCCGGTCCGCTGCCGAGGCCCTGGGCCGCGCTGCGCCGCCTGGGCTCGGTGACCACCCGCAGGCAGAGCGCGCCGACCACGAAGTAGGCGATCCCGAGCCCCAGTTCTACCCGCTCGCCGATGCCGACCCCGGCAGCCCGGTTGATGATGTCGATGAGCGGGCCGCCGACCGCCACCGCGATCGTGGTCGAGGACGCGGTCACGACGTTCGACAGGCCCATGTACCGGCCCGAGGCGGCCCGCGGGATGATGTCGGTCATCAGCGCCCAGTCCACGGCCAGGAACGTCCCCTGCGAGGCACCAAAGAAGGCGGCACCCAGCACCGCAACCAGGACTGACGGTGCCAGCGCGATGAGCGCGACGCCGACGATACCCAGGACGATGCACGCATAGATGACCGGCTTGCGGCCCACCCCGTCCGAGAGCCGTGCGGCCGGGACGATGGCAAGGATGCTGACGATCGTCGCCGCGACCAGCATCTCGAGGAAGGCGCCGCCCGACTGCTCGCGGGTGAGTCCGTGGACGTCCGCCAGGTAGAGGAAGACGAAGTTCAGGACGGACGCGCCGCCCATCAGGATGAACAGGCGAGAGGCGAGCATCCAGACATAGCTGCGCTCGCGCAGGATGTCGGTGCCCCACGTCTCCTTTGCGATCGACCACCACGAGCGGCCCTCGCGGGCACGTGCCGGCGGCCCGTTCGGGACGCGCAGGACGACGCCCAGCATCGTCGCGACCTCCACGGCCGCCACCGCGACGATGGCGATCCCGACGCTCCCCTGCGATGTCGCCACGGCCGCCAGGGCGAACCCGAGCACATTGCCGAAGACCTGCATGAGCCCGACCATCGCGCTGGCCAGTCCGACTTGGCGGGGCGGGACAAGATCGGGCACGTAGCCCTGGAAGGGACCGCGTGCGACGTTCGTGCTCAGAGCCAGGAGCGTCACGAAGGCCGCGATGGCGAGGAACGAGTTCGCGGTCGCGATCCCGATCAGGAACAGCGCATCGAACGACGCGCCGGCCACGATGAACGGTTTGCGGCGACCCCAGCGCGTCGAGGCGTAGTCGCTGATCGAGCCGACGGTGGGCTGGACCAGGACCGAAAACCCGAACTGGGCGATGGCGATCATCGCCAGCGCCGTGCCCTCGGTGCCAAGGTCGACCAGGCTGTCAAACTTGACGCGGCTCTGGACCGCGGCGCCGACGACGCTGTCGATCGCGGTCAAGCCGAGCCAGAACAGGGAGATGCGGACCAGCGAAGGCATCGACAGCGACACCATCGCCTGGTCGGCATCGGCGGACGTGCCCGAGTCGACGCGCGGGACGCGGGTGTCGCTCGTCATCACTATCCCTCAACCGGTGCGGTGCGCGACGGCACCGCGCGCATCCTACGCCACCAGGGAAGGCGTACCAGCCCCATCGAGGGTCGCGGTGACACCGAGCGGGACGACGTGTCGATCGGTCGCGGATGGGGCGACGAACGTGAAGATCGAGCGGTCGATCGAGTAGATGCCGGTCGAGATCATCCCGATGCGCCCAAGACGGAAGCTGAAGACCGGGTTCTCGCCGTTCCCCGCGTAGTGGAACGGCGCCCCGTCCGCGGTGAGGACCGCCAGGTTCGCCTGGCCGCCGAAGCGGTCGTGGAGGGCGATCAGCAGCGCGGCCGCAGGCTGGTCGGGCTGCCACGCATCCTCCAGCCAGCGCGCCCCCACCTCCGTGTCGGCACGGCCGTGGATGCGGCCCTCGTCCCGATAGCGCGCGCGCAGCGAGTGATGGTCGCGCAGGTCCCCGTTGTGGCTGAAGGCGAATCGGCCGGCCGGATCGTCGAAGGGCTGCGTGTCGGGAAGCGAAAGGGTCGATAGCTTCGAGGGGCGACGCAGATGGACGAGGGCGGTGGTGGTCTCGACGGCGCCGACCGACGCACGTCCTGGATCGTCCCGAAAGGCCCGCACGTCGCGGTACGACTGGAGCGTGCCGTCGCTCCCCACCCAGGCCGCTCCCCAGCCGAACCCCGCGATCCCATAGCGCTCGAGGCGTTCGGTGAATGGCCACAGCTCGTCGAGTCGGAACGGTTCGGCCGCGCGGACCACGTAGTGCTCACACATCGGGCGGATGCTAGCGTGTCGACCGGGCCCTCGGGGGTGGGGCGGCCGTGAACGTTCCGTGCGACCCGCTCGTCATGTAGGAGGACGACACCCTGTCAGGGAGAGAGCCCGTGCTGGCGAGCCGTGCCGTGGAGGCCGCGACCGAGGACCGTGCGGCCGTCTTCGCGCGTCTCACCGACCGGTCGCTCGACCGGCACTATCGGCTCGCCGCCGTGATCCTCGGTGACCCTCTCGAAGCGGAGGACGCGGTGCACGATGCCGCGCTCGTCGCCTGGCGCGGGTTCGCCGGGTTGCGCGATCTGGACCGGTTCGAGGCGTGGTTCGGCCGCATCCTGGTCAACGGCTGTCGCGACCGACTGCGAGCGCGGCGCCGCCGACCGGTCATCGCCTCGATCGCGCTGCTGGGTGACCTCGACAACGGGGCATCGCCGCGCGTGAGCGTGGCGGACGTCGCGGACCGTGACGAACTGGACCGGGCCTTCGCGACCCTGGACCCGGATCACGCGGTCACGGTGGCTCTCCGCTACTACCTCGACCTCACGGTCGCCGAGATCGCCGACCGGATGGGCATCCCGGAAGGCACCGTGAAGTCCCGCCTGCATCATGGGCTGCGGCGCCTCCGGCGCGCCGTCGAGCGCGACGCCGAGCAACCTCGATGACCGACGACGAGTTGGAGCAACGACTCCGCGAGGCGCTCGCGAGACGCGCAGCCACGAGCGCAGACGCGGCCCTGCGAGCGCGTGTCCTCGATGTGACGACGCCGTCCGTCGCTCGCCACGCGACGGTGCCATGGGAAGGCGTCGCGGCGGCCGTTGCGGTCGCGGTGGCGGCCGTCCTTGTCCTTACGTTCCTGCTGCGGCCCATCGTCCCGGGACCGGCCGGGCGCCCGGCACCGGCCCCGCACACGGGTCTGGTGCCGGGCGATGGACTCGCGGGCCCCACCCTTGGACTCGGATTCCTGCTCCTGTGCGGCGTCGTGGTCGTGGTCGGGGTCGGGATCGTCTGGCGTCTGCGCACGGTCCTGCGGACCGGGCCGGCTCGCGGTGCGGCCCTTGTCGCGATCGTGGTCCTGATCGCCGTTGCGCGGTCGTATGGCGACTCGATCGCCCTCGGCGAGGGCTCGGTCTTCGTGGAGGGTCTCGGGTGGCAGCAGACAGTGCCGAACGGGCCGACGGAGGCAGCCTACTTCCCCGGCGACGGTGGGACCTTCAGCTTTGGCATGGCGATCGCCAACACGGGCCCTGTCTCGATCACGATCAAGGGGCTGGCGCGACCGGATAGTCCCCAGTTCAACGTGGCGCTGGTCGGCCTGGGCCGGTCGCCGACGCCGCTCGACCTCTCGAACGGCAACGAACTCGTGGTCGACCCTTCCAAGCTCGTTCCCTTCGAACCCGTCACGCTCGCGCCTGGCGAGGAGACGTTCATCACCGTGCTCGGCCAAGCCGGCTCGTGCGCTTTGGCGCCGGGTGACGCCTACGAGGTCTGGCAAGGCCCGGCGGAGGTCCCGCTCGTGGTCGAAGTCGCCGGCTACGAATGGATCGACGCGGTGCCCACCTTCGAGCCGGTCAAGATCGCGATGCGCAAAGGCTGCGGGGATACGGAACCGATCCCGGTCCCTTGAAGGTTCGGTGGCCTACGGCGCGCTTATGCGATCAGCGACACGAGGGCTGACACGCCGGGCACCAATACGTGGTCCGCGGGAGGTCCGCTCCTTGCCGGGCGCTGGCGATCGGGGTGCGGCAACGGCGACAGGGGCGTCCGCGGCGGCCGTAGACGTACAAGGGTCCCGGAGCGCTACGGTCGCCGGCGGTCGTCACCCGCTCGGCGCTGGAGCCCGGCCCGACGTTGGCGAGGAGCAGGCGTCGCGCCGTGGCGATCAGGCGGTCAAGCGTGGCGTCGTCGAGATCGCCGACCGTGGCGAACGGCGAGACGCGCTCGATCCACAGGATCTCGTTCTTGTAGACGTTGCCGATGCCCGCGAGCGCCCGCTGGTCGAGGAGCGCGACGGCGATCTCCAGGCCGGCACGGTCGGGGGCACGGAGCCGCCGATGCGCCTCGGCTGCATCAAATCCAGGTGAGAGCAGGTCCGGTCCGAGCCGCCCGAGCGACGGATGGATCGATTCGGTCCGGGTCTCGAGGAGCTCGACGACCGGCGCATCGAAGCAGACGGCGACAGCGCCCGGCACCTCGAGGACGAGCCGCGCCCTGGCCGCGGGCCGTTTCCACGGCTCACCGGGCCGATAGCGATGCCACGACCCGTTCGTGCGGAGATGCGTCCGGATCTCGAGGCCGCCGTCGAACCGGATCAGCAGGTTCTTGCCCATTGCATCGACGGCATCGATCCGGCGACCGATGAGCCGATGGACCTGCGGCACCGCTCCGGGTCCCTGCGCGCGCGCCGCGGTCACGGTCCGGCCGATCAGATGCGGCCGCAGCCCCGCGGCGGTCCGGTAGAGCGTGTCGCCTTCGGGCACTCAGATGGTCGGCGGGTAGCAGACGAGACCACTGGCGACTGCAGCGGCCCGTAGTCGCGCATCCCAGACGAGCATCACCACTGGCGCCGATCGCAACCGCCGCACCGTCGCGAGCTGGATGGAGTCTCCCGCCCGAAGCCCGAAGGTCTCGGCGATCATCCCGGCGTCCTGCGCAAGGTCGGGGGTCAATTCGTGGACATCCCATTCTGCCCAGATCCGCTCGAAGCCCCCGATGGCATCGACATGATCCCGGACGGACAGGCGACCGGCTCGACGAGCCGCCGCCAGCGACGCCAGGGTTTCGACATAGGTCAGCCGACTGGTCGCGATCCTGGCGGTACCGACAAGGACCTCCTGGACGGCGTCGATGCCATTCTCGTCCGCGAGAAGGAGCTTGACGGCCGCCGAACTGTCGATGTAGCCCGTGGTCAACGGATCTCGTCGATGAGGTCCTGCGTCGAGCCCGTGATCAGGATGCGCTTGATGAGCCGATAGTCCGTTCGTGGACTGGTCGCAGGGGTCACATCGCCACGGGCGATCAATTCGAGCATGACCGGCGGATACGCCTGGCTGATGATCCGGGCGATCGGACGACCGTGCTCGGTGATGGTCAGGGATCCACCCGCCTTGACCTGGGCCAGGTAGCTCGACAGGTGATCCCGAAACTCCCGGATGCCGACCGTTGTGGCGACATCGACGGGTATTGTGGCGCTTTTCTGCTCCACCGGCTTGCTCATGCGTCCCACCCTACCACCGGTCCATCCACCCGCGGCTCATCGGGCGCCGCGTAACACGAGTCCGCGATAGCCGGTGGTGAACCCACCCGCCAGGAGTCGCTCGCGGAACGGCGAGTCCGCGACCGGAAGCCCGTCGACCTTCTTGATGACCAGTTCCTTGAGGCGCCCGTCGAGCAGCAGCTCGCGCAGCGCGGACGCGGCAAGGACCGCGATCTCCGGGTCGTCGGACGGGGCGAGCGTCTGGAGCGTGGAGCCGCCGCGTTCGAGATAGAGCGCCGCCACACCATCGACCAGCACGACGTAGGCGCCCGCGGCCCGCTGGATCGGTCGACGGTCGGCGTCACTCCGGCGCGGCCATGGCAGCGCCGCGCCGTACGGGTTCGCGGGATCGGCCGCGGCGAGGAGGTGGACGACCCGATCCGAGCCCGGGTCCCGTGCGGCTCGCAGCCGGTCGAGCGCGCCGGCCAGCGCGAACTGGGCTGCCCCCAGGCCGTCCACGAAGTAGCCGCGCCGGATCCGTCCCGCGTCCTCGAGGGCGCGCAGGACTGGATACACGGCACTGAACCCGCCGTCGAGGCCCTCGTTCGCGACCGCTTCGCGGGTCAGCACACCGTGCCGTTCGAGCATCGCGAGCGACTGCGC
>JBBQLI010000039.1:0-24951 GCA_038327765.1 Candidatus Limnocylindrales bacterium | reverse complement strand
GGCCGGGAGCGCACTCGGGAGTTCGAGCGCGAGCTGGCCGGTGATCGGTGCCGTCGGGCGTGCCGACATGGGCGGTCTGAACCTCCGTGACCACGCCCCGAACCCGGTCGGCGCGATGGGCGGCGGAGTGTAGCACGGGGGAATCGGCGTTTCGGCGCCGGCGCCGGGGTAGTATCGGGCCGGGCCCCCGTAGCTCAGTGGACCAGAGCGGCGAACTTCTAATTCGCGGGTCGCAGGTTCGAATCCTGCCGGGGGCGCCACCAGGCGCGGGGTCGAGGCGTCGTCGGATCCATCGAGTCGGGCTCGTGCGGGCGATACTGGCGCCGATGCACGATCGCCCAACGATCCTCGCGCTGATCCCCGGCTACCAAGAAGGCCCGCGGATCGCGGCCGTCGTGCGCGCCACCGCGGCGTTCCTGCCGGTCGTCGTCATCGACGATGGCTCGACCGACGCCACGGCCGTGGAGGCCGAACGTGCCGGCGCCACCGTCATCCGCCAGGTCCCGAACCAGGGCAAGGGCGCAGCGCTCCGGGCCGGCTTTCGCCACGCATTGGACGCCGGGGCGGATGCCGTCGTCACGCTGGACGCGGACGGCCAGCACGACCCGACCGAGATCCCCGCATTCCTCGCGACCTTCGAGGCCGCCCGCCCGGAGCTGGTCATCGGTCGCCGCGACTTCGCCGCGATGCCACCGGTCCGCCGACTCGCCAACACGGTCGGCGGGGCTGTCTTCTCGGTGGCGGTCGGACAGCGCGTGCCGGACAATCAGTCCGGCTACCGGCTGATCGGCCGACGCCTGATGCGTGCGCTGCTCGAGTCCGACGAGTCCGGCTTCGGGTTCGAGGTGGAGATGATCGCCCGCTGCATCGCGCTGGGTCTGCCCATCGCGTGGGTGCCGATCCGCACGATCTACGCCGGCGAACCCAGCCACATCCGCCCGTGGCAGCATCTAAGCGGGTTCGTCCGGGTCAGCCGCGACGCACGGCGGATCGTCCGGGGCAGGACCGGATGAGTACCTCGGCCCGCACGGCCACCACCCAGCCCGACCCGATCGACGAGGACGAGGGCCGCCTCGAACGATGGCTTAGGCGGTTCACTCCGGATATCGCGGCCGTCGTCATCGGGTTGGGGCTTGGGGTCGCGGTGGTGGCGATCCTCGAGCAGGTCGCCGGCTTCGACAACGGGTCGCCCGCGTTCCTGCTCGCCGTGGTGGCGGTCGCCGTGACCCGCGGCACCGGCCCGGCGGTCGTCACTGCGGTCGGCAGCTTCCTCGTCTACGACTTCCTCTTCACCGAACCGCAGTTCACCTTTACTGTCGCCAACCCTGACGAGTGGCTGAACCTGCTGCTGCTGCTGGTCGTGGGCGTGGTGGTGGGACGCCTCACCGGGCGTGAGCGCGACCGGGCCGAGGCGGCCCTCGCCGGTGAACGCGAGGCGCGAGCGCTGTTCAAGGTCAGCTTCTCGCTGGCGAACCGCAGCGACGCCGCGGTGGCGCTCGCGCCGATCGTCTCGATGCTGCGCGACGAGACCCGGATGTCGCGCGTCTGGGTGACCGTCGGCGAGACCGTGGCCGCCGATACCGGCTCGCCCGGCGCAGCGCTGACGCCACCCTCGGGTGCGGCCGTGCACACGAGCCTGCGGCGCCGACCGGACGATGAACCAGCTGAGTGGGTGCGCGTCCACGTTCGTGGGCGCGGGCCACGCACGAGCGGCTCCGCCACCGACTCCGCGTTCAAGGTCACGATCGCGTCGGGGGAGCGGGTCTTCGGGGCGGTGTGGGCGAGTCGTGCCCGCGTCGAAGGCGATCCTGACCCCGGCGAGACGCGCGTCCTCGCGGCTGCCGCGGACCAGATTGCCGGCGCCCTTGAGCGGGAGCGACTGACCCGCGATTCCACCGCCGTCGAGATCACCCGCCGGAGCGACGCGCTCAAGTCGGCCCTGCTGGATTCCGTCTCGCACGACCTGCGCACACCGCTGGCGTCGATCCGCGCGAACGCGGGCACGCTGATGGACCCCGGCGTCGAGTGGCCGGCCGACGAGCGGCGTGCGATCGCGGCATCGATCGATCGCGATGCCGACTGGCTGAACCGCCTCGTGACGAACCTGCTCGACATGAGCCGGATCGAGGCCGGCGAGCTGCGTCCGAACCTCGCGGTCTTCGACCTGGCGGACCTGATCCATGACGCTGTCCTGCGCTCCGCCGCGGCCCACGCGAACCGCCCGCCCGAGGTGGTCCTGGCGGCGGGTCTGCCGCTGGTCTCGGTCGACGAGGTCTTCATCGGCCAGATCCTCGTGAACCTCATCGACAACGCCGCGAAGTACGCCGGTGGCGACGCCCCGATCCGTATCAGCGCCGTCGCGGGTGATGGCACGCCGCCGGCGTTCGTGCGGGTCACCGTGGAAGATGGCGGTCCCGGCGTCCCCGACGCGCTGCTGGCCCGGCTGACCGAGAAGTTCTACCGGGTCCCGCGACCGGGTGAGGGGTCTCGCCGCGGGACGGGCATCGGGCTCTCGGTCGTCAAGGGATTGATGGATGCGATGGACGCGCGGGTGACCTTCCGTCGGAGCGAACTCGGCGGGCTGGCGGTCGATCTGGACCTGCCCGCGGCCGATGCCATGCCGGCTCACGCATGAGCGCATCGCCAGATGTGGCCGCCACACTCCTCCTGGTCGAGGATGACGAGGAGACCCGCAAGGCCGTGGCGTCGTTCCTGCGCGGGCACGGTCACGTGGTCCACGAGGCGGCCGACGCGCGGGATGCGACGCACGCGTGGGCCGCAGAACGGCCCGACCTGATCATCCTGGACCTCGGGCTGCCGGACCGGGATGGACTCGCCGTCATCCGGGAGGTCCGGCGCGAATCCACCACGCCGATCCTGGTCCTGTCTGCGCGCGGTCACGAGGAGGACAAGGTCGCCGCCCTGGATGCCGGTGCGGACGACTACGTGACGAAGCCCTTCGGGATGACCGAGCTACGCGCCCGGATCGGGGCCGTCCTGCGTCGAGCGGCCGGACCGGCAGCCGACGCCAGCGGGGAAGTGCGGGTGGGGTCGCTGACGCTCGACGTGGGGCGTCACCTGGTCTCCGTCGACGGCGTGGCCGTCCACCTCACGCCGCGTGAATACGAGGTCCTCAAGGTGCTCGTGACCCACGCGGGGCGGCTCGTGACGCACGGCCGGCTCCTGCGCGCGGTCTGGGGCACGGCCTACAGCGATGAGGCGCACTACGTCCACGTGTATGTGAGCCAGATCCGCCGCAAGCTCGAGGCCGCCGATTCGTCGGGTGCCGTCCGCGACCTCATCGTCGCCGAGCCCGGGGTCGGTTATCGGGTCGCCGCCGGCTGATCGACGGCGGCCGACCTGGCTGATCCGCGCCTCGTACCGCGACGACCTTGAGCGCTCCTTGAGCGCCCGATGCCCAGCGCCACCGTCCGGCCTCTTGGTCGGCGGAGTGAAGGTGAGGGCATGCACGACACCGACCAGGCCGCGGGCCATGAGGTCCGCCGCACGATCGACCAGGAGACCGAGCTCGTCACGAGCGCGATGACCCTGGTCGCGACCGGCGGCGCGAGCTCGGCCACGGTCGTGGGGCTGCGCCTCGGGGAAGCGGTCATCGCCATCGTCGCCCCCCAGGCAGCCACGCGCGGTCTCCGGCTTGAACCGCTGTGGGGCCCCGACGAGGCTGGGTGTGACATCAGGGTGGTCCGCACCTTGCCATGACACGCGAACCGAACATCCTCATCGTCGAGGATGACGAACCCCTCGCCCGGATCCTCGCCGCCCACCTGCGCGCGTACGGCTATCTGGTGACCGTCGCCCCGACCGCCGAAGCCGCCCAAGCGGAACTCGCCGCCGGCCTGCGGCCCGGCATCGTGCTGCTCGACATCAACCTGCCCGGCCAGACTGGCTGGTCGCTCGTGCGCAGCGATGCGCTGCTTGCGGCTGGCGATCCGCCGGTGGTCGTCGCCTCGGCGATGACCGTCAGCCCGGCCCGCCTGCGCGAGGCCGGCGTGGCCGGCTACCTGCCCAAGCCCTTCGCCCTCGACACCCTGCGTTCGACGATCGAACGCCTGTTGCATCAGGAGACCGACGCGTGACCGACCTGCAGATCCTCTTCATCGCCATCGTCGCGATCGCGACGATGAGCGGCCTGCTGGTCCTGTGTGACCGGTTGGGCCGATGAACGCCCTCGACCTCCTGACCGGCGTCGCCACGGTCTTCATCTTCATCTACCTCGCGTGGGCGCTGCTGCGCCCGGAGGACTGATCGTGCCCATCTCCGACCTGCTGACCCTCGTGGTGGTGATGGCCGCCATCCTGGCCCTCACCCCGTTCCTCGGGCGGTACATCGCCCGGGTCATGGAAGGTGAGCGCACGATCCTGAGCCCGGTCCTCCGACCGATCGAACGCGGCATCTACCGGTTCGCCGGCATCGACGAGACCCGCGAACAGGGCTGGAAGGCGTATGCGGGTTCGGTCCTGGTCATGGCCATCGTCGCTATCGGCGTCGGCTATCTCTGGCTCCGGCTCCAGGCGGTCCTGCCGCTGAACCCGGGTCGCGCGGCCGCGCAGTCACCGGACCTGGCATTCAACACCTCGGTCAGCTTCGAGACCAACACGAACTGGCAGAACTACAGCGGTGAGACGGGCGTCAGCGGCCTGACCCAGATGGCCATGCTGGCCGTCCGCAACTTCACCTCGGCGGCGACCGGGATGGCCGTCGGGATCGCCCTGTTCCGCGGGCTCGCGCGGCGCAGTGCCACGACCATCGGCAACTACTGGGTGGACCTGACCCGCGGGATCCTCTACATCCTCCTGCCGATCGCGGTCGTCTTCGCCATCGTCCTCGTGTGGCAGGGCGTTCCGCAGACGTTCGACGGTCCGAGCACCGTGACGACGCTCCAGGGTGGCCAGCAGACCATCGATGTCGGGACGGTGGCGTCGCAGGAGATCATCAAGGAACTCGGGAACAACGGTGGCGGCTTCTTCAACGCCAACTCGGCGCACCCGTTCGAGAATCCGACGCCACTCACCAACCTGCTCGAGATGATCGCGATGTTCGCGATCCCGTTCGCCCTGACCTATGCCTTCGGGCGGTACGCGGGCGACCAGCGTCAGGGCTGGGTGATCTTCGGGGCGATGGCCGGCCTGTTCCTCGTGGGCGCCGTGCTCGCGATGCATGCCCAGACCGTCGGCAATCCGGCGATCCCCGCGAGTGTCGACCAATCGCTCGGGAGCATGGAAGGCAGCGATACGCGCTTCGGTGCCGGGGTCGGCGCGCTCTTTGGGGCGATGACCACCAGTACGAGCACCGGCGCGATCATCGCCTTGCACGACAGCTTCCAGCCGCTCGCCGGCCTGGTCACGCTGTTCAACATCGAGCTCGGCGAGATCACTCCGGGCGGCATCGGTGCCGGGATGTACGGGATGCTCGTGATCGGCGCGATCCTGGCGGTGTTCATCGCCGGGCTCATGGTGGGGCGCACCCCCGAGTACCTCGGCAAGAAGGTCGAAGCCTTCGAGATGAAGATGGCGATGATCGTCGTCCTGATCCTCGGCGGCAGCATCCTGGGGTTCACGGCCCTCGCCACGATCCTGCCCGAAGGTCTGGCCGGGCCGCTCAATGCTGGTCCCCACGGGTTCAGCGAGATCCTGTACGCCTATTCGAGCCAGACCGGCAACAACGGCTCGGCGTTCGGTGGCCTGACCGGGAACACGCCCTTCTACAACATCACCGGCGCCATCGCGATGCTCCTCGGCCGCTACGGGATGATCATCCCGATCCTGGCGATCGCAGGGTCGATGGCCGCCAAGCGGCGCATCGCCCCATCGCTCGGCACGTTCCCCACGACCGGACCGCTCTTCTCGGTCCTGCTGGTGGGCGTCGTGGTGATCGTGGGTGCCCTCACCTTCTTCCCGGCGCTCGCCCTCGGGCCGATCGTCGATCAACTGCTCCAGAACGGCGGGAGGCTCTTCTGATGTCCCTTCTCAGCGTCGACCTCGGTCGCGGCACGCGGCGCTTCCAGCGCTTCGGAGGCCGCGGTGCCGCTCCCGTTCCCGATGGCCAGGCGCCACGTCCGCGCGGCGTCTTCGACCCCGACCTGCTCCGCGCGGCCCTGCCCGAGTCGATCCGCAAACTCGACCCACGCCAGCTCGTCCGGAATCCCGTGATGTTCGTCGTGGAGATCACGGCGGCACTCGTCACGATCATCACGATCTCTGACGTCACCGGACTTCAGCCCGCGAGCGGCGCCGGGCTCGGCTTCGAGTTCCAGATCGCCGCCTGGCTGTGGTTCACGGTCATCTTCGCGACCTACGCGGAAGCCGTCGCCGAGGCGCGCGGCCGCGCCCAGGCCGCCACGCTGCGCAAGACCCGTTCGGAGACCACGGCCCATCGTCGCGGCACGGACGGGACGCTGACCGATGTCGGGTCGTCGGAACTGCGCAGTGGCGACATCGTGGTCGTCCGCGAAGGCGAGACGATCCCGGGCGACGGCGACGTCATCGAGGGCGTCGCCTACGTCAATGAGGCCGCCATCACGGGCGAATCGGCGCCGGTCCTCAAGGAACCGGGGACGGATATCCGCAGCTCGGTGACCGGTGGCACGCAACTGACGAGCGACTCGCTCGCGATCCGCATCACCGCGAACCCGGGCGAGACTTTCCTCGACCGGATGATCGCGCTGGTCGAGGGCGCGAAGCGTCAGCGCACCCCGAACGAGATCGCCCTCTCCATCCTGCTGGCTGGCCTCACGTTCGTGTTCCTGATGGCCACGGTGACGTTGCGTCCCTTCGGCCAGTACGCGGGCGAGACCGTGGGGACCGTCTCCCTCGTCGCGCTCCTGGTCTGTCTCATCCCCACCACGATCGGCGGCCTCCTCTCCGCCATCGGTATCGCCGGGATGGACCGCGTCGCGCGGTTCAACGTCCTTGCGATGAGCGGGCGGGCCGTGGAAGCGTCGGGCGACGTGGACGTGATCCTGCTCGACAAGACCGGGACGATCACCTTCGGCAACCGGCTGGCATCGCGCATCGTGGCGATGCCGGGCGTGAGTGAGGCTGAGGTGGTGACGGCCGCCCTGCAGGCCTCCTTCGAGGACGAGACGCCCGAGGGTCGATCCGTGGTGACCCTGGCCCGTCTGCGGCTCACCGAGCTCGGCGTCGCGGTCGACGAGGATGCCCTCCGCGCCGCCGTCGTCGAGACCATCCCGTTCACGGCCGAGGCTCGCGCCAGTGGCGTCCGTCTCAGCGACGGCTCCACGATCCTCAAGGGTGCCGTGGACAGCATCCGCGAGGGCCTGGCCGTGGCGGCGCCGGCAGAGCTCAGCACGGTCTCCGACGAGGTCTCCGGGCTGGGCGCCACGCCGCTGGCGATCAGCCATCGCGGTCGGGCGCTGGGCGTCATCGAGCTCAAGGACACCGTCAAGCCGGGTCTTGCCGAGCGGTTCCAGGAACTTCGCAAGATGGGGATCCGCACGATCATGATCACGGGCGACAACCCGCTGACGGCGAAGACCATCGCGGCGGAGGCGGGTGTCGACGACTTCGTGGCCCAGGCGAAGCCCGAGGACAAGATCGCGATCATCCGTCGCGAACAGGCGGACGGGCATCTCGTGGCGATGACCGGCGACGGCACCAACGACGCTCCGGCGCTCGCGCAGGCGGACGTGGGCCTGGCGATGAACAGCGGGACGTCGGCATCGAAGGAGGCGGCCAACATGGTCGACCTCGACTCCGACCCCACCAAGCTCATCGAGGTCATCGCGATCGGCAAGCAGTTGCTGATCACGCGCGGGGCGATCACCACGTTCTCGATCGCCAATGACGTCGCGAAGTACTTCGCCATCGTCCCAGCCATGTTCGTGACGGTCTATCCGTCCCTCAACGCACTCAACATCATGGGTCTGTCCACGCCCCAGAGCGCCATCCTGTCGGCGGTGATCTTCAACGCGGTGATCATCGTCGCGCTCATCCCGCTCGCGCTCCGGGGCGTGCCCTTCCGGGCGCTGCCCGCGAGCGAATTGCTCAAGCGACACCTCCTCATCTACGGCCTCGGCGGCCTGGTCGCGCCCTTCGTGGGCATCAAGGCGATCGACGTCGTGGTCTCCGCACTGCACCTCGCGTAAGGACCGGTCATGACCACCTTCATCCGCCACCAGCTCTATCCCGCCTTCGCGCTGCTCCTCCTGCTGACCCTCCTGACCGGCGCGGCCTATCCCGCGGTCATCACCGGGGTGGCCCAGGCGGTGTTCCCGCACCAGGCGAACGGGTCCATGCTCACCGTCGATGGGAAGACCGTGGGCTCGTCGCTGATCGGCCAGACCTTCTCCGACGTGAAGTATCTGTGGGGCCGACCGTCTGCCGCCGGCACCGACGGGTACGACGCGAACGCATCCTCGGGGTCGAACCTCGGGCCGACCAGCAAGGCCCTCATCGACCGGATCAGCGCCGAGGTGGACCGGCTTCGGGCGGCCAACGGCAACGCCCCGATCCCGGTGGATCTTGTGACCACTTCGGCCTCGGGGCTGGATCCGGACGTCAGCCCGGCCGCCGCCGAGTACCAGGTGGCCAGGGTGGCGGCGGCGCGCGGGATCTCCGTGGATGTCGTGCGAGCGGCCATCGCGCGCCATACCGATGGGCAGCTCCTCGGCTTCATCGGGGAGCCGCGCGTGCATGTACTCGAGGTGAATCTGGATCTGGACGGGCTGCTGGGATGACCGGGAGCACGGGGCGCGACGACCCCGACGACCACCGCCCGTCCGCAGAGGAGATGCTCGCGCGGACCAGCGGTCGCGGAGACGGTGGGGCAGCGACCGGCGGTCGGGGCCGGCTGCGGGTCTATCTGGGCATGGCGCCCGGGGTCGGCAAGACCTATCGCATGCTCGAGGAGGGCCAGCGCCGGGTCGCGCGCGGCACGGACATCGTGATCGGCTACGTGGAGACCCATGGCCGACCGGAGACCGAGCGATGGATCGCCGGGCTCGAAGCCATCCCACGCCGACGGGTCGACTATCGCGGCGTCGTGGTCGACGAGATGGACACCGACGCGATCGTGGCGCGCAAGCCGTCGGTGGCCCTGGTCGATGAGCTGGCCCACACGAACGCACCGGGCTCGGCCCGCGCGAAGCGCTGGGAGGACGTGAACGTCCTGCTCGACGCCGGGATCGACGTCGTCAGTACGTGCAACATCCAGCATCTCGATTCGGTGGCGGACGCTGTCTCGACGATCACCGGCGCCCCGGTCAACGAGCGGATCCCGGACGAGGTCCTCGCCGCGGCCGACGAGGTGGAACTCGTCGACATGAGCCCCTATGCGCTCCGCCAACGGATGCGCCACGGCAATGTCTACGCCCCTGAACGAGCGACGCTGGCCCTCGATCGGTTCTTCACCGAGTCGAACCTGACAGCGCTGCGCGAACTGAGCCTGCGGTTCGTGGCCGGACGGGTCGACGCCCAGCTCCAGGGGATCACGCCATCGTGGGGCGGCACCTCGCACACGGTCACGGAGCGGGTCCTGGTGCTCGTCGACGACTCGAGGGCGACCCCCAGGGCACTGCGCCGCGCCGCGGCGACAGCGGCCAATCTGCGGGCGCCGTTGCTGGCGGTGGTCGTGATCACGCCCGCATCAGGGGCAGCCGCCTCTGAACGCGTTCGGCGGATGCGCGGACACCTCGACGATGCGACCGACCTCGGCGCCGAGATCCTCACGATCGAGGCTCCCGACGTGGCGGCCGGGGTGATCTCCGTGGCCCGCGGCCGACGCGCGACCCGCGTGATCCTCCCATTCCGCTCGTCGGGCACGCTCGAACGCGTGCGTCGTCTGCCGCTTGCGGAGCGCATCCTGGCCGAATTGCCGACCCTCGAGATCAGCCTGGTGGCCGACGCCACGGACACGACCGACGCATTCCAGGTAGGTCGCGGCGACTAGGTGCCGGTCCCTCGACAGGACGTCCTGACCCCACCAGACCGGACCGTGGTACTGGCAGGTATCCCAAAGTACGGCTAGGCGCCACCGGCACCGCACCCATACGCTCTGCCTCGCAGCCGGCCGGACCCTACCCCTGGATACCCGAGGGGTCCGGAACCGTCGAGAACACAACACAGCGAGGCAACGACCACATGGCATCGATGGCCGTCAATGAACTTGGACCGATGCTTACTGCGACCGAAGTCGCCGAGATGCTGCACCTTCACGTGAACACGGTGAAGCGCCTCGGAGACCGTGGTGAGCTCCCTTTCTATCGTGTCTGCAAGCGCGGTGATCGCCGGTTTCGGCTCGACGACGTCATGAAGTTCCTCTCGCAGAACCGCTGACCGTCGCGGGTCCGGCGATGGCGCCGACCCGACACCAGATCGATCGCGCGTTCGTGAGCGCCCGGCCCCTGTAGGCACGGGCGCTCGTTCGCGTCCCTGGCGATCGCGGCGGCTCGGCAGCGGGCTGCGTGCCCAGCGGCGGGCTGCGTGCCCGGCCGCCAGCTGCGTGCCCAGCGGCGGGCTGCGTGTCACAGACGCACGTTTCGTACGCACGAGCGCGGCTGAACCCCGATCTCGGCGGTCCTGGCAACGTGGGTCCGGGTGGAAGCAGGATCCGGCTAGATCGCTCGTTTGGGGGACGCACTCCTTGGCCGACCTGCTCCTGCCGCCCGCTGCAGGGCATCTCGTGCATCCCGATACCGCAGTCGTCCGCGCCGCCCGTCAAGTCTGGTTCGGATCAGCCAGTCGCGACGACGGCTGGATGGATCGATGAACGCGAGCAGCCGTCCGGGCCGGATCGATCCTCGTTGCGCGAGCCATGCGAGAGCCTCGGGAGCCCGAACGGGGAACCCATCGTCGAAGATCGCGCGGTTCGATCGCACGACCTGCTCCGCGTCGTCGCTCGCAAGGACGACGAGCCACGTGACGATCCGTGTCGGGCGCCACCCGCGCCGATGCGCGGCGGCGAGTGCAGAGCGTTCGTACCAACCGAGCTGCCGTTCCAGGGCGCCAAGGTCGTCGAGGCGCGTCTTGATCTCGATGATGATCAGGGTCGATGTCCTGGGATCAAATGCGAGCAGGTCGATCCAGCCGTGCGACCGTGCGTGCACGATCTCGACCTCTCGAGCGGTCAGCAGTCCGTTCGCCTGCAACCGTCGACCGATGTATGCCGAGCATCGAGCGTGCAGTGCGTCGGTGACGTCTGCCGAGACCACCGCTGGCCGGACGAGCCAGTCCACCCGGATGTCGAGGGCCTCGGCGATCCGTTCCACCAATCCGAGCGATGGGTTCGATCTGCCGAGCTCGACGTTCGCGACGTGCCCGCGCGAGATGTCGACCCGGGCTGCCAGTTCGGCCTGACTCAGCCGCAGGCGGATCCGGTTGGCGCGACACCAACGGCCGAAGCTCATTCGAAGCGTCTGCATCTCGGCATCTCATCAGAGGACGCTCACCTGTCGCTTACCAGCCGGAGGAGGTGTTCCGACCGCGTCGGTGAGACGCACGTTCCGGACAGGCTCTCGTCGACAGATCCCCAGGTCGCGAAAGTTGATGGGATCGAGCCGACAGCACGCTTGGATGTGCCGATCGTGCGTGTGTGCCACGCCGACGCCCCCGGATCAACCGTGCGGCACGACCGTCACGACCATGAAGTCAGCCGCGCCGATGAGGCGGAGGGCCAGGCGGATCGGGGGCGGGACCAGGCTGCGTCCGGGATCATGGACGATGCTGGGCGACGCGAGCCGCAGGATCCGCCCGCGCTGTGCGACGGTCGCGCCGCCCGCGGCGACCACGTTGCGTGCCCAGTCGGTGTCGGGGCCGTAGGTCATCGCGATCACCCGCCGCGCACCGGACCCGAACAGCATCACGGGCGTTCGGTACGCCCGCCCCGAGCGCCGTCCGACATGGTCCAGGATGCCGAACCACGGGAGCCTCGCCACGATCGGCCCGAGGATCCGGTTCGTGACCCGCCGATTGAATCGACCGAGTGCGCGCGGCAACGGCATCAGAAACCTGGGCTTGACCGGATGAACCGCGTGGACCGTTCGCTTGCCGGTCAGCGTGTCCGGTGGAGCGTCTCCCCGAAGATCTCGACCGCCTCGGCGATCTCCGCCGGCGTGACGTCCAGGGGTGGGATCCAGCGCATGGTCTGGTGGTGTGCGCCGCAGGTCAGGATCAGCAAGCCGGCGTCGGCGCAGGCGGCCATCAAGCGATCCGGCAGGACCCCATCCGGTCTGCGCGAGTCCTGGTCCAGCACGAATTCCACGCCGACCATCAGCCCCGGGCCACGGATATCGCCGATCCGATCGTCCTCGGCGGCGATCTTGCCGAGTCCCGCGGTCAGCTCCGCGCCACGAGCGGCGGCGTTCGCCACCAGCCCCTCGGCCCTGATGGTCTCGAGCACCGCGATCCCGGCCGCGCAGGCCACCGGGTTCCCGCCATACGTCGAGCCGTGCGCGCCGCGGCCCCAGCGCTCCTGGAGTTCACGCGACGAGATGATGGCCGACAGTGGCAGGCCGTTCGCGATCGCCTTTGCGACCACCACCACGTCCGGCACGATCCCCGATGCTTCGAATGCCCACATGTGTCCGGTCCGCCCGTACCCCGACTGGACCTCGTCGGCGATGAGCAGGATCCCGTGTTCGTCGCACAAGGCCCTGAGTCCCTGGAGGAACGCGGCAGGCGCCGGTGTGTAGCCGCCTTCGCCCTGGACCGGCTCGATGAGGATCGAACCGATCGCCGAGGGCGGGATGATCGACTCGAACAGGACATCGATGGCCTGGAGCGAGGCCGCGCTGGCCGCAGCCTCGTCGCCGCCGAAGTCGCGATATGCCTGGGGGAACGGCAGCAGGTGGACGCCCGGCACCATCGGTTCGTAGCCGACGCGGTAGTTGAGCGATGACGAGGTGACGGACATCGCACCGAACGTTCGCCCATGGAACCCGCCACGGAACGCGATGATCCCGGCCCGCCCGGTCACTCGCCGTGCCAGCTTGAGCGCACCGTCGATCGCCTCGGATCCCGAGTTCAGGAACATGACCGAGTCGAGCGGCTCCGGGAACGTGGCGGCCAGATCGGTCGCCAGGCGTGAGATCGGCTCGGTGAACCCCATCGCGCTGATCGGCCCGATCAGCATGTCGACCTGGGCGTGGATGGCAGCGGTCACGGCCGGATGGACGTGTCCGAGCGCCGAGACCGCGATCCCGTTCGCGAAGTCCAGGTAGGCCGTTCCATCGGTGTCGAAGAGGCGATGCCCGACGCCATGGCTCCAATCACGCTGGAAGTAGCGACCGAGGACGGGCGTCAGGTTCGCGGCCGAAGAAGCGGTGCCAGGAGTCGACATCAGGGGCTGGGCTCCGTTGCGTTTGGGACCTCCCGAGTATACGAGTGCCGGGCCCGTCCCTATCCTTGCGCGCATGCCCCAGGACACGATCGCCGCGCTGGTGGCCGATGCTGCGACTTCCTCGCCCGATGCGATCGCCATCCTGGCGCCCGACCGGCCACCGCTGACCTACGCCGGTCTCGCGCGAGCCGTCGAAGGAGTCGCCGCGGCGCTGCGATCCGCAGGCATCAAGCGGACCGACCGGGTGGCGCTGGTCACGGCCAACGGGCCCGCGGCGGCGAGCGCGTTCCTTGGCATCGCGTCGGCCGCGATCGCCGCGCCGCTCAACCCGACCTACCGGAGCGACGAGATCGAATTCTTCCTCACGGACCTGCGGGCAAAAGTCGTGCTCGTCCAGGCCGGCCTGGATACGCCCGCAGCTGAGGTGGCCGCCCGGCTCGGGATCCCGGTCCTCACGATCCGAACGAGCACGGACGGACCAGCCGGGGCGTTCGACCTGGGGCGGACCGGGGAGGGGAGCGCCTCGACCGCGGTCGCCGCGCCGAACGGCGTGCCCACGACGCCGACGCCCACCGACGTCGCCCTCATCCTCCACACGTCCGGCACGACCGCCCGACCCAAGATCGTGCCGCTGACGCACGGCCGACTGGTCGCCTCGGCGCGGACCATCGCCGCGACTCTCCAGCTCTCCCCGGCGGACCGCTGTCTCAACGTGATGCCGCTGTTCCATATCCACGGTCTCGTCGCGGCCGTGATGGCGACGCTTGCATCGGGCGGCAGCATGGTCGCCGCTCCGGGGTTCCTCGCACCCTCGTTCTTCGGCTGGCTCGATGCCTTCGAGCCCACGTGGTACACGGCTGTGCCGACGATCCATCAAGCCGTGCTGGCGCGCGCCGGAGCCAACGGCGACGTCATCGCGCGCCGACCGCTGCGGTTCATCCGATCGTCGTCCGCTTCGCTTCCCACGGCGACCCTCGAGGGCCTGGAGCGCGCATTCCGGACGCCCGTCGTCGAGGCATATGGCATGACCGAGGCAGCCCACCAGATGGCGAGCAACCCGGTGCCGCCCGGGATCCGCAAACCCGGTTCCGTCGGTCGGGCGACCGGGCTCGACATCACCATCCTGGATCCGGATGGCACGCCCCAGCCGGCTGGCACCGTCGGCGAGGTGGCGATCCGTGGCGCGACGGTCTTCGATGGCTACGACGCGAACCCCGACGCCAACGCCAGCGCCTTCGTCGACGGCTGGTTCCGGACGGGCGACCAGGGCACACTCGATGACGACGGCTATCTCCATCTGCGCGGCCGTCTCAAGGAGCTGATCAATCGCGGCGGCGAGAAGGTCGCCCCGGTCGAGGTCGAGGAGGCGCTCCTGGCGATCCCCGGGGTCGCGCAGGCCGTCGTCTTCGCCATGCCCGACGCCCGTCTCGGCGAGGAGGTCGCGGCCGCAGTGGTCGCGCGCGATGGCGTCACGCTCACGGAGCGCGAGCTCCAGTCGCAACTCGCCGAGCACCTGGCCGATTTCAAGGTCCCCCGTGTGATCCGGATCCTTGCCGAGATCCCGAAGGGCGCCACCGGCAAGGTCCAGCGCATCGGATTGGCCGGGAAGCTGGGCCTCGTCGGGATGCCGCCGCCCGGCGAACCGCGGACGACGTCTGAGCGGCACGCAGTCAGCGCGCTGCGCACCCCGACCGAAGTCGCCGTCGCCGCGATCTGGGCCGAGGTCCTCGGCCTCCCGGCCGTCGGGGTCAGAGACGATTTCTTTGCGATCGGCGGTGACTCGATGCTGGCCGCGATCATCGTGACCCGGCTCATCGAGCGCCTCGGCCAGCGCGAGCTGCCCCTCGCCACGTTCCTGTGGGCGCCGACCGTCGAGCGCTATGCCCGTGGCCTCGACACGGGGAGCTGGGGCGTGCCGACATCGGCGCTGCTCCCCATCCAGCCGGACGGCGGCCGACCGCCGTTCTTCTTCGTCCACATCGACGACGAGATCATCGGGCCGGCCGCATTGCGCCGGACGCTCGATCCGGACCAGCCGCTCTACGGGCTGCGCGCGATGGGGATGGACGGTGGCAACCTGCCGCCGTCGATCGACGGCCTTGCCGAC
This sequence comes from Candidatus Limnocylindrales bacterium, assembly GCA_038327765.1. Taxonomy (GTDB): domain Bacteria; phylum Chloroflexota; class Limnocylindria; order Limnocylindrales; family CSP1-4; genus SPCO01. Next base: position 9,530 of record JBBQLI010000039.1, on the reverse strand, counting down.
GCCTTTCTCGCTGAGATCCGGACGATCCAGCCGGATGGGCCGTACTTCATCGGCGGGTACTGCTCGGGCGGTCGCGTCGCGATCGAGATGGCACGGCGGTTGCAGGCCGCTGGGCAGGGCGTCGGGTTCCTCGGTCTCGTCGACCCGCGCATCGACCGCCGGCATCCCTGGCGCTGGTACATAGGGCGACCCGCCTACTACCGGCGCCGGTTCGCGCTCCACCTGCGGCGTGGCCGGTTGCGCCATGCGACGACCGGGCTGGCACGACAGCTCGTGCGGCGAGTGACGAAGCCTCACGGCGATCGGCCGCTGGACCGCGACGGCTATCTCGACGCGTTGGCCGAGACGCGGCGCGCCCAGGTCCTCGTGCCGTATCCGGGCGATCTCGTGGTCTTCAGCTCACGCGACTACGACGTCCCGCGTGCGTTCTGGGACGGCCTGGCGGAGCACGTCGACTGGCAGCCGCTGCCTGTCGATCACGAGACGATCTTCCAGGGCGAGGACGGTGCCGTGTTCGCTGCGCGATTGAGCGCGAAACTCCAGGCGACGGGGACCGGGTCGTGACCACACGGGCGACCGTTGCCGTGGCCGTCGCTGACATCCAGACCTGGCTGGGCCGGCTTGACGGCCTTCGGGTGGGTCTCGATCCCGACGAGCGGCGGCGGGCAGGAGCCTTCACGGATCCATCGGCCGAGGCACGGTTCGTCCTGGCCCACGCGCTCCTTCGATCCATGGTCGGGGCGGCGTTGGGCCGACACCCCGGCGAGCGACCGTTCGAACACGACGCCGCCGGCCGGCCGCGACCGCTCGATCCGACGGCCGCGGACGTGCGCTGGAGCCTGTCCCATTCGGGCGATCTGGTCGTCGTGGCGCTCGCCCGCGGCGTCGACCTCGGGGTGGATGTCGAAGCGATCGATCCGCGTCGAGCGGATCTCGCCACCGCGCTGCGGTACCTGCCGCCCAGTGCCTCGCAAGCGATCGTCGCCCTCCGACCGAGCGACCGACCCGCGCGGATCGCACTCGCCTGGACATGTCTGGAAGCCGAGGCCAAGGGTCGCGGACTCGCCCTGGACGACCTCCGAGGGCGGGAACGCACGGGTGTCGTCCAGGATCTGGCCGTGGGCGGCGGCCATGTCGCCACTCTCTGGACCGCCGGACCAGCGACGATCGTCGGCACCGACCTGCCCCTGCTAGCATCGGTCGCCTGAACCGATCTGCGCCGGAGGCTTCGTGGTCGACTTCGCGCTCACGCCCGAACATCAACTCGTCCGCGACAGCGTTCGCGCCTTCGCCGAAGCGGAGATCCTGCCGCACATCCGCGAGTGGGACGAAAAGGGCGAGGTCCACCGCGAGATCTTCGCCACGATGGCCGAACTCGGATTCCTTGGCGCGCCGATCCCCGAGGCGTACGGGGGCGCCGGGATGGACTACATCAGCTTCGCGATCCTGTGCGAGGAGCTGGAACGTGCCGACACGGCGTTCCGCGTCGTCCAGAGCGTGCATGTCGGGCTGAATTCGCTGGCCCTCCTCCAGTGGGGCAGCGAAGAGCAGCGACAGCGCTGGCTCGTGCCACAGGCGAAGGGCGAGAAGCTGGCGACGTTCGGCTTGACCGAACCTGGCGTCGGCACGGACGCCGGGAACCTCCAGACCACGGCCCGTCGCGACGGTGACTCGTACCGTCTCAATGGCCAGAAGATCTGGATCTCCCTCGCCGACATCGCCGATCACTTCCTGGTCTTCGCCACCGTCGACCGTGCCAGGAAGCACAAGGGCGTGACTGCGTTCCTCCTGGAGCGCGGGATGGCCGGCCTGACCACGGGCACGCTGCACGGCAAGCTCGGGATCCGGGCCGGCAACACGGGTCTGATCAACCTCGACGACGTGCTCGTGCCGGCGGACCGGCGCATCGGCCAGGAGGGTGAGGGCTTCCTCATCGCGATGAGCGCCATCGACCAGGGTCGCTACACCGTCGCGTCCGGGGCCGTTGGCCTCGCCCAGGCATGCCTGGACGCCAGCGTGACGTACGCCCACGAACGCCAGACGTTCGGCCAGGAGATCGGCGAGCACCAGCTCGTCAAGCAGATGATCGCGACCATGGCGAAGGGCACCGAGATCGGCCGGTTGCTCGTCTGGAAGGCCGGCTGGCTCAAGAACCAGGGCCTGCGCAACACGCGCGAGACCAGCCTGGCCAAGTGGCACGCCACCGAGCATGCGGTCCAGGCCGCGCTCGACGCGATCCAGATCCACGGCGCCAACGGCTATTCGAACGAGTTCCCGGTCGAGCGCTACCTGCGCAATTCGAAGGCCGCGGTCATCTATGAAGGCACGAGCCAGCTCCACACCCTGATCCAGGCCGACTACGCCCTCGGCTATCGCGAGGACCGCCCGCTTCGCTGCGAGCCTTGGCCCGCGCAGGGCTGGGCGCGCCCCTAGTCGGAGAGCAGCGCCAGTTCGTCGGTGAGGCGGCGTGCCGTCGCGCCGACCACCCGAAGCAGGTTGGCCAGCACCGCAGCGGCGGCGCGTGGCTCGTCGCGCATCAGGCTGTCGAAAGCATCCGACCCGAGCACGAGACACTCGACCATCGTGTCGGTGTGGACGTCGGCGGTCCGCGTCTCGCGATTCACGAACGCCAGCTCCCCGAAGACGGTCCCCTCGGACAAGGTGGTGAGCCGGCGCGGACCCACGCCGCCCGCGCGGTCCACCGTGACGCTCAATCGGCCATTCGTGATGAGGTAGAGCTCGTGGGCCGCATCGCCGCGCCGCACGATCAGGGAACCTGGCATGAACCGGCGTCGCTCGAGCCTCGCCTTGACGGCGGCGGCGTCCTCGGCACACATCCCGCGGAGCAGCGACGCCTCGGCCGCCGCGGCCTCATCGACGTCAGGCCCTGTCGAGGTCGCGCTCTCCGCGTCGAGGATGCGGTCTTCGCACCACTCCCGTGCGTGATCTGCGTCCGCGAAGCGGCGGACAGGCGTCCCGCCGCGCGACTCGAGGACGAGGTCCAGGGCGTCGGTGGCCCCAGGATGGGCGGCCGCCCCGCACACGAACAGGTCACGGCCGCTCGAGCGCACGGTCTCGACCAGGTCCGCAAGGATCGCGACGGCCGTGGGCTCCACGTGCACGACCCGGGCGAAGTCAAGCACGGCCCAGCGCGGGCCGATCGTCGGGTCCTCGAGGCCGCGGACGGCCCCTTCGACCGCGAGGAACGTGAGATCGCCCTGGAGTTCGCGGACTTCGCCCTGCCAGCCTGCCTGGGCCAGCATCTGCCGCTCTGACTCGGTTCGCGTGCGCTTCGATGCAAGTCGGGCAAGGGTGTGGCGAACCCGCAGTGACGGGGCGCTCGCCCGGCCGCGGCCCACCAGATGGAGATCCAGGTCACGCGCGAGGTCGCGGCAGGTCGACACGCCACGCACGCTGTTGCCGCGCTGATCGAGTGGCGGCGAGAAGACCCCGATGCCAAGCTGCCCGGGCACCACGGCCAGCAGGCCACCGGCCACCCCGCTCTTCGCCGGCAGACCCACGGTGTACAGCCAGTCGCCCGCGGAGTCGTACATCCCGCACGTGGACATCACGCTGAGGACCGCCCGGACGGTGGCCGGGGAGAGCACCCGCGCACCCGTGCGCGGGTTCACGCCGCCGTTCGCCAGCGTCGCCGCCATCGTGGCCAGGGCGATCGCGTCGACCTCGACGGAGCACTGCGCGAAATAGCGTTCGAGCGCCGCATCGGGTTCGTCGCCAAGGACGCCGGACGCGCGCAGCAGGTGGGCGATGGCCCGATTTCGATGGCCTGTCTCGCGCTCCGAGGTGAAGACCGCTTCGTCGATGACCAGCGGCCGACCCGCCGCCGCGGAGAAGAGCGCGAGGATCCGCTGGAGCGCGGGGATCCCGTCATCGGCGGCGACCAGCGAGGCCGCTGTGATGGCCCCCGCATTGACCATCGGGTTGAGCGGCGTTCCCGTGCCCGGCGCCAGGGTGATGGCGTTGAACGCGTCACCCGTGGGCTCGACGCCGATCCTGCGGCGGACGGCGGCCTCACCCAGGTCGTCCAGGATCAGGCCGTAGGTGAAGGCCTTCGAGATCGACTGGATGGTGAAGGGCTGGGTGCTGTCGCCGACGTCGTAGCTCGTGCCATCGACCGTCATCAAGGCGATGCCGAACCAGGCCGGATCCGCCTCGGCCAGCGCGGGGATATAGGTGGCGACCTCGCCATCGAACGTCCCGGCATGCCGGGCGTGGACCCGTTCCAGGTAGGCCTGGGCCGGAGCACGCGGTCGATCCCGGACCACCCGCCCGAGCTCGCCGACGCGTTCGGCGACCCGGCTGGCAAGGATGGTCCCGGACGACGGCGCTTCCATTCGAGCGAGGCTAGGTGCGGACCACCACGGCGACAAGGCCTCGGCGGACGATGGTGCCCAGAGGCACCACGATGGGTATCGCGCCGCGACCGGCGCTCCCGTGCACGGTGACGGGACGGGTTCGCTCGACACTCCGCCGAAACCCGCCATCGGCCCGCGGACGGCGCCGTCATACTCGCGCCGATCGGAGGCTGGATGACGGACTGGAGCGAGCGCGAACTCGAGATCCTGGCGGCGATGGCCGAGACCTTCGTCCGCGGCGACGCGCTGGCCCGCGCGCGACTGGCGGCAGACGCCCTGTCGCGTGCCGCGGACCCGGCCCAGCTCGCGCAGTTTCGCCAGGCCCTGTGGCTGCTGGACACGGCGGCGGTCAGCCTCGTGCTGGGGGGTCGCCGCCAGGGGATCGTGGCGATGTCGCTGGAAGATCGCGAACGCTACCTGCTGTCGTGGGGAGCGTCGCGGCTCCCCCTCCGCCGCGCCGCGTTCCAGTCGCTGCGCAAGCTGCTGACGTTCCTTGCCTACGCGGATCCGGGGACCGCCGCAGCACCGAACCCGCTGCTGGCCGACATCGACTATCGGCCGGACCGACCGCCGGTCACGACCGACCTGGCGCGGATCATCCCGGTCCGGTTCGAGGCCGGGGACGCTGCCACGCCCCTGGCTGGGCCGATCACCCTCGATGCGGATGCGGTCGTCGTGGGGTCTGGCGCGGGCGGTGGGGTCGTGGCGGCCCAGCTCGCGGAGGCGGGGCGCTCGGTGGTCGTGCTGGAGGCCGGCCCGTTCGTGGACGAATCCACGATGCCGACCGATGAGCTCGACGCGTTCGGGCGTCTCTACCTGAACCTGGGGCTGCTGACCACGTGGGATGGCTCCGTGACCATGCTGGCGGGGACCGGCGTGGGCGGCGGCACGCTCGTCAACTGGATGACCAGCATCCCGGCACCGGCCGATGTCCGCAGCGCCTGGGCGACCGAGCACGGTCTCGAGGGTGTCGAGGACGGCGGCGAATGGACCGACGATGTGGCCACGATCGAAGCCGAGCTCGGCGTGGCCGAGGCGACCCACATCCCGCCGAAGGACGCGATCATCCTGCGCGGCGCCCGGGCCCTTGGCTGGGAAGCCGCGCCGATCCAGCGCAACGCCGCGCAGTGCGGGGACTGCGGCAGTTGCCCGTTCGGCTGTCGGCGCGGGGCGAAGCAGTCCGGGATCCGGGTGCATCTGGCTCGGGCGGCGGCGGCAGGAGCCCGGATCGTGCCCGATGCTGCGGTCCAGCGGGTGATCATCGAGGACGGCCGGGCGGCCGGCGTGGAGGCCGTGCTTGCGGACGGTCGTCACGTGCTGGTTCGGGCCGGAACGGTGGTCCTGGCCGCCGGGGCGCTCCGCACGCCCGCGATCCTCCAGCGAACCGGCGTGCGGCATGGCGCGATCGGCCGGCATCTGCGGTTGCATCCCGTGACGGTCCTGGCGGGCTGGTTCAGCGAGCCGGTCGACATGTGGCGCGGCACGATGCAGGCCGCACGGTCACTCCAGTTCAGCGCCGGGGAGCGCGGCCGCAACGGTTACGCGATCGAATCCGCGCCAGGGCATCCGGGCCTCCTGGCACTGGCGCTTCCGTGGGAAGGCCGCGAGGCACACGCGGAGGTGATGCGCGGCATCGGATCCGTGGCTCCGCTCATCGCCGTCACGCGTGACGGTGGCGAGGGCCGGGCGACCCTGACGAAGGCGGGGCGGGTGCGGCTCGACTACCGGCTTGACGCGACGGGCGTCGCCACCCTGCGGCATGCACTCGTGCAGATGGCCCGTGTCGCGCGCGCGGCCGGGGCCAGCAAGATCATCGCCGTCGGGACGCCGCCGCAATGGCATCACGCTGAGGGTGCGGACGAGGCGGCCCGGTTCACCCGGTTCGAGGACGCGCTGGGATCGTTCGACTTCGGGGCGAATCGTGGCGCCGTGTTCTCGGCGCACCAGATGGGTTCGGTCCGGATGGGGGCTGAGGTTCGATCCCACCCGTGCGACCCGTGGGGCCGGGTTCGTGCCGGCGGCCGCGGCGATTTCGTGATCCGTGGCCTGTACGTCGGTGACGGGTCGGTCTTCCCGACGGGCATCGGGGTCAACCCGATGATCACGATCATGGCGATGGCTCGCCGCGTGTCGCGGGTGATTCTCGCGGAGACCTAGGGTTCAGGCCGGTTCGGCCGCCACGTCCACGCCGACTGCGGCCCCCCGGTCAGCTGGCAGCCGCATCCGACCGCGCGCCGTCACGATCAACGCGACGGCGAACACGATGATCGCGCCGGCGATGAGGGTCCGCGGCTCGATCGTCTCGTGGAGGACCAGCGCTCCCAACGCCACCGCGACGACCGGATTGACGTAGGCGTAGGTCGCGATCAGGGGCAACGGCGCCTTCGTCAGCAGCCAGCCGTACGTCGTGAACGCAAGCAGGCTGCCGATGAGGGTCAGGTAGGTGAGGGCGATGAATGACGAGCCGGTGACCGCGTCCGGCCGGAAGGCGGCGATCTCGCCGGTCACGGCACTCATCGCGACCAGGATCAGCCCTCCCGCGAGCATCTCCGCGCCGGCGAGGACCAGCGGCTGGCGTGGCAGTACCGCCCGATGCGACGCGAACAGCGACCCGGACGACCAGCAGATCGGGGAGAGGATCGCCGCCGCCAGCCCGATGGGTTCCAGACCGCCGCTGACGCCGAGGACGGTCGGTCCGGCAAGGACGGCGACGCCGACGAAGCCGACTGTGATGCCGACCACCGCGCCGCGGGGCAATCGCTCGCCGAGGAAGGCGCGACCGAAGATCGCGACCCACACCGGCATCATCGCGATCAGCAGGGCCGCGATCCCCGACGGGATGGTCTTCTCCGCGAACGCCACCATGCCCATGCCGCCGCCGAGCAGCAGCCCACCGACGATCAGCGAGTCGCGCCATTCGCGGCGTGTCGGCCAGCTGAAGTCGCCGCCGCGAACGCGAGACCAGGCCAGCAGCACCATCCCTGCGAGCGTGAACCGCGTTGCCGCCATCAGGAACGGCGGGATCGTCGTGACCGCGACGGAGATGCCGAGGTACGTCGAGCCCCAGACCGTATACAGCACGAGCATCCCGAGCCAGACCGCCGTGCCGCGTGGAGCGGCCCGGATCGGCGCGATTGGCATAGACGGCTGGTCCAAGGTGGGCGGATTGTAGCGTCGACGCGGCGTCAAGGTTCGGCGAGCGTGAACGTGCCCTCGGCGATGAGCCGGCCGTCGACGCTGGCCCGTTCGACGTAGCGACCGGGCCCACCGAGCGAGGACCTCGAGATGCCGCCAGTGTTGAAGCCGGTCAGGTCGACGTCACTGATGTCGCCCAGGGCGATACGAACGAGCTCGCGTTCACGGTCGCCCTTCACGCTCGAGATCGTGATCGACACGGACGCGTGGGCGGCGATCGGGGCGTCGACATAGGTCCCGATGTCGTCGGCCGACGAGAGGACCGGGTCGGGTGTCGTGCCAGCACAGCTCTCGATCGGTGTGGTCGGCGCGAAACAGATGCGACCCGTCGATCCGGGCGGCATGCCGCCTTGGGTGGCTCCCGGACGTCTCGGTCCTGCTAGGCCGCGACACTCCCGGTGTTCGCGGACGGCCGGCAGACCTTGCACGGACGGTAGCCAGCTGCGGTCGCGTCGGCGAGCGACCGGAACGGTCGCCGGTTGCGGGCCAGCATGTGCCTCCCGGTCCAGCACGACGGCCAGCACACGATGTTCGTGGATGCACAGCCGATCAGCCGCTCCCCGCGCCGTGCGGCCTCCTCCATCTCGTCGGGATCCAGGCCCTCGGCCGCCAGGATCGTGCGCTTGTTCTCCGGTCCCCCCAGCGAGTACTGCCCGATCGTCCCGTCGCTCCGCACCACGCGATGACACGGCACGATCAGCGGCACCGGGTTGTGGCCGAGGGCCGTCCCGACCGCCCGGACCGCCTTCGGCCGGCCGATCTCGTTCGCGATCCAGCCGTACGGTCGGACCTCGCCGCGAGGGATGTCGAGCGCCTTGCGCCAGACGTCCTGTTCGAAGGCGGAATGCCCGCGCAGGTCGAGGTCGATCCGGACCCGCCGGTCGCCCGCCAGTCGCTTGTCGATCGCGCGGGCCAGCTTCTCGGGCAGCGCATCAGCCGGAAAGACCGGTCGCCCGGTGCGGGCGGCGTGACTCGTGGCGAACTCCGCGGACTCCACCGCACGCACGCCACGTCCGTTCCAGGCCACGTACAACGGCCCGATCACCGTCTCGAACCGGGCCATCCGGTCAGCGAGGCCGACCTCCACCAGGACGTTCTGGGCGAGGGTCGGCGGGGCGGCGTCAGCGAGGGTGCCCATGGCTCCCTCCACATCGGTGTCGCTGGGTCGGTCGGCGTTCATGCGGTCATCTCCTGGCGCTCGAGGCGAGCATCGGCTTCGTAGGCCGTGCGGAGCAGCGCCAGGCCGCGATGGACCTGCGCCTTGACGGTGCCTTCGGGTCGGCCGAGGGCGGTGGCGAGTTCTGGATAACTGAGACCGTCGACATGCCGAAGCACGACGGCGGCCCGGTACGCCGGCGGGAGGGCCGCGAGCAGGCCCGCCCAGGTCTCCCGTTCGGCGTGGCGGTCCATCACCGCTGCCGGCGACGTACCGGTGTCCGAGGCGATGGGCTCCGGCACGGGCGAACCGTCGGCATCGAGCGAGAGCGGGGGAGCGCCGCGGTTCGCCCGACGCGCAGCCCGGGTCCGGCACAGATTCAGCACGATCGTCGCCAGCCACGGCCGGAGCCGCAGGTCCAGGATCCGCGCCGTGTCGTACGAGCCGAGCGCGCGATACGCCCGCACGAGGGCGTCCTGGGCGGCCTCTTCGGCTGCTCCGCGATCCCCCAGCACACGCAGCGCGATCGTGAACAGCCGGTCCTGCTGCGCTACGACCAGCGCCTCGAAGGCGCCATCGAGGTCTCGCGCGAGGTGGGTGAGCAGGCTGTGTTCCTCGTCCATCACCCACCAGAACCCGACGTCGGCCGACACCGTTGCATCGCCGAACGGTACCCCGCCGCAGAGACGTCCGGCACCGTTCCGCGTGCGACAATCGGCCGACGATGCGACTCGATGACCGCTTTGATGAACTGATCGACCGCCTCGCCGGGTTCCACCATTCGTGGCTGGTCTACCTGGGCG
>JBBQLI010000038.1:0-25010 GCA_038327765.1 Candidatus Limnocylindrales bacterium | reverse complement strand
CGTCCAGTGGCTCCCTCAGACGACCGACCCGCCCGCCGCGAACCCGCGCGCGGGCAGCGGCTCGAATGCCCGACCCTCCGCACCGCGCAGCCACGCCCGGGCGTTCTCCCCGAGCGACGGCCGGTGGTAGCCGCCTTCCTGCAGGATCACGAGCCGGCGACCCAGGGCCGCGACCCGGCGACCCACCTCGTGATAGACCTCCGTGCTGAGGGCGAAGTCGCCGATCGGGTCCAGCCCATAGGTATCGAACCCAAGCGAGACGACGACGATCGAACCCGGCACCGCCCCGATGGCCTCGACCGCACGATCGACCGCCACGAGGTACTCCTCGTTCGTGGTGCCGGCCCGGAGCGGGATGTTCAGGTTCTCGCCGACGCCCTCCCCCTCCCCGGTCTCGTCGGCCCGGCCAAGGAAGTACGGGTAGGCGCGTTGCGGATCGGCATGGATCGAGACATACCGCACGTCGCCGCGGCGCCAGAAGATCTGCTGCGAGCCGTTCCCGTGGTGATAGTCGACGTCGAGCATCGCGACGCGCTCGCCGGTGGCCTTGACAAGTTCCTCGGTCGCGATCGCAGCGTTGTTGAAGAAGCAGTAGCCGCCGTACATCGAGCGCGCCGCGTGATGGCCGGGCGGGCGGCACAGGCCATAGGCCGCCGGTGCACCCGAGAGCACCAGGTCCGCCGTGGTCAGGGCCACGTCCACGGCTCCTCGCGCGGCGAGGTAGGTCCCCGCGACCAGCGGCACCGCCGTATCGAGTCCCCAGAACCCGGCTCGGCCGGCGGCGTGCTCCGGCTCGCGGACGAGCTGCTCGACCGCCTCGGCGCTCATGCCCTGGAACATCTGGCGGTTCGGGAACGTGTCAGCGGTCAGGAACGAGCGCGGCAGCGCCTGCCGACGCAGTTCCGACCATGCCTCGCTGAGGAATCGGACGAGCCCCGGGTCGTGGACGTCGGTGATCGGGCCCTCGCCGTGCTCGGTGGGTCCGGAGCGCGGGAAGCCGCCATCCGCATCGAGGGTCTCGCGGATGATCTCGACCCGCTCGGCGACCTCGTTGGCGGGGATCGCCTCGCCCATGAACGTTTCGACCGAGATGTCGTGGCCGAGATGACTGGGCGAGTAGACCACCTGCATGCGCTGCCTCAGGGTTCCGTGACGGCCAGGATCGCGGCGGCGACCGAATCGGGACGGTAGCGCATCAGGTTGTGCCCGTCGTGGCGGAACGACACGGCACGGATCTGCGACAGCCCTGCGGCGGCCCGCGCGACGTTCACGGCCGTCAACGCACGCTCGCGCACTCCGGGTACGTCATCGCCCGAGCCAGCCGCGGCCAGCGCGATGACCGGCGCCAGCACGGCCGCGAGGACCTCGATCGGGTCGTAGCTGAACATCGAGCGGACACAGGCCTCCACGACATGGGGCCGGGTCGTCGGCACCACGCGGCCTGCCTGCGTCTCGACGATCGTCGCCCGTGCCGCGCGCTCCTGGTCGGGATCCCAGCTTGCCGGATCGAACGCCGCGCGGTCGGCGAGGAAGGCCGTCAGTGAGCGCATGACCTCGGGCGGCTCGTCGAGTCCGCGCAGGAATCCCTCGACATCGAGACCGGTCGACGCCTCGAGCGACTCCCAGCCACCGTCGACAAGGACGAGGCCCGCACAACGCTCCCCGAGCGAGCGAGCGGCGACCGCCGCAACGATCGCCCCGAACCCATGCCCCGCCAGCACCACGCGATCCGCGATGCCCTGGACCAGCCCGGAACCCTCCGCCACTGCGATCACGTCCTCGGCGAGGACCGTCAGCTGGTAGGCACCGGCTTCGGTCGGGGCGTCCGATAGCCCGTGACCGCGCAGATCCATGGCAACCACCGAGCCAACGGCACGGAGCCGCCGCGCGACCGGCGCCCAGATCCAGGCCGTCTGGCCGAGGCCATGGATGAGCAGGAACCCTGGCGAGGTCGCGGACGCGGGATCGTCGCGACCGCCCCCGCCCCAATCGAGGAAATGGATCCGGTCACCGGGGTCGACGACGACCACGAAGCCGTCGGGCTCTGCGGCATGGTCGGGCGCGGGAACGCGGTCGACGGCAAGTTCGAGCGCCTCCATGCGACCTAGCATACGAGGGTCATGGCCAAGCGCCGCCGCGGTTCCCGCACCGCCCGACCACTCGCCGCCCGACACCGCCGGTTCGAGGCGCTGATCGACGACGCCCTCGCTGCGATCCCGACGCCGTTCTCGGCCGCACTCGAGGAAGTGGCGATCGTCATCGCCGACGACCTGACCCCGGACCAGCGCCGCGAGAACGAGCTCGGGCCGGACGACGACCTCTACGGTCTGTACGAGGGGGTGCCGCGGACCGAGTGGGCCGCCGACTGGATCGCGACGCCCAACCGGATCACGCTCTTCCGGCTCCCGCTCGAGGCCGACTTCCCCGATCCCGATGACCTCGCCGATGAGGTCCGCATCACCGTGATGCATGAACTCGCGCATCACCTCGGAATCGACGACGACCGGCTCCATGACCTCGGAGTCGACTGAGCCGGGCCGTCCGCGACTCAGCCGTCCAGCGACACCATCACTGCCAGCAGCGTGAGCCATGCGATGACGACGCCCGCCACCATCGGTCGCGGGAACCAGCGGAACCGCCGCTGACCGCGTGCCACCGGCCCATCCGGGTCACCGTCGCCACCCACCCGGACATGGTCCAGGCCGATGGTCGTGTGGGTCAGGCTGACGAACATCACGACCTGCGGCGCGAGGGAGATCGCGGTGGTCGTGAACAGGAGCGTCCCGAAGGCGAAGGTCAGCATCACGATCGCAGCGGTCACGACGACGATGCCCAGCGGACCAGAGTCTGGCCCCAGGCCGAGGGCATCGAAGACGCGCAGGATGATGTCCAGGCCCTCGCTCAGGCCGAACAGGATCAGCAGCGAGGAGACGGCGGCGAAGAGGGCGACGATCACGGCCGCGGACGTGCGAGCCCGGAAGACGGTCAGCGACCGGCGCATGGCCTCGAACGGGTCGACGTCGCCGAGGACGACCCCGGTGAGCAGATAGGCCAGCGGTGCCCCCAGCACCGTCGCGACCACGATCTGGATCGCGAACGTGGTCGCCGTGACATCGGCGACGAGCGTCCGTGCGACGGCGGTCGCCACGTTCTCGATGATCGTCACCGGGATCGTCAGGAGCAGGCCGGCGGCGATCGCCCGCCAGAACGTGGCTCGAGCACGAGCGACCGCCTCCCGAACGGTCAATGGCCGGTGGACCAGGCGAGCCCCGAGGAGGGCGGCGGCCAGGGTCCGACTCTCGATGAACACGACGATCAGCCCGAGCAGCGTCGGGATCACCAGGAACCCGAACCACTCCACGGCGCGCGGATCGCCGTAGAAATCAGTGACGTCAAAGCCGACATCGAGGCCGATCACCGCGAACGTCCACGTCGCCAGGGCGATCGGCCCGACGAGCCCGAGCATGATCGCGCCGATATAGAACGAACCGGTCCGCATCTCGGGCGTAGCGCGGACCAGCAGGTCGAAGCTGGCACCGAGCAGACGACGTGCCGACGTGACTGGTGGCATCGGCGGCGGCGCGATCACCGACGTCAGATCCGCCGAGAACCCTGGATCAGGGGTCGGTGGTGCGGCCTCCGGTCCATCTGCCGGCCCGGTCACGCCGTCGCGCCAGGGAGCCTGGCCGCGCCCGGGAGGGTGGCCGCGCCGGCTAGCAGCTCCCCGAGCCGCCCGACCTCCACGTTCCCGCCGGAGAGCACCACGGCCACGCGCTCGCCGTCGCGGATCGGGATCATCCCGGCAAGCACGCATCCGAGCGCCGCAGCCCCGGCTGGTTCGAGCAGCTGCTTGGTCCGCTCCAGCGCGAAGCGCATCCCCGCGAGGATGACCGGATCGTCGACCAGCACGATCCCGTCGAGGTAGCGGTTCGCCATCGCGAGCGTCCACGCACCGGCGAACGGCGCTCCCAGGCCATCGGCGACGCTGACTGGCTGGATGGTGACCACCTCGCCACGGTCCATCGCCACGCTGACCGCGTTGGAAAGTGTGGGTTCCACGCCAAAGACCCGGGCGCCGGGTCGGAGGTGCTTGACCGCCGCGGCGACCCCGGCGATCAGCCCGCCGCCACCGACGCCCACGACCACCACATCGACGTCGGGCAGATCCTCGAGCAGCTCCAGTCCCACCGACCCGTTCCCGGCGATCACCGCGGGATCATCGAATGGCGGGACGTAGGTCAGGCCCTCCTCGTCGCGGATCCGCTGCATCTCGAGCAGCGCCTCGCCGACGTGGGCGCCGTGGAGCACGACCCGCGCCCCGTATCCAAGGCAGGCGTCGACCTTGGAGCGCACGGCGCCGGACGGCATCACCACGGTGATCGGCACGCCCGCCGTGCGCCCCGCCCATGCGTAGGCCTGACCCGCGTTGCCCGCCGAGAGCGTGATCGCGCCGCGCGCCGCCGCCTCGGGCGACAGCGTCACGATCCGGTTGGTCATCCCCCGTGCCTTGAAGGAGCCCGTCTTCTGAAGGTGCTCGGCCTTGAGGAAGAGGCGCCCATCGGCGATGCGGATGCCGGTCGCCGCCGTGATCCAGTGGGCGGCCGTTGCCGACGAGAGGAGCGGTGTCCGATGGACGATGCCCTGGATCCGTTCGCGAGCGGCCTCGAGATCGCTGAACGGGACGAGGTGGTCCACCGGGTCGGGCATGGCGCGGAGTATGCCATCGGTCGCGTCGGCAGCGGCAGGCCCAGACCCGCTAGGCTCGCGCCATGACTCGCTATCGCCGCGGCACACCCGACGATTCCCGCGCCTGCTACGAGCTCTTCGTCGTCACGCTCGACGACCTGGGCCGGCGCACCGGCACGATCCCCAACGCCACGGCCGGCGATCCCGAGGCCTGGAACGTCCGGCGGCCGCTCTATGACCATCTCGCGGAGACCGCCGACGAGTGGTGGCTCGCGGAGGACGAGGGCACCGGCCGACTCATCGGTTACGCCCGCTCATTCCTGCGCGATGGCATCCGCGAGCTGACGGAGTTCTTCGTGGACCCGGAGTCGCAGTCGGCCGGCGTCGGCCGGGAGTTGCTTGCCCGAGCATTCTCGGCCGAGGGCGTCGGTCACCGGTCGATCCTTGCCACGACCGACGTCCGCGCGATCGCGCGCTACCTCCGCGCGGGTCTGTCCGCGCACGGTGCCTTCGCCGGGTTCGAGGCGGCGCCACGACCGGTGACGATCGATACGGACCTGGCCCGCGAGCCGCTGGTCCCGGGCGCGCTGCCCTTCGAGACACTTGGCGCCATCGATCGAGCAGTGATCGGATTTCGTCGCGACGTGGAGCATGTCTGGTTCGCCGACCAGCGCCGGGGCTGGCTATACCGACGAGCCGGTCGAGCCGTCGCCTACGCGTACCACCCCGTGGTCCCGGCCTTCGGGGGTCCGTATGCGGCGCTGGATGCGGCTGACCTGGTCACGCTCCTCGCTGACGGCGAGACCGCCGCCGCCGAAGCCGGCCACGCCCTGATCTCGTTCGATCTGCCGCTGGTGGCGAAGACCGGCATCGACCACCTGCTCGCCCGCGGGTTCCGGATCGATCCATTCGTGATGCTCTACTTCAGCGATGCAGCGCCACTCGGGTTCGACCGTTACGCCCTGACGTCGCCACCGTTCTTCGTCTAGGACTCGGTCCTGACGTCACACGGCACTTGCGTGTTTGCGCAAGTGGTGATACGGTTCGCCCGTGTTGGATCGCCTGCCAGTCTCCGCAGACGCCGACCGCGAGCGGTACGCCGCGATCGGTCGAGCCCTCGCGGACCCGAAGCGCCTGTGTGTCCTCGAGACGCTCGCCATCGGCGAGCTCTCGGTGAGCGATCTCAGCCTGCGGGTCGGCTGCCAGGTACCCAACATGAGCCAGCATCTGGCGGTGCTTCGCAACGTCGGTCTTGTCACGAGCCGACGCGAGGGCAACACGATCTGGTATCGCCTTGCGGACCCACGGGTCCTCGAGGCCTATCGACTCATCCAGGACATCGCCCGCTAACGGGCTCCAAGGATCCCCCGCGTGAAGCGGAGGACAGGCATGCCCGCACGGCGGGAGAAAGGGATCGGATCCCAATGGCGGAGATCAAAGTCGGGACGGACGCGAATTTCGAGGAGCTCGTCCTCAAGGCCGAGCGGCCGGTCGTGGTCGACTTCTGGGCAACCTGGTGCGGACCCTGCAAGATGGTCGCCCCGGAGATGGTCAAACTGGCCGAGAAGTACGACGGCGCCGTCGACGTGGTCAAGGTCGACGTCGACGCGAACCCGCGCCTCTCGCAGGCGTTCAACATCCTGAGCATCCCGACGATCGCGTTCTTCAAGCCCGGCGCGCAGCCGCAGGGCGTGGTGGGCTTCCGGCCGCTCGAGCAGCTCGAGCAGCAGTTCGGCCTCGCCGACTTCGCGGTCGCGACGGCCGAGTAGCGCTCGGTCGTTCGCACCGATCACGACCCCGATCCGCACGGATCGGGGTCGTTTCGATTCCCGGGAAGCGAGCAGGCCGGCGCCGTGCGGCGGTGGCGTTCGGCGCCCGAGGTCTCCTCAATCGCCTCGTGCGCGACGTGCCGCTGAACCGAACCAGGCGACAGCCCGGTCGATGGCGTGGTCGTCGAGGTCGGCCGGGGCGAACCGGACCCACTCCTGGCCGCGCGCCGACGATGAGGTGTCGGGCGTGCGCTGCGCGGCCGCGGCGATCGCCTGGCCAAGGCGGAACTCGGCGGCGCCTGGGCCGTCCGCCACCGCGAACACGATGTCGGCGACGGCATACGAAACCACGGGGTCGTCGGCGACCACGACGACCCCATCATCGTCGTCGGCCAATTCCTCGAGTACCTCGGCCAGCGTCACCGGCCCGCCGCCGCCAGGACTGCCGCCAGGTCCGCCCGATGATCGGCGTAGTGGTCGATGGTCTCCGCATCGAAGGTGCGCATGTGGGTCGGGTGCTTGATCCAGCGCGCCTCGGGCACGACGGTCAGCGTGCCGCGCATCTCGCCCGGCTGCGTCCGATAGGTCGCCCGGAGCTCGTCGAGCGGCCGCGCGGCCCAGGTCGCCTGGATCTCCGCGTTGATCGCGTCGTCGCCCCGAGCCTCCGAATCAGCGTCGATGCGCGCGATGGTCGCACTCACCTCGCTCATCGCCAGCTCGCGCGCCACCTCCAAGGCGAATGCCTGGCCCGAGATCATGTGGGCCATCAGATCACGTCCGGACCAGCCATGAGCCGCAGCGACCGGCGCGGACAGCTCCTCGTCGGAAAGGTCCGCGAGCACCTCGTACGGGGCCCACGCATCGCGCTCGTCCTCGAGGAATTCCAGTGCATCGAGATACATGCCGGCATGGTAAGGCCGAGACGCCGGTGAGACGCCGGTGAGACGCCGGCCTGCGACCATGGGCGCATGCCGACGACGCGATCCCAGGGCATCTTCCGGTCCCACCTCGCGGACCCGGACCGGCCTGGCTCCTCGCGCCCCGCGGTCCCGAAGGAGGATCGCGTCGGCGTGATCTTCGTCCACGGGATCGGGTCCCAGAAACCGGGCGAGACGCTGCTCCAGTGGTCAGCGCCGCTGATCGAGAGCCTGACCGCGTGGCGTGGGTGGCCGGCAGGCACCGGCGGCCGGACGTTCCCGGACGCCCGGCCCGGCGATCCATCCGACCCGGTGCTCGATGCCGCCATCGACCTCCAGAGCTCGCTGCCGACCATCACGATCGGGATCCCGGCGACGACCCTTGGCGATGAGACATTCCCGGCCACCGAGTGGGTCATGACCGAGGCGTGGTGGGCGTCGAAAGTGTCGCCGCCTGGTCTCTCCACGATGACCTCCTGGCTGGGCCCGGGTGGCGGTGCCGGCCGGATCGTCGACGCCATCCTCGCCAACCGCGCCACGGGCAACACCCTCCTCAACCTCGCGCGAGCGTTCCTCGTGCCGTTCGTCACGGTCCTCGCCGCGATCATCCTGACGGCGTATGCGCTGGTTCGGGCCATCATCGCGGTGATCCCCATCCAGGCGATCAAGGACGCCGCCGTCCTCCAGGTCTTCGACGAGTTCCTCGTCGGCTGGTTCGGCGACGTGCGGATCCTCCTGTACGACCCGGCACAGTCCGCCAACATCCGGGCGGGCCTTGCCGACGCGGTGCGTCGCTTGCGCGAGACCTGCGGGCACGTCGTGGTGATGGCGCATTCAGGCGGCGTGATGGTCAGCTACCTGACCCTGACCGATCCGGCCCTGGTCGTCGACGCCCAGGTCGACAAGCTGATCACGTTCGGCGAAGGCTGGAACCTGGCGCTTCGATTGACCGACGACCACAGCGGCATGGCCGACCGCCTGCGGGTGAATCTGATGGACCGCCAGCCGAACCTTCGCTGGCACGACTTCTACGCCAGCAACGACCCGGCGCCCGCCGGACCGCCGGAGACCGACGCGACCACGCCGCCGATGACGACCGCGACGCGCATCCGCTCGACGCTGGTCTGGAATCGGCGCAGCCTCCTGGGCGATCACGGAGGCTACTTCGACGACGACGAAGAGTTCACGATCCCGGTCCTGCGCGAGATCGACGCCGCCGACGGTTGGGGCGAGACGTCGCGGTTCTACCGACCTGATCCAGCGGCGGACGGGGCGACCTCAGCAGCGGGCGGGGTCAACCCGGCCACCATGGCCTCGGCAGCCGTCGCATCGACCGACGACCTTCCCGCCGAGCCCCGGACCCGTCGGCACCGTCAGCGAATCGCCTATCTCGCTGTGTGGCGGCACCTGGTGACCGCCATGACCGTGACGACCGTCGCGCTGGCGCTCCGGTTCGCGCCCGAACGCCTGATCGACATCGGCGGGGTCCTCCAGGGCTGGCTGCCCAAGGGTCTGCCATGGCTGCCCGGCGTGATCGATTCGGTCAAGATCGTCGGCCGTGCGACGGGTACCTGGTCCGACATCGCCGACTGGGTCGGGATCGGCGTGCTCCAGGCGGTGGTGCTGATCAGTGCGCTCTATCTGGCCGCGGCTGTGCCACAGGGCTACCGTGCATGGCCGCACGGATCGCCGATCAGGGCCGGGATGTTCGTCGTCGAGCTGGCCGGGACCATCGTCGTGCTCCTGAGCGTCGTCCTGGTGTTCACGCCGGGCGATGACCGGCTGCTCGGTTCCGGGAACCTGTGGTGGCCGGGACTGGCGGTCACGGCCGGCGTGCTGGTGGTGGCGTGGGTCGGGACGTGGCTCGCCGCGACCTTCCGGGTACCGGTCATCGCGAACGTCTATGCCTTCGCCTCGAGCACGATCTTCATCGTCGCGCTCGCGTGTTCCGTCCTGGCGATCGCCCGCACCGATGCGCTGATCGCCTCCGAGTTCGCCTATGTGGCGATCTGGGTGGTGGCCTACGCGCTGACCAAGGCGGGATCAGCCCGCTGGGACGCGTGGGATCGCGTGGAACGACGGCTGGCGCACGGGCCGCTGGGCGCCGTCGGGGTGGATCGACGCCCCGTGATCTTCACCTCGGCCGGGTTCCTGCTGGTCGTCGCGTACCTGATGAGCGCGGCGGTGCTGGGCCCGACCGGACGGCTCGACCTCGTCGGCGGCGCAGGGGTGGTCCTGATCGTCACGGGAGCCCTCGTGGGCTCGTACCTCTGGCGAACATCGGGGAACCCGGTCACCTCGCCCGGGCCCGTGGAGCGCGGCGGCGCCTGACGGCCTGGATCCCGGTGCCGACCTCACGCTAGACCGAGATCGGCTCGCGGTACTCGCCGAAGACCTCACGCAGGACCGCGCACTGCTCCCCGAGCGTCGCGTACGCGGCCGCGCAGCGGATGAAGTGCGGCATCAGGTTGTCGTCGCTGGAACCCGGACGGCCGGCCGCCTCGCGCAGTCCGCGCAACGCGGCATCGACCGCCACGGCATCGCGTTCGCGCCGCGTCCGTGCCAGGCGGGCCATGTGCGCCTCCAGGGAGCCCTTGGGCACGCTGAGCACGGGAACGCGCATCACCTCGTCGGCATCCACGTAGGCATTCACGCCGACCACGCGGCGCGCCCCGGCGTCGAACTCGCGCTGATAGCGGTACGCGGCATCGGCGATCTCGTGCTGGGGGTAGCCCTCGGTGATCGCGGCGACCATCCCGCCCCGGCGGTCGATCTCCTCGATGTAGCGCCATACGCCCTGCTCCACCTCGGTCGTGAGCGCCTCCACGAACCATGACCCGCCGAGCGGATCCACCGTGGCGTCGACCCCGGTCTCCTCCGCGATGATCTGCTGCTGCCGAAGGGCCAGCAGCGCGGCCTCCGCAGTCGGGACCGCCAGCGCCTCGTCGTGGGCGTCCGTGTGGAGTGACTGCGTGCCGCCAAGCACGGCCGCAAGCGCCTGGATGGCCACCCGAGTCAGGTTGTTGAGCGGCTGCTGCGGTGTCAGCGACACGCCTGCGGTCTGGGTGTGGAAGCGCATCCAGGCCGATCGCTCGTTCTCGGCACCGTAGCGCTCGGTCATGAGCGTGTGCCAGATCCGGCGCGACGCGCGGAACTTGGCGATCTCCTCGAAGAAATCCGAGTGCGAGTTGAAGAAGAACGACAGACGCGGGGCGAAATCGTCGATGCGCAGCCCGCGCGCCAGCGCGTCCTCGACGTAGGCCATCCCGTCGGCGATGGTGAAGGCCAGCTCCTGGACCGCGGTCGAACCCGCCTCGCGGATGTGATAGCCACTGATCGAGATCGTGTTCCAGCGCGGCATCTCGCGCGTCCCGAACTCGATCGTGTCGGTCACGAGGCGCATCGAGGGAAGCGGCGGGAACAGGAATTCCTTCTGGGCGATGAACTCCTTGAGGATGTCGTTCTGGAGCGTCCCCTCGAGCTGAGCGCGCGGCACGCCGGCCTTCTCCGCGGCCACGATGTACATCGCCCAGATCGGCGCGGCCGGGGAATTGATCGTCATCGAGGTGCTCACCCGGTCCAGCGGCAGCCCCGCCAGCAGGACCTCCATGTCAGCCAGGCTCGAGACACCGACGCCACACGTCCCGAACTCGCCTTCGGCCTCGGGGTCGTCGGTGTCGTAGCCGTAGAGGGTCGGCATGTCGTAGGCGATCGACAGCCCGGTCTGGCCTGCCGCCAGGAGCTGGCGGAACCGCGCGTTGGTGTCCTCCGCGGCCCCGAAGCCGGCGAACATCCGCATCGTCCACAGGCGACTTCGATAGCCACCCGGGTGGATCCCGCGCGTGAACGGCGGCTCGCCCGGGAAGCCGATGTCGGCAAGCGGGTCCACCTCGAGCGCATCGAGTGACCACGGACCGTACAGGGGTTCGATGGTCAGATCGCCCAGCGTCGGGAAGCGCGGCTTGCGTTCCGGGCTACGAGAGCTAGCCGGGTCGGCGCGATCGCGCTCCCACGCACGTCGGCGGTCGTCCCAGTCGGCGGCCTTCGACCGGTCGGTCATGGTCGCGACTCTAGCACTCAGTTCGAGCCGAATGCGGCCAGCGCGTCCTGGATCCGGGCTTCCGGCAGGTCGTTGGTGATGACGACGTCGACGCGGCCGACCGTGTTCGATGGCCAGACCACCACGGTCTGGAGCCGCTCCCCCGTCTGGGTGTCGAGCCGACGCCCGGGCCTGCCCACGATCGTCGGCGAAGATTCCGACAGGATCGTGGTGCGACTGGCGTCGCGGGCACTGTTGGCGTAGAAGTCGGCGAGCGCCCCGGTGGTCAGGCTGGTGCCCTGGAAGACCGCGAGCACCGCGGCGCGTTCCGCGCCGAAGGTCCAGGTGCCACCGCCGAAGTGGATCTCAGTCACGCCCGCCGACGCAAGTGAACCAAGGTTGGGACCTGGACAGGTACGGCCCGAATCCAGCGTGGCCGGCGCGACCCCCTGGTAGATCTTCGGGACGAGTGCCTCGAGCTCGGGGTACGCGCCGGGCGATGAGCCATCGGCGACGCACGGGCCAGCCGGATCGAACGAGGCGACCGGTGGCGACGAGCAGGCGCCGATGATCACGGTCAGTGCGACGGCGAACACCACGGCCAAGCGGTGGGACATGCCGCAAGCGTACCCAAGCCACCCGGAATACGCCGCAGAGGGCACCCGGTGCGCGGCTGCACCTGGTACGTGCGTCCCGGTCTGGTGCGCTTGTGCGCCCGACCATCGAGCCGGGCGAATCTGAACGACGGTGCCATTGCCCGGCAGCTTGACCGGGCGGTAGTGTTCTGCCTACGCCGACCCGCGATCGAACTGGGAACGAACCTGGGGCGTCGGTCACGGAACAGGAAACGAACGTCGTTTCGAGGATGGTTCGAAGCGAGGATCCCGGATCCTGATCACGAGCCGAATAACTGGGCACTCGGCCAACAGGCCTGGTGGACCGTCGGGACGGCAGCAGTCATCTGCTTCATCAATCAGCGAAGTGAACGCCCTCCGGTATCGGGGGGCGTTTTCGCGTCCCGGGACGGTCAGGCGGAGCGGCCGGGACGCTCGACCACGGGTCGCGACCGACGCCGGATCCCGCGGCGATCGAGCTCACCCTGGACCACGCGAGCGGCCGACACGAGGTCCGGGTCGCGCGTGACCGTGCCCGCGAGCCAGTCGATGTAGGACGGCTCGAACCCGGCGATCTGGCCGAGGGTGTGACCGTGGAACTTGCCGAACTCGATCGGGTGCTCGAGCGCGACGTCCACGGTGGGCGGAGTGGGCCGGCGGAAATGCTGGAGTCGACCGCGAGTCGCAGGTCCGGTGGGGGTGGAGGCACGCAGTGGTTCCGGCTCCACGAGATTGCCGCGGAGCGGCGGCTGGCCGGAGAGGATGTGCTCCTTCGGGCGCTCGTTCGCCACGTTGTTGTGGGGCCGGAACGTCGAGCTGGTGTCGACGCGGGCGGTCACCGGGCGGGTGGGCTTCGGCTTCGGCGGGCCGCCGTGGCGGACGGTCGGGCCGCCCTCGAACCCCGCGGCGGTCGCATCGGCGGTCTCGTCGTCGATATCGCGCCGGCGGTCCTCGCGGGTCAGGGCCGCGTAGGCATCGTTGATCTCGGCCATCTGGCGGGTCGCGACGCGGGACGCGGCCGGGTCGTCACCGGTCAGGTCCGGGTGATGCGCTCGCGCCAGCCGGCGCCAGGCAGCCTTGATCTGGGCTGCGCTGGAGTCCGCCCGGACGCCGAGGACCTCGTATGGATCGCGTTTCGCCATCACGCCAGTGTAGCGACGAGGGCACGCTTGACAGCACGGCCGGTCTGGTTTCCCCTTGCACCGTGGGATCGATCAAGCGTGCCGGGGTCATGGCGGCCATCGCGGCAGCTCCGCTGGGGCTGGCGTATCGGTTCGCGCTCATCTATCGGGTGCGAGCCGGGTACCCACGGCTGAGCCCTCCCCGGATCACGCCGGATGCGCTGGGGCTTCCCTTCGAGACGACCACTGTACCGTCGGATGGCATGGAGCTCCCGGCCTGGTTCATCCCGGCCAATGGTGGCGCCCCGGGTCCGGGGATCGTCCTGGTCCACGGCTGGGAGTCGGCCCGCGACCGGACGCTGCCGTTGGCCGTCTTCCTGCATGCCGCGGGCTTCCACTGCCTGACCTTCGATGTTCGGGGGCACGGGACCAACCCGCCCGAGACGATGCCGATCAGCGCCGGCGAGTTCGGGGCGGATACCCTCGCTGCGTTCCATGCCCTGATCGCGCGGCCGGAGGTGACCATCGGGGCCGTCGCCGGGCACTCCATGGGCGGGATCGGCGCGATCCTCGCGGCTGGCGCGGATCCGCGGATCGCGGCATTGATCGCCACGTCCTCACCGGCGGATCCGTATCGGCTGACGCGTGAGACCTTCCGGCTCGCGCACCTGCCGATCCCCGATGCGCTTGCCTATCCCCTTGCGTGGCTGACGACGCGGGTCTATCTCCAGCCGCGCCATCACAGCGTGGCCGAGATCAGCGCCACGGAGGCGATCCGGCGGTATCGCGGCCCGGTGCTGCTGGCACATGGCTCGGACGATGCAGTGGTGCCCGTGCGACACCTGGCGCGGCTTGCAGCGGCTGCGCGCGCGGGGCGGGCGGGCGATACCCACCCCTCGCCCGTCGAGACGCTGGCGGTGGCGGGTGGACAGCATTCGTGGCTGTACGAATTCCCCGAGTACCGCGAGGCTGTCGCCCGGGTCGCAGCGGCGGCACTCGGCGGGCCGCTGTCGCCCGAGGCGGCGGGTGCGATCGCGGCGGCCACGAACGCGCAGCGGATCCCCGACGGCGAGACTCGGTTCGCGGCGGTCGAGGATTCTCCGGGCGGGTTCAGGACGCTGGCCCAGGTGGCCTTGCCGGGTGCGATCCGACCCATCGACGTCCCGTCCGCGCCCTCCGATCCCACGATCACGGGCGAGGGATGACTGAGCCGGTCGATCCTGTCTGGGCGGCGATCTCGACGCGTCGCGCGATCCGCCGGTTCACGGACCGACCGCTGGAGGCGGCCCATCTCGAGCGGATCCTGAACGCCGGTCGACGCTCAGGAAGCTCCAAGAACCTCCAGCGCTGGGCATTCATCGTCTGCCGTGACCGGGCCCACCTGGCGGAGCTGTCGACCCTCGGGCCATATGCCGGGCACATCGCGGGTGCATCGGTGGCGGTCGCGTTGATCACGCCCGATCCGCGTGGGCCGGACGCGCCGCTGTCGATCTTGTTCGACCTCGGCCAGGCTGCGGCGAACATGATGACCGTGGCCTGGGAGCTGGGGATCGGGAGCGTGCCGGCGACCGTCTACGAGCGCGACCGCGCACGCGAGCTGCTCGGCTACCGGGCCGACATGGACTGCGAATACCTGCTGTCGTTCGGGTATCCGGCCGACGCGACCGACCTGACGCGGCCGCCCCGCGCCGGCGGGCGCATGGCGCTCGATGCGGTCGTCCACGAGGAGCGCTGGTAGGCGGCGGCTGCGGTGCGGCGTCACGGCCGGCGGCTGCGGTGCGGCGTGGCGGGGGGCGCCTTATGCACCGGTTCGGCCGTCGAGTCGACCTCTCTGAAAGTGATGCCTTTGGCATGCATCAGGGCAGGACCGACTCTCGGGTCGGATCGGCTTCGCCCGGACCCGGGTCGGATCGGCTTCGCCCGGACCCGGGCTTGGAGCGGTCACGCCGGACCCGGGCTTGGAGCGGTCACACCGGACCGGGCTCGGATCGAATGCGGGGATATGCAGCGCTCAAGCGGGTGATGCAGCCGAGGTGCATCGCGAATCGATGGGTGTCCTGGCAAGCGAATCGGTGCATATCGGAGCCGCAGCGCGAAGAAAGCCCGGCCTCCGGACGTGACGGGCGATCGCGCCCCACGAGCTATTGCCAGCGGAACTTGCGCGACGCGATGGCAAAGCAGACGACGAGCCAGCCAGCCAGGACCAGGGCGCACGTCCACAGTGGCGCGAATGGCGCGCCACCGACCATGACCTGGCGCAGCGCGTCGGCGAGGTAGGTCAGTGGGATCACCCGCGCCACGACCTGCAGGAACTGCGGCATCTGGTCGATCTGGAAGAACGCTCCGGATAGGAACATCATGGGGAACTGGATCATGCTGGTCATCCCATTGGCGGCGTCCTCGGTCGTGGCGAACGACGCGACCACGTAGCCGAGGGCGAGGAACGCGACGGCGCCAAGGATCACGAACCCGAACGTCACGAGCATCGATCCGACGATATGGACTCCGAACACCAGCGTCCCGACGGCGACGATGATCACGGTCTGCGCGAGCGCGATGCAGAGCCGCATCAGCACGTTCGACCCCACCAGCTGCCAGCGCCGCAATGGCGTCGCCGCCAGCCGCTTGAGGATCAGCTTCTGGCGATCGGCGACGAGCGGGATCGCCGCGAAGATGCCGACCTGCATCACCGAGAGACCCAGCATGCTCGGCACGAAGTAGCTGATGGCGTTCAGGTTGGTCGTCTCGACCGTCTTCCCGACAGGCACCACCAATGGCGCGCGCCCGCCCAGGTTCACCACGCCCAGGACGTTCCCGATCAGCTGGTAGACCGCCCCGGTGAGCGATGGCTGGGACGGATCGGTGTAGACCGCGAGCTGGGCCGAACTGCCGGGCGTCCCGGCACCGGTCGCGGCAGCGGTCACGGTGTCGCCGTAGCCTTTCGGCACCACGATCAGCGTGTCGAGTTTGCCGAGCCGCATCTGGGCGATGCCGTCGTCCTGCGTCTCATCCTTGACCGTGACACCGCCCTGCGCGGCGAAGCTGGCACGCAACGCCGTCGACGCAGTCGACCCGTCGACATCCACCCAGCCGACGGTCAGGCGCGATCCGCCGCCGCCCTGGAAGATCAGCCCGAACATGAAGATGAACAGGAGCGGGAAGGCCAGGCTCCAGAACAGCGAGGCACGGTCGCGCGTGTAGCTTTTCAGATTGGCGAGGGTCAGGCTCAGGAGTGCATGCATCGGATCGTCCCCCTCAGTCCCGCAACGCTCGACCGGTCAGGGCGAGGAAGACATCCTCCAGCGTGGCTCGCCGGACACCGAGGTTGGCCGGTTCCACGTGCCGCGCTTCCGCGAGGTCCAGCAGCGCCCCGATCGTGGCCGCCACGTCGCTCGTGTAGAGCAGGACCTCTGTGGGGTCGTGATTGACGGTGACGACCGCGGGGAGGGCCGCCAGCTCGACATCGCTGAACGCGTCCGTGGCGTCGAACCGGACCGCCCGTTCCTTGAACCGCTTCGACACGAGCTCGTCGACCGTCCCCATCTCCAGGATCTTGCCGTGGTCCATGATCGCGATCCGATCGCACAGGATCTCGGCTTCCTCGAGGTAGTGGGTGGTCAGGAGAACGGTCCTGCCATCCTTCTTCAGACCCTGGATGAGCTCCCACAGCGAGCGGCGCGCTGCCGGATCCAGACCCGTGGTCGGCTCGTCCAGGAAGATCAGCTCCGGGTCGTTGACGAGCGCGAGGGCGACCGCCAGGCGCTGCCGCTGACCACCCGACAGTTCAGCGGACCGAGCCTTGCGTCGCTCGCCGAGCCCCAGCGCCTCGATCAGCTCGTTGGTGGGCCGCGACTTCGGGTAGAAGCTGCGGAACAGATCCAGCAGCTCGGTCACGGTCAGCTTCGGATAGAGCGCCGCGGTCTGGAGGCTGACACCGATGCGCGGCTTGAGTTCCGCGGACCCGGTCGCGATGTCGAGACCGAGGACCGTCGCCCTGCCGCCATCTGGCTTGCGCAGCCCCTCCAGGATCTCGACGGTGGTGGTCTTGCCCGCACCGTTCGGTCCGAGGAGGCCGAAGACCTCGCCCGTGCCCACGGTGAAGTCGATCCCGTCGACCGCGACGAGGTCCCCGTAGCGCTTGACCAGGCCCTCGACGGCAATGGCCGCTGTCGCGATCGTCTGCATGCCCCGATGGTGCCAGAGCTGGCGTCGTCACGTGTTGCGACAGAGTGCCGTCCCGGCGTCCCTACTCCACGTCCAGGGCGACCGTGGCCTCATTCGGGCCGACATCCGACTCGGGCGCCGGTGCGCCCAGCCCCAGGTATGCCTCGGTGGCGGCCTCCAGCCCCACATCGTGCCCGGCGAGCTCGGACAGGATCCATTTCTGTTCCAGGACGTCGCAGTACGCCTGGACGGGATCACGACCGGCACCGATGACCGGGAGCAGCTCGGCCACACTCGGCTCGAAGACCTCGTGGAGCCAGCGCTGGGCGCCTTCGGCCTCGGACACCTGGCGGCGGTCGTAGTAGTCGAGCCACGCCCGGTACTCGCGCAGGTCGTTCAGGAGGAGCCGCGCCTGCCCTTCGAGCACTTTCAGCCCGCTCAACCGCTCCAGCTCGTGGGCGTGGAACCGCCGGTTCGAGACGGCCACCCTGAGCTTGAGCGCCCCTGCCGTTCCGGTCGTGGGCTCCATCTTGATCTCGTCCACGGCGAACCCAAGGTCGTTCAGCCGCCGGATGCGAGCACGGATCGCGTGCCGGTCATAGGCGGGCAGGACCGGTTCGTGGTGGAGCTCGTCCCAGACCGAGGTGTAGCGGGTCCGGACGGTCTCGGCGGCGTCGACCGCATCATCGAACGCGTCCGTCCGTCCCTGCAGCGCCGCCACGTCCGCCAGTCCGTACGCCACGTTCTCCACGAGGATGTCGAGGTCGTAGCTCCGCTGGCCGTCGGAGAGCGTCGGATGGATGTCGCTGGTCTCGGCGTCGACAAGGAACGCCTGGATCTTGTCGCCGTCGCGCCGGAACAGGGTGTTGGCGAGCGAACAGTCACCCCAGAACACCCCGGCGCGATGCAGGTCGACGAGCAGCCACGCCATCGCATCGAGCAGCCGGCTGCGATACGGACCCGGCCCCAGCGGGAACCGCATCATCAGTCGCCGGTACTGGATCGAATACGCCAGATATTCGGTCATGAGGACCGCCGAATCGCGTTCGGGTGCCGCGGCCAGCCCGACCGCCAGCACGGCCGGCAGACCCATGCCTTCGAGATGCCGCAGGACCTCGAACTCGCGTTGGGCGACCTCCAGCGGCTCCTCCTTGAGGGCATAGGTCTTCTCGTTCGCCACGATGAACCGCACCAGGTGGCGCGACGGCCCGACCGGCAGATCCCGGAAATTCAGCTCGTCGGCGGACCAGTCCGCCAGTGGGCGCGCCCATGGAAGGTCGAGCAGGGCACCGGCCGTGTCACGAAGCCGGAGCCTCGGGAAGGAGGGCGTCTCGGGCGGCCGATCCAGGGTGTCCCTCAGAGCTTCTTGCGCAGGTACGCAGCGACGGTGGCGTCGTAGCCGAGCGACTCATAGAGCTTGCGCGCCTCGGGTCGATGGTGGCCGGCCGTGATCTCGACGAAGGCCGCGTCCAGTTCGACGCCGACTCTCTGGGCCTCCGCGATCAGCGTGCGGCCCACACCACGCTCGCGCGCGCCGGCGTCCACGACGAGCGCCAGGATCCGCAGGATCCGGTCGTCGTGTTCGAAGCGCGGCATCGCATGGATCGCGATGAACCCGATGAGCGTGCCTTCGTGCTCGGCGACGATCACGCGCGAATGGGCGGAGCCGAACCGTTCCAGCCGTTCGACGATATCGCTGGGGCCGGCGGGGTAGCCCTCATCGGTGAACAGCGACGCGATGGCGTCCGCGTCGGCAGCGGTGGCGACTCGCAGGCTGATGGCCGCGGGATCGGGTGCGTGGTCGGTCATGGCGGGATGGTACCCGGCCACGCCTCCACCAGGAGCATATGTGGTCCCCAGAAAGGGCCTCCGAGCACCAGCCGCTCGGGACCGAACGGCCCGGGCGACAGCCGGGAGAGCGGCCGCTGCACCGCGTTCGCGAGCCCTGCCTCCAGCCATACGATGAGCGGACCTTCCCCGTGCCGCGCGAGCATGGCCGCCAGACGGCCTTCCGTGCTGGGCTCCATCAGCACGAGACGGGGGCCGACGTCCGCCGCCGGGCCCACGACCGCCCGGCCCGCGACCGCGACGCCGGCGATCCGGCACCACGCGTTCAGGATCAGGTCGTCCGCTGCGGCCTCGAAGTCGCCCCCGAACTCGGCTTGCGCCCGGTCCAGTTCCACGGTCGCCCAGCCCACGCCCAGGACGCTGGCATCCGCCAGCCCTGCCGCCGCGCGCTCCGCGAGGATCCCCGCCACAAACCTGTGGATCGCGGCGACCCGGTCCTCGCTCATCCGATCAGCAAGAGATCCGGGCACGGCGCCCCGAGCATCTGGTATCCGGCGCGTTCATACAGACGACGCGCGACGTCGTTGTCCTCGAAGACCCCGAGGTACGTGTAGTCGGAACCGGAAGCCAGCGCGTCGGCACTCGCGGAGAGCGTGACCAGCTCGCCCAGCCCTCGACCTCGTGCCCATCGTGCCGTCCCGATCGAGGAGAGATAGCTGATCCCATCGAACGTGGCGCGCCGGGCCACGGCAGCCGGTTCGCCATCGATGCGGGCGAGATAGTGCGTGAATGCGGGGTTTTCCAGACTGGCCCTCGTCTCGCCGCGCAACCCAGCCCAGCGCGCCTCCTCCACCTCGAACGCGTCACATAGCACGGGGACGACGGCGTCGAGGGCGACCGGGATCGCATCCGCAGGCACGGCCTGCCAGCGTTCCATCGTCACGGACGGGTCAAGCCCGCGTGCCGCCACGGTCGACGACGGCACCGAGTCCGTCAGCACCATCACCAGGCCCGCGCCCATGTCCTGGAACCCGTTCGATCGGAGCCGTGCCACCAGGTCGTCGGGCGAATCGAACAGGGGCGTCGGCCAGATATGGGGTTGGCGTGCGAGGGACGCGAACAGGACCAGGATCTCGGCCAGGCGCTGGTCGAACGCGTCGGGTTCCGTGGGCCAGCGCAGCGATTCGAGCCGGTTCCAGAACGGCTCCGGGTCAGCTGGATCGTGGAGCAGGAGCGAGTCACCGAGATCGCGCAGATCCCGGCTGGGCATCGCGTGCACCCGTGCCTCGTGGATCATGAGGCGACGGATCGTCGCCTGATCGATGGAACGGAGGATCCGCTCGCCAGAGGTTCGGGGTCTCAGCACGCTCGAACCATACCCAACCGCACCGCGGGGCGACACCCCCGGGCCGGCGACGGACACAGAAGGGCCCCGGCCACGCACGGTGGACCGGGGCCGCGGTGGGTGGAGCTCCCGCGCTTACGGGGTGACGGCCGCCCAGTTCGTATAGACGCCGTTGCCGTCGCCGGCCTTCGTGTCACCCGAGAAGAAATAGAGCGGCAGGCCGTTGTAGGTGACCTGCAGGGTCCCGTCGTCACGAGTGATCGTGGCGAGCTTGCCCGTCACGCCCGACCCGCCGGCCGGGGTCGCGCCAGCGGCCACGGTGAGCGCTGGCCACTTGGTGAGGCAGCCGCCGGTGCAGGCACTGGCGCCGCTGTCCTTCACGTCCTTGGCGAACGTGTAGACGGTCATCCCGTTCGAACCGGCGACCAGCACGGTGCCGATCGTTCCGACCGGCTTGGCTTCGACCGTGGATGCGGCGGCTGGGGCGGCCGACGAACCGCTGCTGCTGCAGCCAAGCACGGCGATGCTGACGAAGAGGCCGGTGGCGATGGCCAGGAGTGTCGAGCGCATAGATTGGTCCCTCGTTGCGGAATGCGTCGGCGGGCTCGCCGACACTCCCCGGTACGCCGCCATCCGCGCGCCGGTTTCGCAGCACGACGATCCCGCCGCGATCTGCGACGCGAACCGCAGCTCCTAGCGGTGGCGCCAGGCGACCGTGAAGTCCTCGCCACCACGGAGCCCCGAGACCGCCGCCCGCTTCACCGTGGAGTCGCCCACGTACATCGTCACGGTGTCGTGGCGCCAGTGGTCGATCGTGCCGAGCACGCCCCCGATGGTGGCGAGACCGGCGCTGAACCGGACCGGCCCGAACTTCGCGAGAGGCAGGATCGCGCAGGAATTCGGACAGCCGGTCGCTGGCGCCTCGACGATCCATTCCGCCGTCAGACGGTGCGTCCCCCTGACCGACACCCGCCTCGTGTTGAGCGCGTGGGTGGTGAGGTTGGCTGTCGTCATCGTGAACTGCCGGCCGACCACTGAGACCTGCGCCCAGAACTGGTCGCCCGCCGCGACCGCCATGTCCGGGATGACCTGCTCCGTCTCGTGCGGGTACACCTCCGTCCACGCGGTCGAGTCGGCACTGCCGCCGAGGCACGAGACGTCGGTCCCGGTCTGGATCAGGAAGGGGTCCGCAGCACCCGCCCCGCCGATGCCGATCCAGATCGACACCTCGCTGCGGCCCTTGGAGCACGCCACCGTGGGCTGGACCCAGGAGGCCTCGACGCAGCTGACCGTCGAGTTCGACGCGATGGCGACGTAGCCCGACCAATTCTTGCTCTGGCCCGCCAGCGACCCGGCGACCGAACTGCTCCGCTTGCCCGTACAGTGCGTCAGCGCAAGGGCAGGCGTCGGGATCGGCGTCGGCGCGGGCGTCGGTTTCGCGGTCGGGCTGGCGGTCGGTCTGGATGTCGCGCGGGCGGTGGCGCCCGGCGTCGGGATGCTGGCCGTCGCTGGGGCCGGCGTCGGACCGTCGGGTGCGCTCCCGCACGCGCCGACGACCAGCATCAGCGCGACCACGAATCCCACCGACCTCGCTGTTCGACCTGGCATCGGCCTTTCAACTTCGATGGACTGCTCGACCCGACCACCTTACTGCCGTCGGGCGGGTCGGTCCCCTGCCTGGCGTCTAGCCGCGTCGCCACGCGGTTGCGTCGACTACGTCAACCCCTGCCGGAAGGTGGCGATCCGGGCCAGCGAGTCATCGATGCGGGTCTCGCTGATGCGCCCGCTCGCGACGTGCGCTTCGATGATGTCGAGGACCTTCGTGATCAGATTCGGGTCATAGCCTTCCTGGTTCGCGAACAGGAGCAGATCGTTGCCGGCCTCCAACGCCAGCGCGATGGCTTCCGCGCGACCGAACGACGAGGTGATGGCTGCGGCGCCCAGCGCGTCTGTCATGACGACGCCTGTCCACCCGAGCTGGCCACGCAGCATGTCGGTGACGATGGGCTTCGACAGCGAGGCGGGATGCTGCTTGTCCAGGTTCTTGTTGACGAGATTGGCGACCATGATCACGTCGGCGAGTCGCGCCTGGATCATCGATCGGAACGGTTCGAGCTCCACCTCGCTCCACGTCTTCGTGACGTCGGCGACACCGTTGTCGGTGTTGGCGGTCGCGCTGCCAAGCCCCGGAAAATGCTTGAGCGCCGTCCGGACGCCCGCCTCGTGATGTGCGGAGATCTCGGCTGAGGCCATCCGGATCACGACGGTCGGATCGGCCGAGAACGAGCGGTGCAGCGCGCCGATCGCGGGGTTGGTCGGGTTGACGTTTAGATCGACGACCGGCGCCAGGTTGAGGTTGATGCCTGCGCTGGCGAGCGTCGACGCGATCGACCCGGCCCAGGCCGTCGCCTTCGCCGTGTCGTTGGTCGCGCCGATCGACGCCTGCGATGCCGCGGAGGGAAAGCCATACGCGGTCTTCAGACGATCGACTTTGCCGCCTTCCTGGTCGATCGCGACGATCAGCCGACGATCAGGCGCCTGCACCTTGAGGGCGGTGACCAGTGCCTTGACCTGGGCGGGTGACGTGATGTTGCGCGCCTTGCCGGTCTTCCCGTCGATATCGAACAGGATCACCCCTCCGAGTCCCGCGGCGATAGCCTTCGCGATGCCCGACGTCCTCGTGATCGTCATCCCGCGAAAGCCGACGACGAGCAACTGGGCGATCTTCGACCGCAGGGCGACGCTCGATGGCGCGGGCGTGGCCGGTGGCGGGACGCTCGCGCGTGGCGACGCGGTCGACCCGGGCGGTGAGGAGCGGGGAGTCGGAGTCGGCGCACCGGTCGATGCCGACGGCGATGGCGTGGTCGCCCCGCAGGCAGCCAGGACGGCCGCGACGGCCGAGAACAGGGCGGACGCGAGAAGCTGGCGGCGGGTGAGCGGGGCGTTCGTGGTCGGATCCTCGTTCGGTCAGGGCTCGTTGGACGTGGCGGCGGTATCCACGAAGCGGATCCCGGCGCCGTCAAGGAACGTGATGATCGCGGCCCGGTCGTCGCGTGTGACGAACGAGCGAACCCGAAAGATCCATACGATCGCGGCGAGGAATGCGGCGGAGGCAAGGAGGAGGGCCAGGTTCGTGGGGTCGTAGCGGCCGTTGGCGATCAGCTGGAGGACGGGCGAGACACCGAATGTGAACCCTGCGAGCGCGCCAAGCACCAGCACGACCTTCGGATCCAAGGTCGGCGTGTCCACGTGGCCGGTGAGGGTGAGGTCGTCGAAGGGATCGCCGATCGTGCCGCGCAGGACCGGTCGGCCGGGCGGATCCACCGTCAGCCCGAGCATCTGGACCGGGATCGTCGAGTGGAGCGCCACGTGGAGACCGATGAACCGGCCACGGACCGTGGCGGACGCGTCGACCGCGGCCCGGAGTCGTTCAACGCTGTCGTCGCGCATCGATGCATGCTAGGCGGCACGCGGACGTGGTGCCTGACGACCTAGGCCGGTCGCTCCAGGTAGAGCACGATCGCTCCGGATGGCAGGTCGATCAGCTGCGGTGACGGCAGGCCCGCTTCGCTGAACCAGGCACGCAACCCGTCGCGGGTGACCAGCGCGGTGCCCTGGTAGAGCTCGTCCAGCTGGACGCCGGCGATCAGCTCGCCCTGGCGGGTCCGGAACTCATCGGTCGTCGACGGCAGCGCCCAGTCGAGCACCATGATCCGGCCACCCGGCTTCAGCGCGGTCCACGCCGCGCGGAGCGCGACCGCTGGCTCCGGCAGCTGATGAAGCGCGTACTGGAAATAGGCCAGGTCGTATTGGCCGGGAGCACCGGGCTTGTCGACGCCGGCGTGGCGGATCTCGATGCGGCCGTCCAAACCGGCAGCGGCCACATTGGCCTTGGCCCGTGCCACCGAGTCCGGTTCGAATTCGACGCCGACGAGCTCCAGCGCCGGGAACCGCCGCGCCATCGCGATCAGCCAGCGGCCCCCACCGCAATGGATGTCGACCACCCGTCCGCCACGCGACAGGTCAGCGACCAGCTGCGGCAGGGCAGCGAGCGCCTCCTGGAAGAAGACCGCGATGTCCTGCACGGTCAGCCGCTCGATGGATTCGCGATAGCGATCGGGGCGCTCGCGCATGGGCACGCCGGTCCGGAAGAACTCGAGCAGGCCACTCCAATCGAGCGAGGCCACGATCGAATGCACGAACTGCCCGCCGAGGAATTCCGAACGCTCGTCGTCGAGCAGGATCGTGGCCGTGTCGTCATCGACGGTGATCCGCCCGCCTTCGACACTGGCCAGGTCGTGGGCGTCCGCGGCCGACGCCCAGGCCTCGATGGCCGCGGGGACGCAGCCACTCGCCGACGCCAGATCGGCCACGCTCAGCCCGCCCGGTCCGGCAGCTCGCAGATGCCCGAACAACCCGAGCTCGACGCCCAGGTAGACCAGCCACGAATGGTGGAACCCGGCGAGGCGGTCGATCAGTTCATCAAAGCGGTCATCGAGTCGCATCGTCGGCCGATTGTCGCACGCGGAACGGTGCCGGACGTCTCTGCGGCGGGGTACCGTTCGGC
>JBBQLI010000037.1:0-25887 GCA_038327765.1 Candidatus Limnocylindrales bacterium | reverse complement strand
CTGGATCTCGAGGCGCTCCGCACCGGCGCCTGACCCGTCGACGCCACGCACCGGAACGCGCTGCCGGCTCTGGCGGTTCGTCGGTCCTCGCCCGAAGGTCTGCTACTCTCGGAGTCTTGTCCCGCCCATGGAGCCGCACATCCGCATGAGCATCGTCGACGCCGCGCACTACCTCTTCACGTCCGAGTCGGTGACCGAAGGCCACCCCGACAAGATGTGCGACCAGATCAGCGACGCCATCCTTGACGCGATCATCCGCGACGATCCGCAGGCCCGCGTGGCATGCGAGACAGCGACGACGACCGGTCTCGTGATGGTGCTCGGGGAGATCTCCACCCACACCTATATCGATTTCCAGTCGATCGTTCGCGACACGGTCCGCGACATCGGCTATACCCGCGCGGAGTACGGCTTCGACTACCTCACCTGCGGGACCCTGGTCTCGGTCAAGGAGCAGTCGTCCGATATCGCGCAAGGAGTCGACTCCGCGCTCGAGGTCCGCGACGACGCGGCGCCCGCGTTCGAGCTGGGTGCCGGCGACCAGGGGATGATGTTCGGGTTCGCCTGCCGCGAGACCCCGGAGCTGATGCCGCTCCCGATCGCGCTGGCCCACCGGATGGCGCAGCGCCTGGCGGCCGTCCGCAAGTCCGGCGAGTTCCCCTATCTGCGACCCGACGGCAAGACCCAGGTCACGGTCGAGTATTCGCACGGCGTCCCGACGCGCGTCCGAACGGTCGTCGTCTCCTCGCAGCACGACCCGGACATCGAGCCCGAGCAGCTGCGCAAAGACATCATCGAATCGGTCATCCTGCCGACCATCCCGGCCCACCTGCGCGAGACCGACCCGGTCATGCACGTCAACCCGACCGGCCGGTTCGTCACCGGTGGCCCCATGGGCGACGCCGGCCTCACGGGTCGAAAGATCATCGTCGACAGCTACGGCGGGATGGCCCGTCACGGTGGCGGCGCCTTCTCGGGCAAGGATCCGACCAAGGTGGACCGCTCGGCGGCGTATGCAGCCCGCTGGGTCGCCAAGAATGTGGTGGCCGCCGGCCTGGCGGACCGCTTCGAGGTCGAGGTCGCGTACGGCATCGGCATCGCCCGGCCGATCAGCTTCAGCGTCGACTCGTTCGGGACCGGCACGGTCTCCGACGACAAGATCCAGGCCCTCATCGAGCGCCATTTCGACCTGCGCCCGGCGTCGATCATCGCGGCACTGGACCTGCGCCGCCCGATCTACCGCCAGACCGCCGCCTACGGCCACTTCGGCCGGCCGGACCTCGACCTCCCGTGGGAGCGCACCGACAAGGCCGCGCTCCTCGCGTCCGAGGCGGGTCTCCCGGAGCCGGAGCCGGTGGCGGCCGCCGTCTAGCGAACGGAGGCGAGCTGTCGGGGCCGGGGATAGGCTCCTGGGTGTTCATGGTGATAGGTGATCCGAACCGAGCTGTCGCTCCTGATTCGTGGCGATGACCCATCGATCGAGGGACTCGCGTCTCTCGGGATCGGGCGAGGTTGGCGCTCCGGTGACCACCTCAGGTCATCACCGAACCTGAAGCATCAGGTTGGCGGCTGGGAGATCGAATCCGGTCGTCCTCTCACGGACCCACTCCGAGCGCACATGCAGTCGGTCCTTGACCTGACCGCCGAACATTGGCCGCAGGTGGTCATTGCGGCCTTCAACGGCGACGCCCCGCTTTCGATCGCCTTCTACGTCACGAGCGGTCCAACGCTTGTCGGGACCGACCTGGATGGGGATCAACTCGCGAAGCTGGCGGAACTCGGTGCGAGACTCGATTTCGACCTCTACGACTTCGTCCCGGATCGGGGCTGAACGACCCGCGATATCGCGACAGTTCGGACCCTTGCCTTAGGAACGCCGCTCCCACCGGCGCGAAAGGAGGCGCCCGAGCGTGGCGGAATGCACAGATCGCCGGCCGAGCTCAGTCCCCGAGGGTCCATCCTGAACGAGCCGCTACCAGCGGCGACGGGATCCGCCCCACCCCGCGCCGCTCGACCTATTCCGCCCCCAGACCGATCGGCAGCGCCCCCGACGATCCGGTCTGGCGCGCCTGCCGTCCCAATAGCCACTGCCCGCCGAGCAGCACGGTCAGCGTGAGCAGCAGCATCATCGCGGCGACCGCGTTGGTCAGCGGCGTCACACCCTGGCGGGTCTGGCCGAAGATGAACAGCGGCAGCGTCTGGGAGCCCGGACCTGACACGAACGACGTGATGACGTAGTCGTCGAAGCTGAACGTGAACGCCAGCAGGAAGCCGGCCACGATCGCGGGGAGCAGCTGCGGGAACGTGATCTGGCGGAAGGTGCGCCACGGCGTGGCGAAGAGGTCGTACGAGGCCTCCACCATGGTCCGGTCCATCCCCGACAGCCGGGCGCGGACCAGCAGCAGCACCAGGCTCAGGTTGAACAGGACGTGGGCGGCGATGATCGACCACTGCCCCAGACCCACCTGCGGCGCGTCGGCACCCGGCGCGGCAAGGTTGGCGAGGACCGGGTTCACGAGGTCGCGGAAGCCCGCGAACATGACCAGTGATGCCAACGCGATCACGATCTCCGGGATGATGATGCTGACGTAGGTCAGCGCATCGAACAGCAGCCGCACCCGCTTTGGGACGCGCTGGAGGCCGAGCGCCGCCATCGTCCCGAAGGTCGTCGCGAGGATGGCGTTGACGATCGCGATCGTCGCGCTGTTCCAGAGGGCGCGCTGGATGTTCGAGTCGTTGAGCGCCCGGTCGTACCACTTGAGGCTGAAGCCCTGCCAGTCCGTGACCTGGCGGTTCGTCCCGTTGAAGCTGAAGACGACGACCACGATGATCGGCAGGTAGAGGAAGGCGTACGCAAGGATCGCGTGCGAGCGGAAGACCGTCTCCACCAGCCCGCCGAACGGCCAGCGCTGCCGCCGCCGTGGGCGGACGGGTCGGGCGACGAGCGCTGGCGCGGTCACAGGACGCTGACCTCGCGCGTGCGCTGGCCGCGGTTGGCGGCCCACAGGTAGAACGTGACCGAGACCAGCATCATCAGGATCAGGCCCACGGCCTTGGCCGAGCCCGCCGGCCAGTCGCGCGACGACAGGAAGTCGAGCTGCAGGACGTTGCCGATCAGGAAGACCTTGCCGAGCCCGAGGATCGCCGGGATGACGTACTCGCCCATCAGCGGGATGAACACGAGGATGCTGCCGGTGATCAGACCCGGCCAGATGATCGGCAGGGTGATCTGGCGGAAGGTCGCCCAGCGGCCGGCCCCCAGGTCCTTGGACGCTTCCAGCAGCGTCCGGTCGAGCCGCTCCAGGGTCACGTACAACGGGAAGATCATCAGCGGCAGGTAGTTGTAGACGATGCCGATCATCACAGCGGCCGGCGTGCCGAGAAGCGCGATGTCAGCGCCCGTGGTGTCCGAGAGGAAGCCCGAGAGCCCCTTGGGTCCCAGGATCGTGAGCCAGGCGATGGTCCGGATCAGGAAGCTGGTCCAGAACGGGATGACCAGCAGGATGATCAGGAGCGTCTTGCGGCGCGTGACGCGGGTAGCGATGAAGTAGGCCAGCGGAAAGGCCGTCAGCAGGCACAGGATCGTGCCGCCGATCGCGATCTCCAGGCTCAGGATGAACGGCCCTGGCCGCGACAGCGCGGTGGCGTAGTTGTCGAGGCTGAACGCCGGCGAGTAGCCGCCGCTCGGAGCCCGGGCGCCGAAGCTGTACACGACGACCACCGCCAGCGGCACGACCAGCAGGAACAGGTACCAGACGCTGGCCGGGACGAGCAGGATCGAGGTGAGGAGGCCGGCCCTGCGGGCCGACCTCCGTTCCGGTGCGCTGGCCGCCATCGGTGGTGGGTGTCGTGGGTGGGGAGGGCTGTGATCCGCGGTCAGCCCGCGCTGAATTCGGCCCAGATATCGGCTCGCTGCTTGTTGCCGCTCTGGTCGGTGGAGACCGACAGTCGGGACAGTTCGGAGTCGGGTACGTAGACGGCGGGATTGGCGACGAAATCGGGCGGCAGGAGCGGCTTGGCCGCGTCATTGCAGCTCGCATACCCGGCGAACAGGCTCTCGATGACCTGCTGCGCGGGGTCCTGGATCCAGTTCAGGAATGCGTAGGCGGCGTTCGGATGCGGTGCGCCGGCCAGCAGGACCCAGGTGTCGGTCCAGAAGATCGTCCCCTCCGTCGGAACGACGTAGCCGGTGTCCTTGTGATCGGCTTCCTGCTGGAGCAGGTACGCGGTGCCGTTCCAGGCCAGACCCAGCACGGCCGCCTCGTCGCGGAGCGTCTGCGGGTAGTTGTCGGAGTCGATCGACTGGAGATGCGGCCGCAGCCGGAGCAGTTCCGTCCGGGCGATCTCAAGCTCGGCCTTGTCCGTGGTGTTCACGTCGAACCCGTGCATCGCCAGCGGGGCGACGAACACATCACCGGGCGAGTTGACGACGAACGTCTTGCCCGAGTACTTGGTCGTGGCGAGGTCGAAGAAGTCCTTCCAGGACGTGATCGTCTCCTTCACGGCCTTGCCGCGATAGATGATGCCGGTGGTCCCCCAGTCCTTGGGGACGATGTATTCGTCGTTCGGATCGGACGGCAGGCCCTTGAACTGCTTATTGATGGTGGCGAGGTTGGGCAGGCGCGACTTGTCGAGCTTCTGGAGGAAGCCGCCCGATGCCAGCGTCGAGACGAATTCGGCCGTGGGCACGGCGACGTCGTAGCCGCCCTTGCCGCCCGCCTGAAGCTTGGCCAGCAGGTCCTCGTTCGACGGGTAGGTGTCGTAGACGAAGTTCGTGACGCCGAACTGGTCCGAGAACGCCTTCTGATCGTCCGGGCTGAAGTAGTCGGACCAGTTGAAGAGGTAGAAGTCCTTCTCGGTCGGCGCATAGCTGAATGGTTGCGACGGGACCGGTGTCGCGCTGGCGACGGCCGTGGATGGGACCGGCGTGGGGACCGGCGTCGGGGCGGGCGTCGCGCTCGCCGGCGCGACCGACGATAAAGCCGGTGCCGCGCACGCAGCCAGGGCGGCGCTCGCCGCACCGAGTGCGGACAGTGTGAGGAACGTGCGGCGACTCAGGTTCGCCCTGGCGATATCCGCCTGGTACTTGCGCAGTGCTTCGTCCATCGTGATCTCCTCCTCGAACGTCATCCCACCAGGATGAGGTTCGCCTCCTCGTGCCAGACCACGACGACGGGGTCTCCCGGCCCCACGCCCTGGCTTGTCGCTGCCCCCTGTGCGTTCTGGCGTCGAACGACCATCGTCCCGGCGCCGTCGGTCTCGATCCGATACTCGGTCTGATCTCCCAGATAGGTGCCCTGCTGGACGCGGCCACGGACTGACGATTCGCCTGGTGCGAGGGCCGCGGGCGTGTCACCGCGGAGCGGCACGGCGCGGAGGCGCTCGGGCCTGATCGCGACGGTGACGGCCGTGCCGACCGCCGGTGTCGCGGCAGCGTCGGTGACCACCCCTGCCAGCCGCAGACCGCGATCGGTCTCCACCTCGGCCCGCCGCGTGACAGGGTCGAACGTCACGATCGCGGCCGGGATCGGGTTCGAGGTCCCGATGAAATCCGCCACGAAGCGGTTGACCGGCCGCTCGTACAGTTCGGTCGGGGCGCCCATCTGCTGGATCAAGCCATCGCGCATCACGACGATGACGTCGCTCATCGTGAGCGCCTCCTCCTGGTCGTGGGTCACGTACACGAACGTGATCCCGACCTCGCGCTGGAGCGCCTTCAGCTCGAGCTGCATCTCCTTGCGCAGCTTCAGATCGAGGGCGCCGAGGGGCTCGTCGAGCAGCAGGACGGTGGGATGGTTCACGAGCGCGCGTGCCAGCGCGACCCGCTGCTGCTGGCCGCCCGACATCTCCCACGTCCGGCGTCGCTCGTACCCGGCGAGGCGGACCATCGCGAGAGCCTCGCCGACGCGCCGATCCTCTTCCTGCTTGCCCACCTTGTTCTGGCGAAGTCCATAGCCGACGTTGCGCGCGACGTCCATGTGTGGGAAGAGGGCGTAGTGCTGGAAGACCGTGTTGACGTTGCGCTTGTAGGGCGGCACGCCGGCCACAGGCTTGCCCGCCAGCAGGATCTCGCCCTCGGTCGGCTGCTCGAAACCGGCGATCATCCGCAGGGTCGTGGTCTTGCCGCAGCCGGACGGGCCGAGGAAGCTGTAGAAGGCGCCGCGCGCGATGCGCAGGTTCATGCGGTCGACGGCCGTGACCGAACCGAACCGCTTCGTGACATCGATGATCTCGACGTCCGGGGTGGCGTCGAGGTCCGGGCCGGCCAGTGGGCGAGCGGCGGCTGCGACGGACGGGCTGGGAGCGTCAGGAGTCAGGGATGCGGTCAACGGCGGTCCTCGGGCGTGGACGGTCGGGCGCTGAACGACGTCCCTGTAGCCTCGCTACAGGTTCGCCCGATGGTACGGTCGAGGCGCGGCGACGTCAACGCATGTTCGGTGCGAATCTCGCACGATGCGGTGACCGGTCCGCATCCTGCGCGCGACCTTCTGAAGCTATGCTTCAGTCCTCTGAAGTCGCCAGGGAGGCTCGATGGATACCGATCTGCGCCTCGGACCGCGCATCCGCGGCCTGCGTCAGGCCAGGCGGCTGACGTTGCGCGCCGTCGCCGACCGGGCCGGCGTCACCGAAAGCTTCCTCTCCCAGGTGGAGCGCGAAGTGACCAGCCCGTCGATCGCCACGGTCCAGCGGATCGCCCGGGCGCTTGATCTCTCTATCGCGCAGCTCTTCGCCGACGAGCCCGTCAGCGGCCGGGTGGTTCGGCGCGAGGCTCGCCGACGGGTCGTCTACCCGGGGCTCAAGGCCGTCGACGAGTTCCTCACCGCGAACATGGCCGGACGGCTCCAGGTGATCATGTCGGTGATCGAACCGGGCGGCGGCACGGGCGAGGAGCCGTATACCCACGAGTCCGACGAAGAAGTCGCGATCATCCTGGACGGCGTCCTGGACCTGTGGGTGGCCGATGAGCATTACGTGCTGCGCGAGGGCGACGCGATCACCTTCCCGTCCCGCCTGCCGCACTGGAACATGAATCGGAGTGATGCGCCGGTCACGGTCCTCTTCTGCGTGACGCCGCCCAGCTTCTAGCGCCCGCTTCCCGCGTCGCGCCGGGGCGCGCGTGCGGGTCCGGGGCGTGGTGCGGACCATCGGGCGGTTGTCCGGGGATGCGCGTCTGTCATATTCGATGCCAGCCCGCTCACCGGGTGGCCTCACTCTTCGGTAGCGCCATGCATTCCCC
The DNA here is from genome assembly GCA_038327765.1 of Candidatus Limnocylindrales bacterium. Taxonomy (GTDB): domain Bacteria; phylum Chloroflexota; class Limnocylindria; order Limnocylindrales; family CSP1-4; genus SPCO01. The sequence goes on along the minus strand of JBBQLI010000037.1, from coordinate 18,650 downwards.
CCTCAACGGCATCGAGTCCCGCATCCGATTCCGTGCCCTCCTTCGGGCTGGTCTGTTCGCGGGTGTCGGACTGGCGATCGTGCCACTCCCAGCCGCCGCGGCGGGCGGTGCGCCGGCAAGGGTCACCGACGTTCGGCTCGCGTCGACCACGACGTCGGCTCCCGCCGCGAACGCGCCCGCCGATGCGACCCCGTCACCGACCCCCGACCCGACCCCGACCCCGACACCGACCCCGACACCGACCCCCACACCGACACCGACACCGACCGCGACCCCGGACCCGTCCCCGTCACCCAGCCCCTCCCCGACGCCAGTCGTCCTCAAGGTCCTCATCTATCGCTCGGCCGGGGTGGTCCGTCAGTACCACCGCACCTGGTGCGTCGCCGCCGCGATCCAGACCATGCGCAACCTCGTACTCGGGACCAACGACGCCAGCTTTGCTTCGCAGAAGAGCGTCTATGCGCACATCCAGATGCACAACCGGTATCGCTACAAGACCCACGGCAACGACCCGCAGGGGTGGGTCTGGGGTCTGCAGACGTACACCGGGCTGCCATATCAGGCACGCACATTCGTCCACAAGAATGATGCGATCAACGCGATCACGGAGGCCCTCGACCGAACGGGTCACCCGGTCGGCATCACGGTCGAACACGGCCGCCATGCCTGGATCGTCCTCGGCTATCAAGCCGCGGTCTCTGCGACCGACCCCACGAAGAAGAGCATCCTTGGCTTCTACGTGAGTGGCCCGCTCGGCCCCGGGTCCACCGACCCGTGGAAGTACGCGTACTTCTCCATGGCGCGCTTTCGTGCCCACTTCGGCTACTACCACGAGTGGCAGCGCAAGGTGATCTGGGAGCATCTCTACGTGGTCGTGAGCGACTGATCAGCGGCGGTCGCGCGACGGGATGGTCTCGGCCTTTGGGACCCCCGTGCGTTTCCGGCACCCCGGGCGCCCCTAGAATGGATCCCGCATGTATGCCGTGATCATGGCGGGCGGGGGCGGGACCCGGCTCCATCCCCTCAGTCGACCCGAATGCCCCAAGCCGTTCCTGCCGTTGACGGGCTCACGCACCCTGCTCCAGGCCACGGTCGACCGGCTGTCCGGCCTGACCGACGACATCACCGTGGTCGCGGACGGACGCTATCGGACGCTGGTGGAGCAGCAGGTCCCGAACGCCCGGCTCCTTGCCGAACCGATGGGTCGCAACACGGCGATCGCCATCGCCCTTGCCACGCTCGCCCTCGACCGCGCCGATGACGACGTGATGGTGGTGTTGCCCGCCGACCAGACCATCGAGGACGTCGCGGGGTTCCAGGGCGTCCTCCAGGGCACGGTCGGACTGGCCGGGGGAGCGTTCGAGATCGACGCGCCACTCGTCACCCTCGGCGTCCAGACCACGCGGGCCGCCACGGAATACGGCTATCTCCGCCCGAAGGGTGGCGGCGCGGAGCTGCATGGGCTGCGCGCCTACCCCCTGGAAGCCTTCGAGGAGAAGCCCACGGCCGCACGTGCCGAGGAGCTGGTCACGATGCCGGGCGTCGCCTGGAATGCCGGGATGTTCATCTGGCAGCGGCGAGCGATCCGCAGTGCCCTCGAACGACATACAGGTCTGCTCCAGACACTCGGCGGCATGATCGGCTCCGAGGCGCGGCTGCAGACCGCGTACGAGGCGATCCAGCGACCGCTCTCCATCGATTACGCCGTGATGGAGGGTGCGGCCCGGAACGGACAGGTCGTGATGGCCTCGATGGACGTCGGCTGGTCCGATCTCGGGTCGTGGTCGGCGCTGCTCGAGGCGATCGGGGCACGCGGGACCGGTGCCGTGGTCAAGGCCGGCGACACGGTCGAGGTGGAGGCCGACGATCTGGTCGTTCGGCGCATCGGCGGTCGACTGGGCGTCATCGCTCCGCTGGGTCGCGGTAGCATGACCGCCGCACAGCCGATCGCGGTCCTTCGCGGCGCGGCGCCCGACCTCGAGTCGATCGAGGCCCTGATCGAACGCTGCACCGAAACCGGAGGATGAGTTGACCACGAGCGCCACCGGCCTGGCCCCTACGACCATCGTCTTCGGGACCGACGGTTGGCGCGCCCCGATCGCCGACCAGTTCACGTTCGAGAACGTCCGTCGCTGCGCCGACGGCGTCGCACAGTACGTCGTCGGGCGCGGGGAACAGGCCAAGGGCGTGGTCATCGCCTTCGACCGCCGGTTCGCGTCGGAGTTCTTCGCGCAGGCCGCCGCCGAGGTCCTCCTCGCCAACGGCATCGGCGTGGTACTGGCGACCCATGCGGTCCCGACCCAGATGAGCTCGTTCGAGGTGGTCCAGCGCGGGTCCGCGGCCGGGATCGTGATCACTGCCAGCCACAACCCGTGGGTGGACAACGGGTTCAAGGTCAAGGCTCCCAGCGGCGCGGCAGCGGGCGCGGACATCATCGGCATCATCGAGGCGCGGCTGCGCGACAACGGCGGGTCGGCGATCGCGACGCGACCGCTGGCCGACGCCGAGGCGGCAGGGCTCGTGGAGCGCTTCGACCCGTACGACGGCTACGAGGCCTTCGTCCGCACGACCCTCGATCTGGATGCCCTGCGCGCCGCCGACGTGCACATCCTGGTCGACCCGCTCTACGGCGCGGGTGCGGGCTGGATCCCGCGGCTGCTCGCGGGCGGGCGCATCCGCGTCACCGAGATCCACCAGGAGCGCAACCCGTATTTCGGCGGGATCAACCCGGAGCCGATCCGCCCCAATGTCGACGAGGCGCTCGGGCTGCTGCGCCGCGGCGGGTTCGACCTGGGCCTCCTGCTGGACGGCGACGCGGACCGGGCGGGCGCGGCCGATGAACGCGGCACCTTCATCCATCAGCTCCAGGTCACGGGTCTGCTGATGTACTACCTCGCCGAGCACCGCGGTCTGCGCGCTCCCGTGGTGAGCAGCGTCAACAACACATCGATGGTGCCTCGCCTCGGCGAGATCTACGGCATCACGACCTACGAGACGCCGGTCGGCTTCAAGTTCATCGGCCCGAAGATGATCGAGACCGGCGCGATGATGGGTGCCGAGGAATCCGGTGGTTTCGGGTTCGGGATGCACCTGCCGGAGCGCGACGGGGTCTACGCGGACCTGCTCCTGCTGGACCTCTTCCTGCGCGAGCGGACGGCCGGCCGCTGGCCGGTTTCGAAGGCGATCGAGCACTTCCACGAGATCGCCGGACCGTCGTGGTACCTGCGCGTCGATGTGCATATCGACCGGAACCTGTATGCCGAGACCAAGCGCCGATTGCTCGTCGACCTGCGCGCCGAGTCGCCCACCGAGCTTGCCGGTCAGCCGGTGACGCGCACGGTCGCGCTCGACACGAACGACGGGTACAAGTTCTGGATCGCCGACGGGTCGTGGCTGCTGGTCCGCGCGTCCGGCACCGAACCGCTGGTCCGCGTGTACACCGAGGCCACGTCGGAGACGCTCCGCGATGCACTGCTCACCGCGGGCGAGCGGCTGGTCCGCGGATGAGTGGGAGGAAGCGATGAACAGACGTGTCGACAAGCCCTGGGGCCACGAGATCATCTGGGCGCACACCGACACCTACGTCGGCAAGATCCTGGTCATCGAGGCCGGCAAGCGGCTCTCCCTCCAGAAGCACCTGATCAAGGATGAATCGATCCTCGTGACCAGCGGGACGCTCCGGCTGTGGCTCGAGGGGGACGACGGCCAGGTCCGGACCGAGGAGATCGGGCCGGGCGAATCGCGGCATGTGCGGACGGGCCGCATCCATCGGTACGAGGCGATCGACCGCTGCGAACTCATCGAGGTCTCCACGCCCGAGCTGGACGATGTGGTGCGCATCGAGGACGACTTCGGGCGCGAAGGGACCAGCGCCGCGTAGCTCCTCCGGGGGGAGTGACCGGGGATCGGCCCGGGTGTACCCTTCGATGACACGACCGCCATCACCGGTCGAAGGTGCATGACCGGACGGCGGCCTCGTGAGCGCCCTGACAGGCGACGGAGGTAGCATCGCGATGCACAGCTCTCTGATCGGCAAGGTCGAGAAGGCGAATCGCTACGCACGAGAGCTCGATCGGATCTCGATCGAACGACTCTCGCTCACGTTCCGAGGGGATAACGACATCCATCACGTGAGTCTCGACGCCGGCCAGTGGCGATGCACCTGCCACTACTTCGAGAGCTGGGCGTCCTGCGTTCATCTCCTGGCCCTGCAGAAGGTCTTCGGCGTGATGCTCCCCGAGGATGCACAGGTCTCGATCTTCGCGGCACAGCCGGTGGCCACGGCCTGACGACCCGCCGCTGGCGCCGCATCGGCGGAGCGGGCGAGCGGAGGCGAGCGGGCAAGCGCGGGCGCGACAGGCGCTAGCGGAACCAGGCGATCACGGCGCCGGCCGCCTTGCCGATCGTCGGCATGCCCACCCGTCGCCAGTCCCTGGCCTTTGCGTGGACCGCCACATTGATCGTCCGGGCATCGGTGAGCCACGCGATCGCCAGGCGACCACCCGTCGCGTCGAGCGCCACCGATGACGGTGCGACAGCGCCGGCCGGAAGGTCGACGGAGCCGATCGACGAGCCGTCGCCCGAGCGCCACGCGTCGGCGGTCCGGATCGTCACCGTCCCGGCCGAATCGGTCATCGCGACGATCAGCCCATCGGCCGACGCCGCGAGCAGGTGGGCGCCCGATGGCCCGTCGACGATGGCGCCGTTCGTGGTATCCACGAGGATCGAGGTGGGCGCCTCGGCCGTGCCGGTCAGGATCGCCACCTGATCCGTTCCGATCCAGGCCGGCGGGGCGGCCGCCACCGGACGTCCGAGCGGGATCGAAAACGCGGCGTCGGTGGACGGATCGATCAGCGTCAGCTGCGGGTCGGTGTCGAGGTCGCCGGCCAGGGCGGCGAACCGTCCGCCGTCCGGGTCCCAGGTGGGGAAGTAGAAGGGGCCGGCCTCGACGGCGCCGCTCTCGCCGCGTGCCTTGACGCTTCGCCAGTCGAGCCCGCCGCCGCCGTTCCTGGCCGGGTCGCTGAGCCGGAGCGAGCCGTCCCTGAGTGCCGCCACGAGGACATCGGCCCGACCCGCGGCCACCCAGGCGGCACCGTCCGGTGTCTCGACGCCGCGCCCGGCGTCCATCGCCGCGCCGCCGACCCAGGCGGTGAGGTGGGCGGTCGTCGTGTCGCCCGCGAGGACAAGGAGCCCATCCAGGTCGGCGGGGTCGGCGCTCTGGCTCGCGGCGCAACCGGCGACGACGACCAGGAGTGCGACGGACAGGCAGCGACGAACGGCTCGCATGGCGGACGAAGTGTGCCATCGGGCTGGCTCGGGTGCGTCGCTCCGACGGTTCGCGTCACCTGACGTCGAGCCGCCACGTGTAGGTCGCGGATCCGGCGTGGTCGGCGAACCGGACGGTCACGACGAGCCGCCACGTGCCGGCGCCCGGCGCGGTCAGCGTCATCGGTGGCGGTCCCTCCTCGATCCCGATCGGCGCGACGCCGGTCCCATCTGGGTCGATCCGGGTGAGGGCGGCCGCCCACGTCGCGACCCCGGTCAGCGGCACGAGCCCGATGGTGAGTGGCTCGCTCGCGCCGACTGCCACTGGCGCCCCCGGGAGCGTGCCCGAGTCGGAGCCGCCGTCCCCCCAGATGAACGAGCCGAGCTGGCCGGTCACCGCGTCGCCGCCGTCGGCCGCGAGGGTCGCGTCGGGTGGTAGCGAGGGATCGGGCGTCGCCACGACGGTCGACGTCGATGGAGATGACGATGGCCCGAGCGAGGCCGTGGCGGTGGTGGCGGTGGTCGCCGGTGTCGTCGCGGAGGCACTCGGGGTGGCCGGATCCGGAGAACCGGTCGCGGGACCGCAGGCCGCGATCAGCCCGATGATGACGACCAGGTTCGACACGCGGCGGACCATCGGCCGGCTGGTCACGACCGTCCCTCCGGCACGTCGATGGGCACGGTCTGTGGACAGGGGGCCGCCGCGCACTTCGCGACCCGCACGGAGATCGGCGCCGACGAGCTGCCCACCAGCCCCTCGGTCGCTGGCGTGGTGAAGACCGCCCGGTAATCGGACGAGGACGCAGGCTTGACCGACGAGGTGTACGTGCCGAGCGCTCCTGCGGTCATCGTGGCGATGGACGTCCAGGCCGTCGTGCCAGTGACGCGGCGCTGGAGCGTGATGGCCCGGCCGGAGAGACGGTCGCCCCGCAGTCGAGCATCCGCGGCGACCCCGACGACCGCCAGCGTCGCCGTGATGTCCACGTTCATCCCCACGCCCACGACGGTCGCGGAGACCTCGATCGCCAGCGCGGTCGAGAGATCCAGACAGCTCGAGACCTTCTGGGACGTCGACTGCAGGTCGTAGGCGCGCTGGAGCGCGGCGATATCGCAGACGCCGAACCGGTGCGCGTTCCAGCCGGCCTGCGGCTTCGTCCGTGAGAAAGTCTGGACGACGGCGTCCTGGTAGTCGCCGTCGCCGCTTGCATTCACATGGTGGTCGAGTCCTTCGACATGTCCGAACTCATCGAGGGCGATGGTCTCGGCGTCGTAGCAGCCGTTCGGCGGCGAGCTGTAGGCCTGGCACCACTGCATCGTCCCCCAGTCGAAACGATGGCCCTGCTCGCGGAACCACATCGTGAATCCAGTGGGCGCGGACCGCGTGAAGCAGGCCAGGCCGTTGACGCCGCAGGGCGCCCCGGATCCGTAGCCGATCGGGTTCGGGCCGCCGGCCGCCCAGGCGATGGTCGCGGCCTGCGACGAGCGCGAGTTCGTGGCGTCCGCGGCCGCGGACGTGATCGCGGTCCGGATCACGGCAGGCGGGACCGCACCGACCCGCCAGTCGAACCGGAGCGCCTGGTTTTGGGCGAACCACACGCCGTTGAGCGTGGGATCCGGACCGTGCGCGGCCGCTGCCGGCGCGATCGTCACCAGCAGGGCGACGGCACTGAGGAGCGCCGAGATCGCCCGAGCTGGGACGACCGGATGGGGATGCGATCGGTTCATCGTGCGGCTCCTTCGTCGCTCGTGGCCGGAGGATGGACAACGAGGTAGTGAACGCGGGTCGGACCCGCTGCCGGGACCTCGGTCCTGCCGACCGGGGCCAGCAACACCGAACCATTCGGCGCGGAGTCACCGATGCCACTGGTCTCGGCATCGGTCACGAGGTCGTCGTCCGACGCCAGCTCGCCCAGATCGTCCCGGCGGAGGCCGTCGAGCGATGTCGCGCGCAACCGACGATCGGTCCCGTCCCACGCGGTATCCACGACGCGCAGATCCGGACCGATGCGGGTCAGCACAGCCGGCCCGCCATCGACGGCGAGCACGGTCCGGGTCGCGGCGTCCGTTCGTGTCGCGTCCGTGGTCGTCGCGATCAGCGGACATGGCAGGCCGCGACACGCAGCGTGGGTGACGATCCGGTCGCGCGTGAGTCCCACCAGGACGCCAAGCTCGGGCGCATCGACGAGCTCGACGTGCCCGCTGACCGGGTCGAAGACCCTGGTTCGGCAGGCGATCTCGCCGCAGGTCTGGATGGCCAGGCGGTCGCCGTCGACCGACCACGCGAGGGTGGTCGACCACGTGCGTCCGAACCGCCCATCCGGCCGCAGGGCCGCGAGGATGCGACGGGCAGGCACATGGGCATCCAGCGGTCGGCGCCAGACGCCGAGGTCCGCCCGGGTCGCACGGTCCACGCGGACCTCGTAGACGGTGGTCCCGGTCCGGTCGACCGTCGCGCGACGGATGACATCGGGGCCGTCCGCCACTGCCGAGATACAGCCGGTCGCCACTTCGATCGTCGACAGACGCGACACGTGCCCGTCGTCGGCACCGGTCAGGACCAGACCACCGAACGGGCCCGTCGCGAACGACTCGGGCGGGAGGGACAGGGAGCGGGTGGCCGTGCTGCCATGGATCCCGGTCGTCAATCGCTGTCCCACGAGGGTCCCGCTTGCGTCGATCCGAGGATCCAGGCGGAACCACACCGGATACGGGCCGGCCGTCGTTGCGACCCGAACACGTGCCTCCCCACCACCGGCACACGCCACGGGGTGCCAGCCACGACCTGCGACACCGACCGCCATCGCGCCCAGCGCGGTCATCGCGCCAACCAGGACGAGCCCACGCAACAGCCTCCAGATCCCTGTCTGACCCACCATCGAAAACGCTCCTCCGGCGGTGTTCCGTGGCGGGAGGAGGGCGAGGGGGGCATGGTCGCAGGCAGCGCTTAGCTGCCACATATCGGATCGTGTGGAGCGCTGCCTGTGCTACGCTCCGCCACCTCAGAGATCCAACGCCGCGTGGTCGCGAAGCCGGTGAGATCCCGGCACAGTCCCGCTACGGTGATCGCCCCCCTCGAGGGGGCGTCAGTCCGGTCGCCGGCCCACGGTGCATGCTCGAACCTTCGAGAGAAAGGTAGGCAGGACCGTGTTCACGACCGGGTAGACCGCTCCCTCCCATCCCGATGTGAGTGGTGCCCCATGCGTCGCGGCACCCCGGCCCGTCACCCCGGAGGATCTCTCCCGTGCCCGCCAGTTCCCGTGCCCCATCCCGTCTCCTGCTGACCTCGATCGCGGTCGTGGCGGTGCTGTTCGGCGCCTGCAGCGCGCCCGCGGCCACGCCGTCGCCGACCGCCGTTCCAAGCGCGCTTCCGACTGCCAGCCCCGCGCCCGCAGCGAGTCCGTCGCCGGCACCCAGCCCCACGCCGGCCGCGGCGTTCCCGGTGACCGTCACCGATGACCTGGCCGGCTCCGTCACGCTCGCCGCCGAACCGAAGAAGGTCGTGTCGCTGACTCCGGCCGCCACCGAGATCCTCTTCGCCGTGGGCGCCGGTTCCCGGACGGTCGCGAAGGCCGAGGATATCGATCCCTATCCGCCCGAGGCCGGAGCCCTCCCCATCGTGTCCACGTACAAGGGCATCGATGTCGAGAAGATCGTGGCGCTCGGCGCGGACCTGGTGGTCGCCGACGCCCTCAACCCGCCGGATGCGATCACGAAGATCCGCGGGCTGGGCATCCCGGTCATCGTCCTCGCGGCCACCTCCATCGATGGCGCCCTCCACGACATCGAACTCATCGGCGACGCAGTCGGGGAGCATGGTCCGGCCGCTGACCTGACCGCCTCGATGCGGGTGCGGTTCGACCAGCTCAAGGCCGCCGCGGCCGGACTCGAGAAGGTGCGCGTCTTCTACGAGATCGGTGGTGGCGACACGATCTACACCGTGCCGGATCCGTCGATCTATGCCGAGATGCTCCGCCTTGCCGGATCGGATCCGATCACGACGGACAGCAGCTACGTGATTCCGCTCGAAAAGATCGTAGCGGCGGACCCGCAGGTGATCCTGATCGCGGACGGCACACCGATCAGCGACGTCAGGAAGCGGGCCGGCTGGGACACGATGACCGCGGTGAAGGACGGCGCGATCGTGGTCATCAGCGACTCGCTCGTCACCCGGCCGGGCCCCCGGCTCGTGGACGGGCTGGCGGCCCTCATCGCCGCGATCCATCCGGATGCGGTCGTGCCGACCCCCATCCCGGCCTCGTAGCGATGGCCACCGCCCCGGATGCGATCACGCCGCCCCGACTCACCGTCGGGCAGGTCGTGGGCGCCCGGGGCGGCGCCGTCCGTCTGGTCGTCGTGGGCATCGTGGCCCTCGTGGCTGCGCTCATCCTGGGCGTGGGCCTCGGCTCGGTTGCGGTGGCTCCTGGCGACACCATCGGGATCATCGCCCATCGCGTGTTCGGTCTCGACGTGGCGCGGACCTGGTCGACGGCGGCCGAGACCATCGTCATCGACCTGCGACTCCCGCGTGTCCTCACGAGCATGCTCGTCGGCATGGGTCTTGGCGTGGCCGGCGCGACGTTCCAGGGACTGCTGCGCAACCCGCTCGCGGACCCATACGTCCTGGGCACGGCGTCCGGGGCAGCACTCGGGGCCGCGATCGCGGTGATCGTCCCGGTCCACATCGTGGTCCTCCAGTTCGGCCTGCTCCACGGTCTCGCGTTCATCGGGGCGCTGGGGGCGATCACGGTGGTCTACCGCCTGTCGCGCGTCGGCAGTCGGGCGCCGATGACCAGCCTTCTTCTGACGGGCTACGCGGTGGGTTCGCTGCTGGCGGCGGGCCTCGCGATGGCGATGTACCTCTCCGGGGCGGCCCTGCGCCAGATCTTCGGCTACCTGCTCGGCGGTTTCGATGGCGCGACCTGGCAGCGCCTGGCGGTCTCGACTCCGCTCATCGTCGGCGCGTCGATCCTGATCCTCCTTCGTGCGCGAAGCCTGAACGGCCTGCTGCTCGGCGAGGAGACGGCCGCCCATCTCGGGATCGATGTCCGTCGCGAACGGGCGATCCTGCTGGGTCTCGCCTCGCTCATCACGGCCGCCGCGGTGGCCGGCAGCGGGCTGATCGGGTTCATCGGGCTGGTGGTCCCGCACGTCGTGCGGATGGTGGTCGGCCCGTCCGCGCGCGTGGTCCTGCCGCTCTCGGCCATCGGTGGGGCGGTGCTCCTGGCCTATGCCGATATCGCGTCGCGCCTGCTCGGCGAGATCCCGGTCGGGGTCGTCACCGCGATCATCGGCGCTCCGTTCTTCTTGCTGATCCTGCGCCGGGCGCGCTCCGGGTACGAGGTGTGAGCGAGCCGGTCCTCTCCCTGGAGACGGTGACCGTCGCGTATCGCGATCGGCTGGCCATCCACGACATCGACCTCGTCATCGCCACGGGTGAGCGCGTGGCCCTCGTCGGGCCGAACGGCGCCGGGAAGTCGACCCTGCTCTCGGTCGCGACGGGTGCCCTCGAACCGGCGAGTGGCGTCGTCCGCCTCGCCGGCCGACGCCTCGACACCATGAGCCGTGACGACATCGCCCGGCGTGTGGCCGTCGTTCCGGGCTCGGTGAGCCTGCCGTTCGCGATGCGCGTCGAAGAGGTGGTCGCCCTCGGTCGGCTGCCGTACGAGGACCCATTCCGCGGCCTTCGACCGGCCGATCGCGTCGCGATCCTGGCCGCCATCGAGCGCGTGGGGATCGGCCACCTGATCGGCCGCGACGCGCGCGAACTGTCGCTGGGGGAGCGGCAGCTCGTGCTGATCGCCCTGGCCCTCGCACAGGGCACGGAGATCCTGATCCTCGACGAGCCGACCGTGCACCTCGACCTGCGCCACCAGGTGGCTGCCATGGAGCTGCTGACCGACCTCAACGTCCGTGATGGCACGACGATCGTGGCGGTGCTCCACGACCTGGCACTGGCGGCCCATTTCTTCCCGCGCGTCGTGATCCTCGATCGCGGCCGGATCGTCGGCGACGGGCCTCCTCTGGAAACGCTCGATGGCGACGCCATCCGCGACGTCTTCGGGGTGGATCCGGGACTGGTCCGGCTGCCCGTGCGTCCCTGACCACGCGTGCTACCCTCGCGTCGTGACGCCACGCCGACCGAGCGTGCCAGGACGTCCACGTCCCATCCGGCACGGGATCGGTCTTCTCTTGCTCATCCTGACCGTGGTATCGGTCGCCGCCTGCGGCAACGCTGCGCCACCCACGTTCGTGCCCAGCGGGTCTGCGACGACCCCGCACGGATCGGCGTCGCCCTCGAGTGCACCGAGCACGAGCGAGGAACCCAGCTCGAGCGCCAGCGACGAGCCGTCCGCGACGCCCAGCGACGAGCCCACCGATACCCCCAGCGACCAGCCCAGCGGGACTCCGTCGCCGAGCGGCTCGGGCCCCGCCAGCGCCTGCGCCGGCACGGCCAAGAACAAGGATTTCTACGCGTCGGTCGCGGCATCGGTCGGCTGGCCGGTCTACTGCCCGACCTTCGCGGCCGGCTGGAACGTGGTCTCCGGCCAGTACCGGTTGGCCGGTGGCGGGCGACTCGAGATCGGCTACAAGGGTCCGGCCGGCGCCAGGATCACGTTGCGTGAGGGAGCGTTCTGCCAGGACACCAACGGTTGCGTCCCGAGCGGCAGCGAGGTGGGGCCAGCGGCCTTCGGCGACAAGATCGGCACGCTGGTGGCGGCCGATGACGGCAGCTGGGTCATCGTCGTGGACCAGGGCGCGAACCCGAGCTGGATCCTCATCGCGCAGGTCGCGAGCCAGGACGCGGCTCGCGCGATCGGCTCGTCGCTGACCGTCGTCGGCGGCTAGCGGCCGCGAGCGCCACCGATGCGCATCGCCGACTTCGAGCTGGAACGCTATTTCGCCCGGTGGGAGTTCGCTGTCGAGCACCTGCTCTGCGCCTCGGACGTGCAGGGCTATCCGATGGCCGAGCTGCTGGCCCTCGCCGATGACGAGTCCCGCTCCATGTGGGAGGGGCTGACGCTCGGCTACACCGAGTCGACCGGCCACCCGCTCCTGCGGCGCGAGATCGCGAGCCTCTACGACGCGATCGATCCCGACGAGGTGCTGGTCTTCGCCGGTGCCGAGGAGGCGATCTTCTGCCTGGTGAACGTGGTGCTGGGACCCGGCGATCACGTCGTCGTGACGTGGCCCGGCTACCAGAGCCTCTACGAGATCGCCCGGGCGGTCGGGGCGGACGTGACGCTCCACGAGCTGCACGAGACCGACAGCTGGGCGCTTGACGTGCCGCGGCTCCTCGGCGCGTTGACCGAGTCGACGAAACTCGTGGTGGTGAACGCGCCGCACAACCCCACCGGGATGCTCCCGACGGCCGCGGAGTGGGAGGCGCTGACGTCGGCACTTGCCGAGCGCGGGATCCACCTCCTCGCCGACGAGGTGTACCGCTTCCTCGAAGTCGCCCCGGACGACCGGATCGTGGCGGGCGCCGACGCGTTCGAGCGAGGCGTCTCCCTGGGGGTGATGTCCAAATCGTTCGCGATGGCCGGGCTACGGATCGGCTGGCTCGCCACGCGCGACCGCGCGCTCCTCGCACGCTGCGCGGCATTCAAGGACTACACGACGATCTGCTCATCTGCGCCGGCCGAGATCCTCGCGCTGATCGGGCTCCGGGCGCGCGATCGGGTGCTCGCGCGGTCGCAGGCCATCGTCGCCTCGAACCTGGCGCGGCTCGACGGCTTCTTCGAGGACTGGGCCGACCGGTTCACGTGGATCCGACCACGAGGAGGGTCCGTCGGCTACCCGCGGCTCACGGTGCCCGGCGTCCGCATCGACGAGTGGGCCGCGGCTCTCGTCGAGACCGAGGGCGTGCTGCTGCTCCCCGGCTCGCGGTTCGGGCATCCCGGCAACCACTTCCGGCTGGGGATGGGCCGGACGGACCTGCCGGAGGCACTCGCCCGGCTCGAGACGTTCGCGGCGGCGACCCTGCGCTAAGTGGTCGGGTCGGTCAGCGGACCAGCCTCGTCGCCGAGGAGGACGCGGACCCCTGCTGGAGGTGCCGGGACGGCCGGCTCTCGGCCGCACGCAGGGCAGCCTCCGGAGCCGTGGCCAGGATCCACCCGACTCGGATGGCATGCGAACGCAACGTCGAAGCGTCGCGCGCAGAGCCGTCTGTGGCCCGCCCGCTGCGAGGCTGTGGTCCCAATCCCGGAACGGAGGACCCGATGGCCACGACGACCCGACCCCGCCCGCAGAGCAGCGCCAACGGCCGCCACGATGCTGACCCAAAGCTCAGCCTCCGCGGTCCCGAGATCCAGGCCTACGGGACCCTGCGGACACTGCCCATCGGCCTGCCGGACAAGGCGCGACGCGAAAGCTGCGAGACCCTCAACGAGATCCTGGCCGACTCGATGGTGCTCTACTCCCTCTACAAGAAGCACCATTGGCTCCTCGCCGGCCCGACCTTCTACCAGCTCCACCTGCTCTTCGACAAGCACGCTGCGGAGCAGCTCGAACTGGTGGATCTCATCGCCGAGCGCGTCCAAAGCCTTGGCGGCATCGCCGTGGGCGATCCGCGTCATGCGGCCGAGCTCACCTCGATCCCGCGCCCGCCCGATGGCGCCGAGCCTGTCGCGGTGATGCTCGACCGCACGCTGCGGGCGCATGAGATCGTCATCGAAAAGGTCCGCGCCGGGATCAAGATCACCGAGGAGTCAGAGGACTTCGGCTCGAACGACCTGCTGATGGGCGACGTCCTGCGCCGCCACGAGTTGCAGGTCTGGTTCCTCGCCGAGCACGTCGTCGACGTGCCGCTCGTCGGGGCCTGACGACGGCCGACGCGACGACGATGCGCTGGCGCTCTGGCCCGTCGGGTCGGAGCGCCACACCCTACCGGCGACGGGCGGGCCAGCGAGCACGCGCCTCGGTCGGCCCCGGGTCAGCTGCCCTTGTTCCCGCCGAGGAGGCCGCCGAGCCCACCCAGCACATCCTCGATCCCGCCGCCCGCGCTGCCTGCCGGCGTGCCGGTCCCGCCGCCCAGGATGCCGCCGAGCAGCCCACCCAGGTCGCCCAGACCACCGGTCGCGCCATTCAGCCCGCCGGACGGCGTCGTGCCATGCGGCGTCAGCATGTTGATGATCTGCGGCAGGAATGCCGCGAGCATCGGGAGCAGCGACCCGATATCGATGCCGGAGCCGCTCGAGAGACGCTGGACGGTGTCCGGCCCGAGTGCGGCACCCAGCTTCGCCGGGTCGACCGCATGGTTCTCGCCGGTCGAGATCCACGAGTCGACCGCGCCCCCGAGACCCGCCGCCCTGAGCTTCTCGACCAGACCGTCGAGACCACCCTCGGACTGGACGGCTTGGGTCAGGCCACTCAGTGCGGCGGTCGGGTCCGTCCCCGCACCGGTCGCACCGGTCGCGCCGCCAAGCTGGCCAAGCATCTTCGTCAGATCGTCCACGGTCCACCCTCTCCGGATCGGCTGTCTGGTTCGTCCACGGACCGCGATGGTACGCGGGTCAGACGGGTTCGGCCCCGTCCCCCGGCACATCCGGGCCGTCCGTGATCGCCGACACGTCCGCCGGGACCTGTGCCTCGTCCGGCCAGGTCCAGGTGCGCAGGCGCTTCAGCAGCGTACGCCCCGTCAGGTCCAGGTGGATGGGGGTCACCGCGATGCGGTGGTTCACCACAGCGTGGAAGTCGGTGCCGGGGATCGCCAATCCAGACGGTGGCGGCCCACCGATCCAGAAGTAGGGGATGCCCCGCGGGTCGAGGCGCTGGACCAGCTCATCCTGGTAGACGCGCTTGCCGAGACGCGTGACCTCGAACCCCTGGAATTCCTCGAGCGACAGGGCCGGAACGTTGACATTGACCAGTTCGCCAGGCAGCAGGCCATGCTCGAGGATGTTGCGCGCCACGATGCCGGCGGCCATCCCGGCGAGCTCGAAATCGGGGTGCGCGTAGTACTCCTGCGAGATCGCGAAGGCCGGGCAGCTGTAGATGACGGCCTCCATGGCGGCACTCACCGTCCCGGAGTATGTGATGTCGTCGCCGAGGTTCGCGCCGTAGTTGATCCCGGACGCCACGAGGTCGAAGCCGTGTCCGAAGTAGCCGAGGAAGGCCAGGCTGACCGCGTCCGTCGGCGAGCCATCCACCGAATGCCCGATCGAGCCATCGGCAAGGGTCCGCTCCCGGACGCGCAATGGCCGCATCAGCGTCTTCTGGTGACCCACCGCGCTCTGGTTCGTTTCGGGCGCGACGACGGTCACCTCACCGATCGGGTCGAGCGCCATCTTCAGCGCGAGGAGCCCGCGCGACTCGATGCCGTCGTCGTTGGTCACGAGGATCCGTGGCCGCGTCGCCCACTCCCCGAGTGGCCGGGCATGCGAGCGCAGCGCCCGCGGGCCACCGCGAGCCGCGCCCCCAGGAAGACCACCGGCGAGTGGCTCGCCACGCTCCTTGTCAAGATCGCGCCGCTCCGAGCGGGCGCGTTCACGCGACATGTCCGGGGCGTCGCCCTCGTCGGCCCTGGCCCGGTCTTCGTCGGTCATGTCGCCAGCGGCTCAGCGTCGGTCGCGTCGTCGACATCGTCGGCCGTCCCGGGTCCCGGCTCGCGCGGCACCCGGACCGGTCTGCCATCGCGCTCCGACAGGCGCTTCGCAGCGCGGCCGGCCACCGTGCGGTCGCCCGAGGACCGACGCAGGTAGAAGAAGAAGAACGCCGAGACGACGGCTGCGATCGGGATCCCGAAGATGGCACCGGGGATGCCCGCGATGCGTGACCCGATCAGCACGGATCCCAGCACCACGATCGGGTGGATCCCGACCGAGTCGCGCATGATCCGCGGCTGGAGCACGTTCATCACGACGAACCAGCCGATCCCCATGAGGACCGCGGTCGGCAGGGTCGCATCGCCCTTGAGCACCAGGGCCACCACGACCGGCGGTGCCCATGCCACGAACGGGCCGAAGAACGGGATCGCCATGAGCAGCCCGGCCGCGACCGACGTGAGCGCGATCAGCGGCAGGCCCAGGACCACGCTCGTGACGAGCGCGAGCAGGAAGTAGACCCCGCCGAGGATCGCCTGCCCGCGGAGGAAGCCGCCGAACGCTCGCGACACGGACGTCTGGAGCAGTCGCGCCTCATCGGCGTAGGACGGGGGGATCACCCGGAACAGGAAGGCCATGATCACGTCACGGTCGATGACCATGTAGATCGACAGCAGGAACACGATGATCATCGTGCCGAGGACCCCGATGCTCGCGACCGCCACCTGCTGGAGCGGCGCAGCCAGCGCGCCGGCCACCTGGTTCAGGTTGTCGAGGATCGCGAGGGCCTGGGTGGCCAGGTCGATCTGGCCAAGACCGATCGAGGTCAGCCATTGCTGCCACGGTCGGACGATCTCCGGCAGGTCGCCCCGGATGTTCGGGATCGAGGCGATGAACTGCGAGATCGAGGTGGCCAGCGCGCCGGCGGCAAGCACGATCACCAGGATCAGGACCACCACGAGCGCGGTGTAGACCAGGACCGCGGCGATGGCCCGCGGGAGCCGCGGGATCAGCCCGATGATCCGGGTCACGATCGGGCTGATGATGAACGCGAGAAGCCACGCCAGGAAGAACGTGAGCAGGATGTCGCCGAAGTAGAAGAAGACGCCGGCCAGCTGGCTGATGACGATGAACGTCAGGGCGATCGTGCCCAGAACGAGGATGGCACCGACCAGGCGGCGATCGCGTCCTCCCGGCTGGGTCTCGATCATCGTCAGCGCAGGCCCATCTTCTCGCGGACTTCCTGGAGCGTCGCCGCGGCGAAGGGGAGGAGTCGGTCGGCCCCGGCCTCGAGGACGCCATCCACCTGATCCGGATGCGCCATCAGGTCCGCGTAACGCTCGCGGGCTTCGGCGTAGTGGGCGATGACTCGCTCGGCGAGCAGCCGTTTCGTATCAACGCAGCCGGTGCGGGCAGTCCGTTCGCCCTCCCAGATCTCGTCGTAGTCGTCGCCGAACGACTTGTGGAGCTGGCAGACGTTGCAGACCTCGGGACGGCCGGGGTCGGTCCGCAGGATGCGCTTCGTGTCGGTGACCATCGACATGATCTGCTTCCGGACGGTCGCATCGTCCGCGAAGATGTCGATGGTGTTGCCAAGCGACTTGCTCATCTTCCTGACTCCGTCCGTCCCAAGAACGACCGGGGAGTCGGTGAAGACCGCCTGCGGCTCCGGGAACGTCGGCCCGTAGCGCGAGTTGAACGCGCGCACGATCTCGCGGCTGAGTTCGAGGTGCGCGGCCTGGTCCTTGCCGACCGGCACGAGCGTGGCCTTGTAGATGACGATGTCGGCGGCCTGGAGGACCGGGTAGGTCAGTAGGCCGTGGTTGATGTCGTCGGGCTGGTTGAGCTTCTTCTCCTTGTAGGTCGGCGTCCGCTCGAGCCAGCTCACGGGCGTGACCGTCATCAGCAGCCACGCCAGCTCCGTGTGCTCGGGCCGATGGCTCTGGACGAAGAGCGTGCAGCGGTCCGGATCCAGACCCAGCGCGAGGAGCGCTGCCGCCATCTCTCGTGTCTGCCGTCGCAACCGCTCGGGATCGTGCGTGCTCGTGAGGGCGTGGTAGTCGACGATGCAGTAGATCGCCTCGTACTCCCACTGGAGCCGCACGTAGTTGCGGATGGCGCCCAGATCGTTGCCGATGTGCGGCGCGCCGGACGGCTGGATGCCGCTGAAGATGCGTGGCCGGGCTGCGGCACCAGCGATGGGCGCGGGCTTCGGGGCGAGGTCGATGCTCATCGTGGCCGAGTGTAGCGGACAGCCCGTACGCCTCGGCCACCACCGAACGCCACTCGGGGTCCGCTACCATTCGGCCGATGTCCCGAGCCGTCCGAGCCGTATCGTGAGCCGCCCGCCACTGCGCGTGGCCGTGCTCGGCGCGGGGACCGTCGGGAACGAGGTCATCCGGGCACTGCTCGATCGACGCGAGGCGCTGTCGCCGGTGGGTGGCACGGCGCTGCAGCTCTCCGGTGTGGCGGTGCGGGACGTGGAGGCGGCCGTCGCGCGCGGCATACCTGCAGGGCTCGTGTCGGACGGCCCGGCGCACCTGGTCGCCGACGACGAAGCCGATGTCATCGTGGAACTGATGGGTGGCGACGAGCCGGCTCACACCCTGATCGCCGCCGCTCTATCGATGGGCAAGAGCGTGGTCACCGCGAACAAGCACGTCATCGCCCATCACGGCGCGGCACTGGAAGCCGTGGCCCGCGGGACCGGGGCCAGCCTGCGCTTCGAAGCGGCGGTCGCCGGCGGCATCCCGGTGCTTGGCGGGCTGGCCACCGAACTGGCCGCCAATCGGATCGAACGCGTGCGCGGGATCGTCAACGGGACGACCAACTTCATCCTCACGG
>JBBQLI010000036.1:0-26607 GCA_038327765.1 Candidatus Limnocylindrales bacterium | reverse complement strand
ATGGCTTCGCGGCAGGCCGCCACGACCGCCGGCGGGTGCGAGGTCGAGAAGAGGAACGGCCGTGACCGCTGGGTCAGGATCTCGCGCAGCGAGCGTGAGCCTGCCACGTAGCCGCCCAACGCGCCGACGGCCTTGCTCAGGGTCCCCACCTGGATCGCGACCCGGCCATGCAAGCCGAAGTGGTCGACCGTGCCGCGCCCGTTCCGACCAAGGACGCCCGACGCGTGTGCATCGTCGATCATGACCGCGGCCCCGAACGCCTCGGCGACCTCGACGATGCCGGGGAGCGGCGCGATATCGCCGTCCATCGAGAAGACGCCATCGGTCACGACGAGGATCAGGCGGTACGGTTCGCCCGAACCGCCGCGGCCGCGCTCGACCGCGTCGGCCAGGACTTCGCGCAGGTGGTCGACGTCGGCGTGGCGGTAGACCGTGCGTGGCGCCTTCGACAATCGCATCCCGTCGATGATCGAGGCGTGGTTGAGTTCATCGCTGACGATCAGGTCGGTCTCGCCGGTGATCGTCGGGATGACGCCGGTGTTGGCCGTGAACCCGCTCTGGAAGGTGAGCACGGCCTCCGTGCCCTTGAACGCGGCGAGCTCCGTCTCGAGCGCCTCGTGCATCGACATCGTGCCGGCGATGGTCCGCACGGCACCGCTGCCGACGCCGAACTCCTGGACGGCGGCGAGCGCGGCCGCACGCAGCCGCGGGTGGTGCGTGAGTCCCAGGTAGTCGTTCGACGAGAGCGAGATGAGGCGGCGCTCATCCACGGAGACGATCGGCCCCTGCCCGGACGACATGACCCGCAACGGGCGGTACAGATGACGTTCGCGCAGGGCGGCGAGCTCGTCGTCGAGGAACGCCAGCGGGTCGGGGAGCAGGCGCGAGCCGTCGGTCATGTCGTCCAGTCCATGATGACCTTGCCGGAATCGCCCGCGCGTGCCGCAGCGAATGCGGCCTCGAAGTCGCGGGACCCGAAGCGATGCGTGATCGCCGGTCGGATATCGAGCCCGGACTGGAGCATGACGGTCATCTTGTACCAGGTCTCGTACATCTCCCTGCCGTAGACGCCACGGAGCGTCAGCGACTTGAAGACGATGGCGTTGATGTCGAGCGCGATCTCGCCGGTGGGGATGCCCAGCTGTGCGATCGCGCCGCCGTGCGCCATCGCCGCGATGGCTCCCGTGAGTGCCGCGGCCTGCCCGGACATCTCGAGCGCCACGTCAAAGCCTTCGACCATGTCGAGTTCAGCGAAGGTGTCCGTCAGCGGGCGCTCGCGCGGGTCGATGGCCAGCGTTGCCCCCATCTTCAGTGCGAGGTCGCGGCGGTAGGCGTTGGGCTCGCTGACGACGACGTGGCGGGCCCCCGCGTGGCGGACGACGGCCGTCGCCATGAGACCGATCGGGCCGGCCCCGCAGATCAGCACGTCCTCGCCGAGGATCGGAAAGGCGAGCGCGGTGTGGACCGCGTTCCCGAACGGATCGAAGATGGCGGCGATCTCCTCGTCGACGCCGGGCCAGTGGCTCCATACGTTGGTCATCGGCAGCGAGACGTACTCAGCGAAGGCGCCGTCGCGGCCGACCCCGAGCCCGATCGTATTGGCGCACAGGTGACGACGGCCGGCCAGGCAGTGCCGGCATCGACCGCAGACGACGTGGCCTTCACCACTGACGATCTCGCCGGGCACGAAGTCGGCGACGTTGCTGCCGACATCGACGATCTCGCCGACGAACTCGTGTCCCACGATGAGTGGCGGGTTGATCGTCTTCTGGGCCCACGGGTCCCACGATTCGATGTGGAGGTCCGTGCCGCAGATCCCCGTCTTGTGGACGCGGATCAGGACGTCATTGATGCCGATCGTGGGCATCGGGACATCCTCGAGCTGCAGGCCACGACCCGCGTGCGATTTGACTAGGGCAAGCATGGCCACAGTGTGACGCAGCCGCCGCCATGGGGCATCCGCGGGACTAGTTGTGATGACGGGGCGTGCGACGGCGACGGGGGCGTGCCAGTGCCGCGGCGTGCGACGGGGGCGTGCGAGGGCCGGGGCGTGCGACGGCCCGGGCGTGCCAGGGCCGCGGCGTGCCAGTGCCGCGGCGTGCGAGCGCCGCCACTGGCGGCACGATCCGGACAGGTTCCTCGTGGATGACCACCTGGATCGCATCCTGGTCGCATCGCCACGGTCGGTGGTTCGCGGTAGGCCGCCACCAGCGGCCGATCCGTTCGACCGCTCCTCGATCTCGGCCGATCCACCGAAGATACAGGTCAGATAAGGCCGAACGGGTTCAATGACGCCGATGCCGACCCGCGCCCGAGCCAACCCACGGCCCGCCCTCCGCGAACGAACCGCCACGCTGATACGCGGAGGTCGCGCGCGACTGGGGTTGTCGATGAAGGATCTTGCTGGCCGCTCCGGTATCTCCCGCCAGATGATCGGCGATATCGAGCGGCTCACGGCGAATCCCACGCTCGACACCGTCGCAAGGATCTTCGACGCCCTTGGGATCGACGTCGATCTCATCGTGGCACACGCCCCGGTCATCCTCGCCGCAGGACGTGCTCAGCGTGACGCTGCCCACGCCATCCTCTCCGGTTATGTCCAGCGACGCCTCGAGGCGGCCGGCTGGCAGGTTCGACGCGAGGTCCGGATCGATGCCGGTCGTTACCACGGCTGGATCGATCTGATCGCATTCCACGCAGCAAGCGGGACCCTGCTGGTCATCGAGCTCAAGTCGTGGATCGACGACCTCGGAGCGATCGAACGCACCCTGGACTGGTATATGCGCGAAGCGTGGGCTGTCGCCCGCGGGATCGGCTGGCGACCCGTACGCGTCATGCCATGGCTCATCGGGCTCGAGACGGACGAGGTCGACCGCCAGCTCAGAACCAACCGCGCCGTGATCGATGCGGCATTTCCTGTGCGTTGGGCAGCGATGAACCGCCTGGTCGCCGACCCGACGGGTGCCGGCCTCGTTGGACAACGGGGGATCGCATTGGTCGACCCGCGGAGTCGGCGACGCTCATGGCTGGTCCGGAGCAGGATCGATGGGCGCCGGTCGGGGGCGCCGTACCTAGATCGGGCCGACTTCCTGAAGGGCAGTCCGGGGGCATGACCCGCTGCCACCAGCGGCGCACACGTCACGAACCCATCGTGGTTCACCAACCAGATGCACCCTGGGTTGGGAGCCACGCATGGTGGTCGGGTTTCGGCTGCTCTGGGCGGCGCGACCGTGGATGGCAGGCTCAAACGCCGGCTCACCCCGCCGCGACGCCCTCGCGCGCGAACGCCGACGAACCTTATGGCTGGGCGACGATCGGGTTCTCGACCGAGCCGATGCCATCGATCTCGCAGCGCACGACATCGCCCGGCTGGAGGAAGACCGGTGGCTCGCGAAAGACGCCGACGCCGGACGGCGTCCCGGTAGCGACGACGTCGCCAGGGTCGAGCGTGATGGTCGCGCTGATGAACGAGATCAGTTCCGCCACGGTCCAGATCATGTCGGCTGTGGTGCTGTCCTGCATGAGAGCGGCTGTGCCGGCCCCGGGCTGCCCGGGACCCGGGGTCCGCCACGATCGGAGGTGGAGGGCCTGGGGATCGGCGACCTCGGCCGCGGGCACGACCCGGGCGCTCATCGGCAGGAATGTGTCGGAACCCTTGGCCCGCAGCCACTGCCCATCGCCCACCTCGCCCTCGCGCAGTGCCGGTTTCGATCCTTGCCAGTCACGGGCGCTGATGTCGTTGACGACGACATACCCCGCGACGTGGGTCAGGGCATCGGCAACGGTCACGTGGCGGGCCGTGGTCCCGATCACGACCCCAAGCTCCACCTCGAGATCGAGCGCATGCGTGCCTGACGGGTGGATGACCGGCGCGCCGTCACCCACCACGGCGTTGGCGAATTTCGCGAACAGCAGTGGTCGCGGCGGTGTGGCGCGACCACCTTCCGCGGCGTGTTCGCGGTAGTTCAGGCCGACGCAGACGATCTTGCCCGGCCGCGGGACGGCGGGCTCGCTCAACTCGGGCTGGGTGACGGCGACGCGGCCGGCGACGCTGACGGGCTGGCGCTCGCCGAGGCGGCGGGACTCGCACTCGCCGAGGCGGCGGGACTCGCACTCGCCGATGCCGACGCACTCGCCGATGCCGACGCACTCGCGCTCGGCGAGGCGGTCGGGATCGGGGTCGGGCTGGCGCAGAAGGCCTCGGGGTTGGTCTTCTCGCCGTACACCTGGTTGAACTGGAGGATCGCTGCGGCGTCGAACGTCGGCAGCGGCAGGACCCGACCCCAGACCAGGGCCGCGAACGGCGTCTTCATGTCGTTGAACTCGGTGATGACCGGGCTCACGTTCGTGCCGGCGGCGAACCCGCAGACAGGGCTCGGCGGAAAGCTGTCGTAGAACGCCTTGAGTTGCGCCTGGCCATCCGGCGTGGCACCTGGCCCATCGCCGCGATAGAGCAGGACGAGTCCACCGTGCTCCAGGTTATGGATCCAGCCTTGGGGGACCGTCTTGTCGTTGATGCCGTAGAAGTGCGGCGCGATCGGGCCGACACCGGCGGCGTTGTCATGGTTGCCCGATGCGGGCGGGCAGTACGTGTAGGTCACTGCGGCCCCGGTGGCGATGTGCAGCCGGCCCATATCGGGTTCGGCATAGCCGGGCTGCGGGCTCGCGCCCACCGCAGGACTTGCAGTCGGCGCCGGATCGAACAACGTGGAGCACGCATAGGCCGGCGTCGATGCCGAGAGGAACACGAAGCCACCGACCACCACGATCGCCGCGACTGCCGCCATCCCGATGATCAGCCCGCGATAGCGTTCGAAAGCGGACGGCTCGTAGCTGGCGCGCACCCGCGGTCGGCGACCGGCCCGTGGCGTGCCCGTCGGGCTGACGCTTGGACGCGGCGTCGGCCGCTCATCCTCCGCATCAGGGGTCGCTGGCGTACCGAGCGGACGGGGAGTGGCGCCGGATGTCTTCGCCTGCCGTTGCTGGCGGCGGGATGCCTTGCTCACGGGATGGGTGCCTCTTGGTTCGGTCTGTCGGACGGATCGCTCGGGGAGGGTACCCCGAGCCGGCGGGATCGTGCCTCAGAGTTCATCGAGGTAGCTCCTGACTTCGGATCGGAGCAGGCCGCGGAACAACAACGCTGAGAGTGCCGCGATGAACACCGCCTGCACGAAGAGCTGTCCGAGTGCCAGCAACGGGATGAGCGGGACGGTCAGGGTAGCGAGACCCAGGGCAAGGCCGCGGCCCGCCTGCTTGCGCTGGAGCACCAGGGTCATCGTGAAGATCGTATAGGCCAGCAGGACCATCACCACCACCCCGGTCAGGCTGACCGGCGCGCTGATCGCCTGGTCGATGACGTAGCGCAGGCTGAGGCCGATCCCCGCGAGGATCAGGGACGCATAGACGAGAAAGAGGCGGATGCCGCCAGGCATCTCGCGGACGCGTTGCCACATGGGGAGCGCATGGTACCGCGACCCACCTTGACATGGCCCCGACCATGGCCGAGTGAGTCCCGACATCCCGCCCTGGGTCCGCGACGCGATCTTCTACCAGATCTTCCCCGATCGATTCGCGGCGAGCGCGCGCGTGTCGAAGCCGGGATCTCTGGAGCCTTGGGATTCGCCGCCGACACGAAACGGGTTCAAGGGCGGCGACCTGCTGGGAATCGTCGAGCGGCTGGACTATCTCCAGGACCTCGGGATCACCGCGCTCTACCTGAACCCGGTCTTCATGTCCGCATCGAACCATCGCTACCACACCTACGACTACCTGACGGTCGATCCGCTCCTCGGTGGCAACGACGCGCTGACCCAACTCCTCGACGAGGCCCACGCGCGCCGGATGCGGGTGGTCCTCGACGGTGTCTTCAACCACACGGGTCGGGGGTTCTGGCCGTTCCACCACATCCTGGAAACAGGGCTCGCCTCGCCGTACCTCCCGTGGTTCCACATCGACGAGGCGGCGCTGGCGTCCGGTCGGCCGCTGGACCCCTACCCGGGTGGGCCCGTGGATCGATCGATGCTGGGCTACGAGGCATGGTGGGGATTGCCGGCACTCCCCAAGCTCGACACCTCCAACCCGGACGTCCGCGAGTACCTCTTCCGCGTCGCCGAGCACTGGCTCCGACTGGGCATCGATGGCTGGCGCCTCGATGTCCCGGAGGAGATCGCCGACGAGTCGTTCTGGCAGACCTTCCGGCAGCGCTGTCGTGCGATCCGGCCCGATGCCTATCTCGTGGGCGAGGTCTGGCACGTGGCGCCGGACTGGCTACGTGGCGACCGGTTCGACGGCTTGATGGATTATCCGTTGGCCGAGGCGATCCTTGGGTTCTCCGGGGGCGTCCACCTGGATCGTGGAGTGATCAGCACGCAGGACGAATACCGTGACGTGGTGCCGCTGGATGGCGCTGCCTTCGGCGACCGACTGCGGGCGCTGATGGACGCCTACGAGCCATCGGTCGTGGCCGCCCAGTTGAACCTGCTTGGCTCGCATGACACGCCCCGACTGCGCAGCGTCATCGGCGGTGATCCGGAACGGGTCAAGCTCGCCATGCTGTTGATCCTGACCCTCCCCGGTGCCCCGTGCATCTACTACGGGGACGAGATCGGCCTGAGCGGCGGCAAGGATCCGGATTGTCGCGGAGCGTTCCCGTGGGACGAGTCGGCCTGGGACCGGTCCCTCCATGCGTTCGTTCGCGAGGCCACGGCCGTGCGCGCCCGCGAGGGCGCACTCCGCGCGGACGGGGTGCGGATCCTGGCGACCCAGGATGCCGCACTCGCCTTCGAACGCGGCTCCGGCGACGACCGGCTGCTCGTGGCCATCAACGCCGGCGACAGCCCGGCGCGACTCGTGATCCCTCGTGACGGCGCCCCGCGGAGCGGCCGGCTGGAGGCGATCGATCTGGCCGGCACGGATGTCGCGCCCGTCCTTCCGGGCACGGACGACAGCGCCCTCGTCCTCGAGCTCGGCCCGTGCCGTGGTTCCGTGTTCCGGTGGGCGTGAACGGCCCCTATACTCGGCCGTCCATGGCGGACTTTCCGATGGAGCTGGACCCTGCTCTGGAGGGACGGCTGGCGCGCGCCCTCGACATCGAGGGAAAGATCCCGCGCGCCTTCGAGGCGCTGGGACCCGTGGCCGACCGCGATGTCCTGCTTCTCGACGGCATCGACGGCGGGATCCGCGCCACCCAGCTCACAGGACTCGCCGCGCGCGTGACCGCCGGAGCATCGGATCGACTCGCTCCGGATCACGCCTTCGACGTGGCCATCAGCTGCTGGCGACCGTTCCTCGACCCGACCCCGGAAGCGGTCGCCGATGTGGCTCGGGTCCTGCGCCCGGAGGGGCGCCTGCTCGTGCTCCACGACTACGGTCGCGACGACGTCTCGCGGCTGCGCGGCGACCGACCCGAGTACGGTCTCTGGAGCCGGCGCGACGGTCCGTTCCTGCGGGGCGGTTTCAAGGTTCGTGTCCTGCACTGCTTCTGGACCTTCGACTCGATCGAGGACGGGCAGCAGTTCCTTGACGAGGCCTTCGGTGCGGTCGGGCGTGAGGTGGGTGCCGGGATGACGCGGCCACGCCTCACCTATAACGTGGCGGTCTATCACCGGACCTTGGGGTAGGCTTTCGCGATGACCCGCTCCGCTCGTGCATCTGCGACCGATCCGCTCGACGAACCGTTCGACCCAGGAGCGCGCCCGACATTCGGTCGTCGCATCAGCCCGGGCGTCGTGATCCTGGTCATCGCGCTCATCGGCTCGGTCGCCTACGGGATCTTCGTGATCCGCGTGCGCGACGCATCGTCGCTGCCGGCCCTCGCGTCCGGCGCCGCGGTGCTCGGCATCGTCTTCGTGGCGCTCGCTGCGTACTGCCTTCGGGCCACCTGGCGGGCCGGCCTGGCGCATCGCGATGGACGGGCGATCGCCCTCGGTCTGACCGGCGGCATCGCCGCCATGGCCGGGGCCGGTTGCATCGCGCTCGCAGTCATCGCGTTCCTGCTCGCGGGGAGCGCGCAGGCCGCCTGATCGGGTTCCGCGTGACCGGGACGACGGATCTCCTCTGCTAGACTCGGCGCGGCCTTGGCGCCGCGCGTGCCCCCATCGTCTAGAGGCCTAGGACGCCACCCTTTCAAGGTGGAGATCAGGGGTTCGAATCCCCTTGGGGGTACCACCTCCACCCCCACGCGCTGGCGCACCGACCCCTGCTACCATCGGCCGCGATGGAGATCATGGGCATCCAGATCCGGACGATCATCAAGGACAACGTCGCGAAGCGGTGCGACGGTTGTGCCGAGATCATCGACGGCACGCCGTGGCGGATCAACCTGCTCGACATCGTGGCGGCCGAGAGTCCGGTCTCATGGGCGGGTCGCCCGGAGATCAACCCCGGACCGTTCCAGTTCCACGGTGACCCTGCGCACGTGCGTCGCTGGATGGCGGCGAAAGGCTACCTGTTCTGCCGCCGCGGCCAGGTCCGCGAACTGATGCGGCCGATCCCGATCCCCGGCTCGGACATGCCACGCTGGGGCCTGTGCGACGGCATCCATCGGGACGACCACGAGTTCATCCCCGCCTGACGCGCGGGTCTCGCCGGCGGCCTCGTGGTCGCGTTTGACACGGTCTTCGGACAGGTCCTATCCTCCGCCGGTCCGTGCCCTCGCGACCATGCGAGATTCGCGTAGATTTTCACCCGACGAGGCCCATGCCGCCCGTTCCCCACCTTCCTTCGACTGCCGCGACCCGGACGTGGCTGTCGCTCGGTCCGGCCAGTCGGCTCCTCGGGGTGGATCCTGGCACGCTCCGACGCTGGGCCGACGATGGCCGTGTGGAGGCCTACACGACCCCGGGTGGGCATCGCCGGTTCGACAGGCGGGCCCTTGAGCGGCTCGCGACGGAGCGCCAGCCGGGGACCGGTCGGCGCACGACCCGACCGCCGACCCGACCGCTCGCCAGTCTGGGTGCGACGCCCGAACGGCTGCAGCGGGTCTACCGACGCAGCTACACGGTCGCCGCCTCGGGCGGGACCGGCTGGACGGGCGCACCCGGCGGCACGTCGACCGAGGACGCGGAGGAGCGCGCCGCCTATCGGCAGGACGGTCGGTCGCTGGTGACCGCCCTGGTCGCGTTCCTCGATGCCGACATCCTCGATGCCGCCGAGCGCTCTGCCACCGAGGCCGATGCGACTGCCCTGGTCGATGACCTGGCCCGCCGTCTCGCGGCATCCGGCACCAGCCTCACCGAGGCGGTCGCCCGCTTCGTCGCGGCGCGCCGCCCGTTCCTCGCCGAGATCACCGGACTCGGCCGCCGCCGGACGCTCGACCCGGTCCGGCTCAGTGGCTTGTACGAGGACGCATCCGGTCTCCTCGATCGTCTGCTTCTCCGCCTGATCGCGACCCACCAGGAGGCCTCGCACTGACCATGGACGCCCTGATCGTCCTGCCCGCCATCACGTCGATCCTCGCCCTCGTGTTCGCCGTCGCCCTGTTCGACCAGTGGCGCGAGCGACGCGGCGCCTTCCAGCTGGTCTGGGGGCTCGGGATGCTGTTCTACGGGGTGGGTGCCGGCTGCGAGGCCATCGCCGGGGTCGCGGGCTGGAATGAGGCGCTCTATCGAACCTGGTACCTGACGGGTGCGGTCTGGACGGCGGGCTGGCTCGGGCTCGGGACCGCGGTGCTCCTTGGACGGACCCGGTTCGGCTACAGCTTCGCGATCTGCCTGTTCTTCGCCGGACTGTTCACGTTCCTGGTGCGGAACAAGCCCGAGTACCAGGGTGCCGGGACACTGCCGCTCCTCTACTTCATCGTCGCCGGCCTGCTCGCCCTGGCGGTCGCCGTCGAGACGTACTTCCAGAACGACCGCTGGCCACGTCTGGCCATGGGTGCCGTCGTCGGCGCGACCCTGCTCTCGGTGATCCTGATGGCGACCACGACCCTGCCGGCACCGGGGTATGCGCTCGACCCCACCACCGGCGTGCCGGTGGCCACGCTGCTCCCACCGCAGCTCCGCCTCCTCACGCCGTTCATGAACATCACCGGGGCCTTCGCGCTGATCCTCGGCGCGATCTTCAGCATCTACGTGTTCATGCCGAAGCGCCGGATCCTTCCCTATTCCCTCGATCCGAACCAGCCCGGCGACCACTTCCTGTTCAACCTGTTCATCGCACCAGTGGCGATCGGCGTGAACTTCGTGGCGTCGCTGCCCGGGACGGTCCGCGCCCTCGCCACCCGTCGGATCCACTCGCGCGTTCCGGCCACCATCCTCATCGCGATCGGTGCGTTCATCCCGACGCTCACGGACAGCCTGAACCGATTCGGCTCCACCCAGCTGTTCCAGCTCGGCAAGTTCCTCGGCGTGATCTTCCTGTTCGCCGGTTTCCTCGTCTCGATCGAGGTCTTCCGCACGATCCGCATCCCGTTCACGTCCGTCATCTTCGCCAAGGGTCGTCATGAATCGCCCGCAGCGCAGGCGATGGCCGATCAGGCCGATCACCTCGACGACGCCGACGCTCCCCACAGCGAACCGGTGCACGCCGCCTGACATTCGCGCATCGACCACGGGTCCGCCGCGGACCGCCCTGCGCCCATCTCGCTCTACCATGCCTCGATGCCGCCAAAGGGATCCCTCATCGTCCTGACCGCCGCCGTCCTGTTCGGGATCCTCGGCCCGCTCTCGCGTTTCGCCTATCAGGCCGGCATGGAGCCCGGCGCGTTCGTCGCGTGGCGATCGGCGATCGGCCTGGGCGGCTCGCTCGTGCTGGTGTCGTGGCGTCACCGCGCCGGCGGGACTCGGGTCACCTGGCCGCGCGACCTCGGACGGCGGGCGATCGTGAGCCTGCTGCTGGCGGCGCTGCTCGGCCTCGGCGTGAACCTCGCGCTCTTCGTCGGGTTCGATCGGGTCTCTGTCGCCCTGGCCCTGCTCGGCTTCTACACATACCCGGCGATCGTCGCGGTGGTCAACGTGGTCAGTGGACGCGAGCGCATCGATGGGACCCGCGTGGTGGCACTCGGACTGGCCCTCGTCGGCATGGTCGCCGTGATCGCCTCGCAACTGGATCCGGCGCAGGGGGTCCGCTTCGACGCCCTCGGGTTCGGCCTCTGTCTGGCCGCCGCCGTCTGCCAGGCCGGCTACGTCATCATCAGCCGTGACGAGTACCGCACGGTGCCCGCCGAGCAGGCGCTGACCGTGGTGATGGCCGTCGTCGCCGGCGGCGCGGTCCTGTTCACCATCGCCGGCGGTCACCCGGCCACGCTGGCCGTGCCGCTCCAGCAGCCAGGCATCCTGCCCCTGCTGCTGGTCGCGGGCATCGGCACGGCTGCGATCCCGTCGATCCTGCTGCTCATGGGCATCCGGGTGATCGGCGGGACCCGGGCGGGCATCCTGATGCTGGTCGAGCCCGTCGTCGGGGTCGGGCTTGCAGCGCTGCTGCTCGGCGAAGGTCTGGCACCGATCCAGGTGGCGGGGGCCGTTGCGATCCTGTCCGCGGCGGTCCTCCTTCAGCGGGGCCCGGGCGACCGATCATCTGCCGCTCCACGGATCGACCCGGATGACGCCATCGGGCTGCACATCCCGGGCGGACCGTAGACGTGGACGCGAACACCGATCGAGCCGACTGGTTCGACGTCGCCGGCCCACCCGACGCTCCGGTCATCGTCTTCGTGCACGGGACGCGGCTCGCGCGCCACGCCTGGAGCGCGCAGGTCGCAGATCTGGCTGCCGAGTTCCGAACGATCGTGCTGGACCTGCCCGGCCACGGCCGGCTCGCCGCGGAGCCGTTCACGCTCGATGGTGCCGCGGACCGCGTTGCGCAGGCCATCGACCACGCTGGCGGCGGCCGGG
This sequence comes from Candidatus Limnocylindrales bacterium, assembly GCA_038327765.1. Lineage (GTDB taxonomy): Bacteria > Chloroflexota > Limnocylindria > Limnocylindrales > CSP1-4 > SPCO01. The sequence goes on along the minus strand of JBBQLI010000036.1, from coordinate 14,776 downwards.
CCATCGTGGTGGGGCTGTCGCTCGGCGGGTACGTCGCGATGGTCCTTGCGGCTCGATCACCGGAGCGGGTCCGTGGTCTCGTCCTCGCGGGTGCCACGGCCGAGCCGGTCGGCCCTCGGTCGCTTGGCTACCTGGCGCTCGCATGGGCGATGGAGATGTTCGACTCGCGTGGTCTGGATGCGCTCAACCGGTGGTTCTTCCGGACGCGCTACCCGGCTGCCATCGCCGAGCCGATCATCGCGGATGGCTTCTGGTCGGATGGCGGTGCGACGGCCCTGCGCACCCTCGTGGGGGAGCGATTCAGCCCGCGCCTTGCCGCCTACCCCGGACCGACCCTGCTGCTGAATGGCGAGTACGACGTCTTCTTCCGTCCCGGTTCGCGCGGGTTCGCCCGGGCGGCGACGAACGCCCGGCGCGTCCTCCTGCGCGGTGCCACGCACCTCACCAACCTGGACGCCCCGCTGGCCTTCAACGCGGCCGTGCGCCGCTTCGTGCGGAGCCTTCCGCCCGAGTAGCCGGAGGCCCCGGTTATACTGGTCGCAACCTCCCCACCCGCCCAACGCGAGGTCCGATGCGCGTACGAAAGGCCGTCTTCCCTGCCGCCGGCTGGGGAACCCGCTTCCTCCCAGCCACCAAGGCGCAGCCCAAGGAGATGCTGCCCCTCGTCGACAAGCCGATCATCCAGTACGCGGTCGAAGAGGCCGTCGCCGCTGGGATCGAGCAGGTCATCATCGTCACGTCGAGCCAGAAGCGGGCGATCGAGGACCACTTCGACCTGTCCTATGAACTCGAGCACCTGCTCGAGGAGAAGGGCGACATCGAGATGCTTCGCCAGGTTCGCGCGATCAGCGACCTGGCCCAGGTGGCGTACATCCGCCAGAAGGAGCAGCTCGGCCTCGGACACGCCGTCCTGATGGCCAAGGACCTGATCGGTCACGAGCCGTTCGCGGTCATCCTGCCGGACGACGTGGTCGTCGGCGACCGGCCGTGCATCGGGCAGCTGATCCACGCCTACACCCAGACGCACTGCTCGGTGGTGGCCGTCATGGAGGTCCCGCCGGAAGAGACCAGTCGCTATGGGGTGATCGGCTCCGAGCCGTCCGAGGATCCACTCGACCATGGCCGTCTCCATCGGGTCACGAGTCTTGTCGAGAAGCCGCCCGCCGGTGCGTCGCCATCCAACCTGGCCATCATCGGCCGCTACATCCTGACGCCCAAGATCTTCGACAAGCTCGAGCAGACGCAGCGCGGTGCCGGCGGCGAGATCCAGCTGACCGATGCGATCGGGATGCTCATGGAAGAGCAGGGCGTCTATGGCTACGAGTTCGAGGGCATCCGCTACGACGCCGGTACCACGATGGGCTGGCTCAAGGCCTCGGTGGAGCTGGCCCTCCAGCGTCCGGATCTTGGCGGCGAATTCCGGGCCTATCTGAGTGGTCTCGACCTGTGACGGATGTTCGTGCATCGTCGATGGTGGGCGGGCGGCGACGCATCCGGGGTCGCTGAGGCGTCCATCGAAGGGGGAAGCGCGACCGGTCTGCCGGTCGCCATGCGGTACCATGCCGCCCGACGCGCCGCGGACGGGACGGCGCCTGATGACGGGAGTCTGGCTTGGCGGAGATCGGGACGGTACTCGGCGGGCGATATCGCCTGATCGAACTGCTCGGGCAGGGTGGCATGGCGACCATCTACCGCGCGGTCGATACGCAACTCGGCCGCGATGTGGCCGTCAAGCTGCTCCGGCCCGAGTACCTCCGTGACCCTGATTTCTCCTCGCGCTTTCGCCAGGAGGCCCAGTCCGCGGCATCCCTGAGCCACCCGAACGTCGTCCAGGTCTATGACTACGGGGAGGATCCGTCCGGCCCATACATCGTCATGGAGCTGGTTGACGGTGAGGACCTCGCCACGATCATCCGGCGCAGCGGCGCCCTCCCGGCGCGCCAGGTCGCGCGCATCGGCGCAGCAGTCGCCCGGGCCTTGGCCGCAGCCCACGCCCGCGGGCTCATCCACCGCGACGTCAAGCCGGGGAACGTCCTGATCGGCCGTGACGGCCAGGTCAAGGTGGTCGACTTCGGGATCGCCCGGGCCATCGCCGAGGCGCAGGTGACGCTCCCTGGCACCACGCTCGGGTCGGTCCATTACATCAGCCCGGAGCAGGCCCGCGGCGAGCCCGCGACCGCCGCCTCGGACATCTACTCCCTCGGCATCGTCCTCTACGAACTCCTGACCGGCACGCGGCCGTATGAGGGCGATAGCGCGGCGACGGTCGCGTTGGCCCGGCTCAGCGGCCCGGTCCCGGATCCGGCCGCGGTCCGGGCCGGCGTCCCGAGCGATCTCGCCGCGATCACCAGGACAGCGCTCGCGCTCGACCCACACGATCGATTCTCCAGCGCGTCCGCGATGGCCGACGCCCTCGAGACCTCGCTGGTCTCGGGTGGCGTGGCTGCCCCCGCCTCGACCACGAGTGCGGCCGCCGGCGGCGCCCTAGCCGGGGCTGCGCTGGCCGGTGCCGGGGCGGACCCCACCATGGCGATGCGCGGCGTGGCCCGTGCCAATCCGAACGCCGTCCCGTATGCAGCCGATGCCTACGCGGCAGACGACCTCGGAGACGACCCTCGCTATGCACCGCCCCCGCCGCGCGTCCGCGGTGGCGTGCCGCCGGAACCGCCCAGCGGCACGAGCCCGGTCGTCTGGATCGCCGGGATCGTCGCTGTGCTCCTGCTCGCGGCGATCGCGTTCCTGGTCTTCCAGCTCGCGAGCAGCGGGAGCACTGGCACGCCATCTCCGAGCGTCAGCCCGTCGCCGTCAGCGGTGACCGTCCCGAACTTCGTCGGTACCCTCGCGACCGATGCGCAGACCACGGCCGATGGTCTGGGCCTCGTGCTCGTTCCCACCGGCCAGCCGGCGTCGAGTCAGCCGGTCGGCACCATCCTCGCGCAGGATCCGCCGGCCGGCCAGGTGGTCCCGAGCGGGACCGAGATCAAGATCACGGTGGCGGCCGGCGTCGATACCGCGCCAGTGCCGAGCATCAAGGGACTGGTCGAATCCGACGCGGTCCAGGCCGTGATCGACGCCGGTCTGAAGATCGGACAACGATCCGAGGCATTCGACCCGGCGATCCCGGTGGGATCCATCGTCTCGCAGAGCCCATCCGCGGGCATCGTCGTGGCGAAGGGGACCCCGGTGGACTACGCCGTGTCGAAGGGACCGGAGCCGACCCCGACGCCGACTCCCGCTCCCACCCCGACGCCGACCCCCGCTCCGACCCCGAGCCCGACCCCCGCTCCCACACCGACCCCGGCCCCGACCCCGACCCCCACGCCAACCCCGGCTCCGACGCCGAGCCCGACACCCGTCCCGACTCCCTAGAGGGTCCGAGGGCCGGGCTCAGGCTCCCAGGTCGTCCCAGAGGCTCCAGCGCGGACGCGGTCCCGCTGGTACGGCAGGTTCGATCGGATCGGTCTCCCGCGTCGCGGCGTCCGAGGCCGCCGCTCGACGCCTCGCGCGGGCCTGCGGGGCCGCCGTTCCGCCGACTTCGACGAAGGTGCGCGCGGGCGTTGCCACCGGGACCGTGGTGACTGGCAGCGGTCGGGATGGACGGATCGCAGGCTCCGCGGCCGCCGCGATGCTGGGTGCGGCAGCGTCCGGCCCGGATTCCCAGCATGCCCGGATCTCGTTGCCGGAGAGTGGCTGTCGATGCCGATCGAGACCGCAATAGCCGAGCTTGGCGGCGACGGAGCGACGGAAGTGCCGACAGGTCAGACAAGCGGTGCTGGATCGTCGACACACCCAGCAATGCGCGGTCTCGGCCTGGGGCGTTCCGCAGTGGGGGCATCTCCACATCGGCATGGGCCGATGGTAGCTGCGACGCCGCCGCGTGTCGAACCGGGCCGAATGACGCGAGCGAGCCCGCGCCCGCCTACTTGGCGATCGTGATGACCGTGAAGTCCTGCGTGGATCCGAAGTCGCTGCTGGAGACGAGGACCGTCGCGCTTCCCTGACCGAGGTCGGCGCCCTTCGGGATCGTGGTCGTGAAACTCGCACGCCCGTTCGCATCGCTGGTCGCTGGACCGGTGATGGTGGGGATCCCCGGGATGCTCAGCGTGAACGTCACGTCGGCGCCGGCGAGCGGCGACCCATTGGGGTCGGTGATCTGCGCGCTGAGCTTCAGGACCTGGGGCAGGCCCTTGCGGGAGATCGAATAGTCGCTGGCGCTCAGCGCCACGGTGAGCTTGCCGGTCCCGCGTTTCACCGAGAGCAGCGCCTCGGCGACGTTGCCGGCCGGGTCGGTCGCGTCGATGACCAGGTGGTTCGTCCCGGGCGCCAGCCCGAGATCCAGCCGGAACGTGCCGTCGCTCCCGGCCGTCGCGGTGATCGACGTGTCGTTGTCAGTGTTGCGAGCGATCAGCGTCGAGCGCGCCTGGACCGTCCCGGTGACCGTCACTTTCTTTCCGTTGACCACGGCGTTGTTCTTCGGCGAGGTGATCACGATCTTCGGCTTAGCCGTGTCCAGCACGTAGCGGATGACGGGCGAGGTGTCCGATGGTCCGCCTGGCCCCAGGATCACCGCCGTGAAGTCATTGATCCCTTTCTGGAGGACCACCGGGATGACCTTCTTGGCCGCGGACCCGACCGGCTGCTGAGCGACGAGCGAGGCTGACTGGTCCTGCAGCGCCACGAAGACCTGGATCTGGTACGCGTCGGAGCCGACCACCGCCGCCGGGAGGGTGATCTCCAGGTCGACGTTCTTGTTGGCCGTGTACGGCTCATCGGGTGCCGCCAGGATCGGCGCGTCGGAGATCACCGCGATCGATGGCGATGGTGACGAGGTGGCGGTCACGCCCTGGACGAACCCGGCCAGGGTGGAACCCAGCCCGCCCACCGCCCAGCGGAGACCGCCGGCGCCGACGTACAGCACGCCGAATCCCAGGGCGACGATGGCCAACGCCAGGACCAGCTTCATGAAGACCGGCAGGCCCGCACCGCGATCGATGGGTCGGTGGGACGCGATGCGCGTCGGCTTCGGCGCCTTCGGTCGTGCCTTCAAGGGGGTCGGACGACCGCTCGACGGTGGTCGAGGTCGGACGTGGGTCGGCCGTGCGCCGCGCCGGGTCGTCATCGCTCCGATTGTCGCATGCGTGGCAGTTGACGGTCCGACGACTCGGTCTGTTGCGGTGGGATGTACTCTGGCGCGGTCAGCGCGCGTGTCACTGGGTACACGCGCCCGCAACGAGGGATGGAGTGCAGGGACGCGATCCACGGACCGGGCGACCGATCAGCCCTCCGGGCAGGCCAGGGGTCAGTGCAGTCGGTCGACCGGCGTTCGGTGTCGGCCCGATCGCGCGCGTCGCCCCATCGCCGGCAGCGGTACGTGGTGCCACTGCGGCGCAGTACGCCCTGAGCATGGCCCGACCCGGGTTCGGGCTGCCGAACCTGCGGCGCAACGTCTGTCCGCACTTCTACATGACCGGTGCCCGAGGCGCGATCCCGATCCAGGCCCCGCACCTGCTCAAGGCCCTCATCCGCCAGGACGCCAACGTCTCGCGCTGTCAGCTGCGCGGCGGCGTCCATCTCGACCAGGGCTATGTGAACGACGTCTGTCTGACCCCGCGCTTCAACCAGTGCGTCTTCTACGAGGATGAACTCAGTCGCGAGTGACAGGCCCGACGTGACTGCCTACGAGGACGCGCTCCAGGCACTGGCCGACCGCGGCCGCTTCGGGATCCGGCTCGGGCTCGGCAGGACACGGGCACTGCTGCGTGAACTCGGCGATCCACAGCGTTCCGTGCGCGGAGCCCTGGTCGGCGGGACCAACGGCAAGGGAAGCGTCCTCGCCCTGGCGGGGAGTGCCCTGCGCGCCGCCGGTCTGCGCGTCGGGGAGACCCCGAAGCCGCACCTCGTCACCTACCGCGAGCGGATCCAGGTGGATGGACGGCCCATCGACGCCGCCACGTTCACCGCCCTCGTCGAGGAGATCCTGCCGATCGCGGATCGCGTGGCGCGGCGCCTCGGCGACCCGACCGAATTCGAGCTGCTGACCGCCGTCGTCTTCCGTCATTTCGCGATGGTCGGGGTCGATGTCGCCCTGGTCGAGGTGGGCCTGGGCGGTCGCCTCGACGCCACGCATGCGTGGGACGGCGGCGTGGCTGCCATCACCAACGTCGACCTCGATCACATGGACCGGCTAGGCCCCACGGTGGTCCACATCGCGCGAGAGAAAGCCGCGATCATCGAGCGCGGCGATCTGGCGGTGACCGGGGCGAGCGGTGCTGCCCTGAGGATCATCGCGCGCCGCGCCCGACGCATGGGCGTTCCCCTGACCAAGGTCGCGCCGGCCCGACTCATGGGCTGGGACCGCGACGGGATCGACGTGGATCTGCCCGGCCTTGGCGCGACCAGGGTCGGCTTGCGCGGGCGCCACCAGGCCGCGAATGTCGCCGTCGCCGACGCGATCCTCGACGCCCTCGCGGAGGCGGGCATCGCCACGGCCGATGCCGATGCCCGTCGGCGCGGATACGCGACGGCCGTCTGGCCCGGTCGACTGGAGCTGATCACCAGCGCTGGCCGCGATGTCCTCCTCGATGGCGCCCATAACCCGGCGGGAGCGGCGGCGCTGGCCGTGGCCCTCGACGACCTGCGGGCGGCACTGTCGTCCGGACCGTGGACCGTGGTGACCGCATCGATGGCCGACAAGGATGTGGATGGGATCGTGTCAGCGCTCGCCGCGTCGCAGACGCTGGTCGGCGCTCGCGTCATCGCCACGGCCGTCGACCTGCCCCGGGCCCTCGCGCCCGACGCCCTGGCCGCGCGCTGGCGGGCGATCCGACCCATGGGACCACGACCGGAGACCGCCGTCGACCCGGCTGCCGCGCTGGACCGGGCGCTGGCCAGCGGAGCCGGACCGATCCTCGTGGCGGGCTCGCTCTATCTTGTCGGGGCCGTGCGTGCGCGGCTGATCGATGAGCCCGCGTGGCGCGACCCTGACGAGACCCGATGACCCAGCCCGCCCCGACCCGGATCGGATCGACGACCTTCGTGTGGGGTGCGCGCACCTACGTGATGGGCATCGTCAACGTCACCCCGGATTCGTTCTCGGGCGACGGGCTCGCCGCCGACGCCGATCCGGTCGCTGCCGCTGTGGCGCAGGCGCAGCGGATGGTCGCCGAGGGCGCCGATCTCCTCGATGTCGGTGGCGAATCCACTCGACCAGGTCACGCGGAGGTGACCGAAGCGGAGGAACGCGACCGGGTGCTGCCCGTCATCGAGGCGATCCGGGCGGCGTTGCCCGACATCCCGATCACGATCGATACGACGAAGCCTGCCGTCGCCGAGGCGGCCCTGGCCGCCGGCGCGGATGCCATCAACGACATCTGGGGCGTCGGCCCGCATGAGGCGATCACCCGGGTCGCCGCGACGGCGGCTGTCCCGCTGATCGTGATGCATAACCGGGTCGAGCCGCGCTACGACGACCTGCTCGGGGAGATCGTCGCCGACCTGGCGGGTGCCGTGGAACGTGCCGTTCGGCTGGGCGTCGCCCGCACGTCGATCATCGTCGACCCGGGGATCGGCTTCGGGAAGACCGCGGAGCAGAACATCGTGGTCCTGCGCGGCCTGGCGCAGCTCGCGGTCATCGGCCGGCCGATCCTCCTTGGCACATCGCGCAAATCGACGCTGGGCAAGGTCCTCGACCTGCCACCGGATGAGCGGCTCGAGGCCACCATCGCGACCACCGCGTTGGGGATCGCTGCCGGTGTCGATCTCGTGCGCGTGCATGACGTCCGGGCGAATGTCCGCGCGGCACGCATGAGCGATGCCATCATCCGTGGATGGACCATATGACCGATCGGATCATCCTGACGAACCTCCGGTTCGAGGCACGTCACGGCGTGCACGACTGGGAGCGTGCCGCGGACCAGCCCTTCGAGGTGGATGTGGAGCTGTGGACCGACCTCGCGCCGGCCGGCAGCACGGACGATCTGACCCGCACCATCGACTACGCACAGGTCTATGAGGTGGTCGCCGCGGTGATGGCCGGCCCGGCGCACGCGCTCCTCGAGTCGATCGCGTCGTCGATCACGACGGCGCTCCTCGCCCGGTTCCCCGCTGACGCGATCGTGGTTCGCGTACGCAAGCCAGGCGTTCGCCTGGGCGGCCCGCTCGACCACGCCGCCGTGGAGATCACGCGGTCACGCGCCACCTGACCGGCAACGGACGCGACGACGCCGGCACCGCCCGAAGGCGGTGCCGGCGTCACCGGGTGAGGAGGAGGACCGCTGGTTACAGGTCCGACGGGCGGGTGGCGAGCGTCACCTTGACCGTGAGACTCGTGCCGTCGCGCAGGAGCGTGACGTCGATCGTCTGACCCGGCGAGAACTGGCTGAGCGTTGCATCGAGCGGATGCTCCTGGTCGATGGTCTTGCCGCCGACCGCCGTGATGATGTCGCCGTCCTTGATGCCCGCGGTTGCCGCCGGCGCGCCCGCTACGACCCCTTCGGTCGCCTGGCCGCTCGCGTCCGTCGCACCGACATACGCGCCGTCCATGACGGAGAGCTTGTGGTCGGTGGCGAACTGACGGTCGATGCTGACGAAGCTGATGCCCATGTACGGTCGGGCGAGTGCCTGACCAGCCACGGCCTCGGCCATGATCGGACGGGCGATATCGATCGGGATCGCGAAGCCGATCCCGTTGCTGCCCGAGGCGATGGCGGTGTTGATGCCGATGACGTTGCCGTCGGCGTCGAGGAGCGGCCCACCCGAATTGCCCGGGTTGATGGCGGCGTCGGTCTGGATCAGGTTATTGAGCGGCTTGGTGGAACCGTCGGTCGTGATGGTGCGGCCGGTCGCGGACACGATGCCGCTCGTGACGGAGTTCGAATAGGTGCCGAGCGGACTGCCGATCGCGACCACCAACTCACCAACCTTGAGCGCATCCGACTCGCCGATGGCGGCAGTCGTCAGGCCGGTCGCGTCGATCTTGATGATCGCGAGGTCGGTCAGGGTGTCGGTGCCATAGACCTTGCCCGAGAAGACGCGGCCATCCTTGAGTTCGACATCGAACTTGTCTCCGCCGGTGACGACGTGCTTGTTGGTCAGGATCCAGCCATTGCTGTCGTAGATGACCCCGGACCCCACGCCCGTCTCCGGGATGACCCCGGAGTTGCCCGACGACGCCGTGCCGGTGACGGTGATGCGGACGACCGCAGGGCTCACCTTGGCCGCGACGTTGATCGTCGCCGAGGATTCGTCGATGGTGACCGGCTTGATCGCGCCGACATTCGTCCCCGACGGGTTCGACACGGTCGCGATCTGACGGTCCAGCGCCCCGCTGGCGTTCAGGGCCAGGACGGTCCCGCCCGAGGCGAGGATCGCCGAGAGCAGCGCGACGGCGACGATGGCAGCGGGGCCCGACCCACGTCGCGCTGCGACGACCGGCACGACCGGGACGGTGTCAGGGGCGGGTTCGAACCAGCGCTCGGGGGCGCTGGACGCCGGGGTCTCGAACGTCCGCATCCAGTCCGGTCGCGTCTCCGCGGCCGGTGTGTAGGTCTGCGGCGTCGATGCGGTCGTCTCCCCGGTCGGCGTCGTGTCGGACGCTGTCGCGGGGGATCCGTCCGGGACCTCGGCCGACTGCGGCGTCAAGATCATCGGCGTCTCGTGCAGTTGAGTCACCTCGCCCGGATCACCCGGGTCGGAGGGATGGAGCTCATCGGTCATGTCGGTGTCGATCCTTGCTGGTGATGGACCGGTTCGCCGGGATGGATGGCGTCGACGCGGTCATGTCGACTACGGTGCGGGTTCCGGATTCACCTGCGGTCGGTCTGTCGGTGAAGTTTCCGTCATGTTGCGTTCCGGATCCGAAGATGTGGGCGCCGCGGCCACGTCGGCCCGTGCAGCGGCCGGAGTCCCTTCGATGAGGCGCGGGTCCCTGGGGAGCAGGACCGTGAACCGGGCACCGGCTCCGATGGTGCTCTCGACGAAGATCGACCCTCCGTGCATGTCGACGATCGACTGCACGATGGCCAGGCCGAGCCCGCTGCCGCTGCCACGCGCCTCGTTCGCACGCGAGCCCCGGTAGAAGCGCTCGAAGATGTGCGGCAGCTCGGCCGGGTCGATGCCCACGCCAGTGTCGGCGACATCGATGCGCGCACCGTCCGGCGTCGCCGCGACATCAACGGTCACAGATCCCTCCCGCCCCGTGAACTTGAGCGCGTTGTTCACGAGATTGGCCACGACCTGCCCGATGCGCTGCGGATCGTGGCGGATCCGGACCGGCGAGTTCGGCAGGGTCAGAAGGACGGAGATGCCCCGCTTGCGCGCCGCGGCCGCGCTCTGTTCCACGGCCGTCTCGACCGCAGCGCGCAAGTCGTCCGGCCGCAGGTCCAGCAGGACCAGCCCGGAATCGAGCTTCGAGAGCTCCAGGAGGTTCTGGGCCAGCCAATCCAGCCGTTCGATCTGTTGGCCGCTCGATTCGAGGAACTCGGCGCGCGCCTCCGGATCGGATCCGGCGCGCTCCTTGAGCAGGTCGTTGAACGTGCGCAGTGCGGCCAGCGGCGTACGCAGCTCGTGCGAGACGTCGGCGAGGAAGTCGCGACTGCGGTCACGGTCACGTCGGATCAGTTCGACGCTCTCCTCCACCCGGTCCGCCATCGCATTGAACTGGACCGCCAGCTCGCTCAGCTCCGAGGAACCGGAGCGCATCCGCGCCGCGGTGACGCGCTGGGAGAGGTCGCCGTCAGCGAGGGATCGGGCGGCGTCCGTCAGTTGCCGGAGCGGTGTCGTGAACCGTCGGGCGAGGGCCGCCGACACCAGGACGCTCAACCCGAGGGCGAACAGCCCGATCGCGAGAAGGATGCCGCTGACGTTGGTCAGCGCGGCCTGGCGGAAGGTGTACGGGTTGCCCAGCGTGATCTCGACCGCATACGGTCCATCCACGGATCCGCCGTAGTAGAGGTTCGGGCCGACCGTCGTGGATTCCTGGGTCTGGCCGGCCGCCGGCGCTGCAGCGCGCAGCCGGGCAAGGAACGGCCCGTCCGGTGCGGGCAGGAATGTGATGACGCCGTTGCCGGTCGTGAACCCGCCGAAGCGGATCGTCACGTTGGCAAGGGCCAACTGGTCGGCGAGGACATGCTGGAAGCTCGGGTCGGTCATCGCGGTGACCACAGAAGGGTTGAGTCGCCCGGTCTTGCCGACGACCACTTCGCTGCCCGCCAGCGCCCCTTCTGCGACCGATTGGACGACCGCGGCGACGGTCGCGGAGCGTGACTCCAGGTCGGCCGTCTGCTGGCGTGCGAAATAGTCGTCGAGGCGATTCAGGACGACGACGGAGACCAGGATCAGGAGCAGCGCGATGACCGCCACGAAGGCGACGGTCAGGCGTGCCTGGAAGGTCCTCGGGAGGACGCGCCGGAGACGACGCGGGAGCCGGATGCGCCGACCCGCGACCGCCTCAGCGCTCGGCGAAGGCGTAGCCGACACCGCGCACCGTCATCACGAACGCTGGGGCCGCCGGGTCATCCTCGATCTTGTCGCGCAGGTGGCTCACATGCACGTTGATGGTCTTCTCGTCCTGGTCGAGCGCCTCGTAGTCGCGCAGCAGTTCGAGCAGTTCGGAGCGGGTGTAGACGCGCCCGGGTCGCGACGCAAGGTGGCGCAGGATCTCGAATTCGGTGGGGGTGAGGCCGATGCGCCGGTCGCCGCGCTGGACCCGCCGTCGCTCGAGGTCGATGACGAGGTCGCGATGGCGGATCACGCGTCCGCCGACCGCATCCGCGAGGTCGCCATACGAGCGACGGAGCAGGGCCTTGATGCGGCTCATCAGCTCGCGCAGCCCGAACGGCTTGGTCAGGTAGTCATCGGCGCCGAGTTCCAGGCCGATCACCTTGTCGACCTCGTCGTCGCGTGCGGTCAGGACCAGGATCGGCATCTTGGCGCCAGCCGCGCGGACGCGGCGGAGCACCTCGAACCCGTCGATCCCTGGCAGGCGGACATCGAGCACCACCAGGTCGGGCGCCTGGTTGACCGCCAGGTCAAGGCCCTCCTCGCCGGAGCGAGCCACGGCGACCTCGTAGCCCTCCTGCTGGAGCGCGTACTGGATCCCGCGGGCGACCGCGTGCTCGTCCTCGACGATCAGGATGGTTGCAGACACGGGCCGATGCTACACCGAGCGGCGAAAACCACCGTGCGGGTGGTGCGCCCCGCCCGCGTGCGTCGCGCGTGGGCGTGCGTGCCGCCTCGTGGTACCCTGTGCCGCGCACCCGGGCGCCTCGTCCCGCCGACCGGCCGGAGAGTCCGCAGCCCGCCCCACGACATCGTCCATCCTGAGGTCCCGCTCCATGTCCACCGCCACCGCCCGCGCGACCCTCGCAGCCGAGCACCGCGACGTGACCGGCAAGGCCGTCGCCAACATCCGTCGCGAAGGCCGTCTGCCCGCCGTCGTCTACGGCCACGGTGTCGACTCCGCCAACGTCTCCGTGGACACCCACGAGTTCGAACTGCTCCGCCGACGCGTGAGCTCGAATGCGCTCGTCGACCTGTCGATCGATGGCAAGAAGGCTCGCCCGGTCCTGGTGCAGAGCGTCCAGATCCACCCCGTGCATCGCAAGCTGCTCCACGTGGACCTGTTCCTGGTCCGCATGACTGAGGAGCTCACGGTTGACGTCCCGCTCGTCTCCACGGGCGATGGGACCGCCGTCACCCTCCTCGGCGGGACGCTCCTCCACCCGATCGAGACGGTCAAGGTGAAGGCGCTGCCGGATCGCCTCCCCGAGTCGATCGAATACTCCATCGAGTCCCTCATCGACTTCGAGGCCACCATCCACGTGCGTGACCTGATCATCCCGGCCGACGTGACGCTCCTGACCGACGGCGACGAGATCGTCGCCAAGGTCCAGGCGCCACGTGTCGAGGAGGCCACCGTGGTCGGTGCGAGCGAGGTTGCGGCCACCGAAGCTGCTGCCGCGACCGAGGCCGCCGCGGGCGAAGGCGAGAGCGCAGCGACCACCGAGGAATAGGGCTTCGAGGGTCGCTCGCCGCCGAACGGCATCGCAAGCTGGATGTGATCGAGGCCGACGATCCCGAGCCCAGGAGGGCCGCTCGTGATCGTCGTCACAGCCGAGGAGCGACGGCCGCCGCCGCCTCAGCCGACGTCATGACAGGGTTGACCTCGACGTCAACGATGTCGTCCCACGCTTTGGTCCCGTGCACCGGTCAGCGGTCCGCGCGGCGAGCGTCGGTGATGACGGTCGGGAGCCGGAGGACCAGCTCGTCGGCGTCCAGACGACCCAGGCGAGCCCGGAGCTCGGCGAGCAACCAGTCTCGCTGGGCAGGCTCAAGGTCGGCGATCAGCGTCTCCTCGTCGAACGAGACCATGAAGCCGTAGTAGCCGTCGGCGTCGAACTGGTGCTCCACCCGGTCGGCGATCGCGGTCACGGCGTGGAAGCCAGCCCGCCGCAGTTCACGAGCCGCGCGCTCGACGCTTTCGAAATCGCCCGATCGGCCGTCCCCCTCGCGGGCGCCGATCTCGATCTCGTCGAGGAGGTCGTCAAAGATCTCGTCCGGCTCGAACCCGACCCGACCCTGCACCCAGGTCACGGCTGCGAACCGGCCGCCCGGGCGCAGGACCCGTCGGATCTCGTGCAGCACGCTCGGTCGATGAGCGACGAGCTGCAGGACGAACGAGGCCACGACCACGTCGAACGACCCATCCGGGAACGGCAAGCGATCCGCACTCGCGGCACGGGTCGTGAAGCGGCCACGGTCCGCCCGATCGAGTCGCCGATCGGCTTCGGCATCGGCCATCTCCAGCATCTCGCCCGAGGCGTCGATGCCCACGACCGTCGCACCCCCCACACGCTCGACCAGCCCGATCCCCAGCTGGCCCGTGCCGGTTCCCACGTCGAGGACGCGGACCGGGCCATCGGGCAGAGCCCCGAGGACCCGGTCGATCAGGCGTCCTACGGAGGGCGCGAGGACCGGCGCCCACCAGCGGGCGTAGCCGTGCGCGATCCGGTCGTAGCGAATGCCCTGGTCGGTCATCTCGGACGCATGGTGCCACGAGCCCGGGATGCCCGGAAGGTCAGCCGCCCGGAAGGTCAGCCGCCTGGCGTGACCCAGCCGCTGGGCGCGTCGGGGGGGCCGGGCGGCAGGATGGTCCGGGCCCGGCGGAGGAGCCCCGTCCGTCGGGAGATCCAGCGCAGGAGGACCGCGGCGATCGCCAGGACGATCAGGATCGGCAGCCACACGATGGCGAACCAGATTCCGGCCCCGGCGACGCTCTGCAGGATCGAGATCATGTTGGCGGCCGCATCGTCGACGATGGCGCCTGGCTCCCAGCCGTGCTGGGCCTGCTGCACGGCGACCAGGGGTACGCGGAACGTCGTGGCCAGCGTGGCGTAGTCGGCTCGATCGCCAAGGTCCGTCCGCTGTGCACTCAGTTCCTCGATCTGGCCGCGGACCGTCGTCAACTGGCCCTGGACTTCGAGGACGTCGGAAACCTTGGTGGCTGCCGCGGCGATCGCCTGGAGGGACGTCTCGCTTGCTCGCAGGTTCCGGATGCGTGCGTCCAGGTCGACGATCTGGCCGGTGACCTCGACGGCCTGTGTGCTTTCGACCACAACTTTGGTGGTCTGGCCACCGAGGGTGCGCAGCGCTGCCAGCGCATCCTCCCAGCGCGCGACGGGGATCCGATAGGTGATCTCGGCGACCGGGCGGTCGCCGTCGTTGGAGGTGTTCGAGGCGCCGATGTAGCCACCGAGCCCGCGGATCGCCGTCCGGGCGG